>NZ_CP109328.1:954546-1272728 GCF_035918155.1 Streptomyces sp. NBC_01591
CGCCCGCACGATGAGGTCGCGGTAGTCCTGCCAGGTGAATCCCTTGGGTTCGCCCTTGCGGCCCCGGTGGACGCGAAAGCTGTAGATCAGCCTCGACCGGTCTCCGCGTCGGAAGCAGACCATTCCCGCCATCGAAACCCGTCCGGAACCCCTGCCCCGGACGCGGACGACCGGCGTCTGGCCGATGCGGCCCCAGGACCTCGCGCGTGGCGGCCTCAGCGACTGGCTGGCCTCGTCCTCACAGACGATCCAGGCCCCGCAGGCCGCCGCCGTACTTTTACCTGCGGCCACACCTCCTTCTTCCACAACTCCACCGCGCTGTCGTCACGTTCGATCGCCCGGCGGGCCGGCTGCTGCCACGACCAGCCATGGCGCTTCAGCAGCCGCCATGTCCCCTCCACCGTGTAGCCGACGTGGAACAACCGTCCGATCAGAGTCTTCACCCGGGCCAGTGTCCACCGCTGGTCAGCCCAGCCATGGGCGAGCGGGCCGCGCCCCAACTCCCGCTCCAGTTTGGCGATTTGGTCTGCCGAAAGCCTCGGACGCCCTGGCGATCCCTTTGACCGGACACCCTCTTCACCCCGCTCACGCCACTGACGGCGCCAGCGCTCCACCGACCGCTCGCTCACCCGCAGCGCGGCCGCGATCTCCCGGTTCTTCGCGCCGCTCTCGAAGCGACCGACCGCTTCCAGCCGGATCCGCTCTCTTGCAGCCCTCCTGGCATCGGTCAAACCGCCGCCCTGCGCGTATCTCACACCCCACAGCTACCGACTCGACTCAGAGCCTGTCGGGTGGCCGGTTGATTACGCTGCGATGAGGTCCTCGATGGTCTTGGTTCGGGCGGTCTTGCGGTGGGATTCATGGCTCCACCGTGATGGCTGCCCGGCGAGCCGGACGAGCATCAGGCGGATCATCGCCACCTTGATCATGGCCTCGGAGGTCGCGGTAAGCCGTTCGTAGTCGCGGGCCAGCCGACGGTTTCGGACCAGCCAGCCGAAACTTCGCTCCACCACCCAGCGGCGGGGCAGGACCTTGAAGCCCTTGACGTCGTCGGTCCGCTTCACGATCTCCACAACGATGTCCAACGTGTCGCGGGCCCATGAAAGCAGCGTGGAATCAACGGAGTTGGCGTATCCGCCGTCGGCCCACACCAGACTGACCGTGCGGAATCCCTTCGCGAGACGGGCCAGGACGATGCGGCCTTTGGCCCGGTCCTGCACGGACGCGGAGGTGACGGCAACGACCAGCAGCAGGCCCATCGTGTCCACGATCACGTGTCTCTTCCGCCCTGTCGTTCGCTTGCCCGCATCGAACCCACGCGCCTCGCCGCCCTCGCTGGTCTTGATCGACTGGGCGTCGATCACGGCGGCCGACGGCTCGGGATCGCGTCCGGCCCCGACCCGGACCTGGCGGCGGAGCCCGTCGTGGACGCGGTCCCAGGTGCCGTCCCGCCGCCACTTGGTGAACCAGCGGTGGGCCGCGTCCCAGGGCATCAGATCGCGCGGAAGCATCCGCCACTGGCAGCCCGACCGCAGCACGTAGAAGAGCGAGTCGAGCACCAACCGGTCCCCGTACTTGCGCACGCCGCCGCCTCTTCGCAGGTCACGCACGGGAAGAAGCAGCTGGATGATCTCCCACATCTCATCGGTCAGGCTGGACGGACAGCATGGGCCGCTGACGGCCTCGGAGTTTTCGCACTGGCACACATCACGTGATCATTCCGGGGCCGTCGCCATGCCCGGAGGGCAGATCGCGACCGTCACGCTTCACGCATAATCGGCCACCCGACAGGCTCTCAGCCGTCTACCAGCGCATGCCGAGTTGGTCGAGGTCGGTTCGGCGTTGTTCGGGGAGTTTCGCGGCGCGTTTGCGGACGTTGTCGAGCCAGGGCGATCTCGGACCTGGAGCGGTCGCCGAAGGACCTCCCGGCGTAAGGGGCGTGGAATGGTCGGAGGGTTGTCCTGGGAACTGGAGAGGGCCTCCTCGGCCCCGGGTTTGCGGCCCGGGAAGCGTGGCCTGCCTATAACCGGCAGAACCGGGAAATGGTGGGCTGTCGAGAGGCAGTCGGAGGGGTTCGTAGTAGTGGTGATCGGTGGGACAACACAACCCGCTGGGAGCGAAGGGCCCCTGCTTCATCGATGCGATCCGCGATCAGGGAGGGACCCGGATGAGTGCCGTTTCGGCTAGCCTCGATGTTTCGTGACGGTCCGTTGGTTTCTCCGGTGGGCCGTTTCGGCTTGTCGGGGCGGCTGTGCGGGTGCGGCTCAGCGGGCAGAACCCCTGGCAAGTCCCATCGTTGCAGCTCAGCAGCACTCTCCACCTATCTGATCAAGACCCGCACAAGCCCGCTCGTGAAAGCCCAAGGCTAAGCCTCGATCCACCGACGCGGTTTTGAAGTGGTCTCCGAGGGTTTGCGGGGCGGGTTCTGGACTGTCGGCCGGGTGTGGACAAGTGGTATCCGCTGGTCTGCCCAGCTTTTCCACAGGTTCGGTTCCGGTTGGGCCCTGGCGGGGCGGGTCGGGCAGAGGCGGTCAGGCCGGTTCGGGTGGGCGGTGGACAGTGTCGAACAACTGTGTCCACGCGTCTCGCCAGGGCCAGTTGTGCGGTAGGTGCAGTGTGATACGCCGTGCGGAGCGGGCGATCCGGGCCGGGACCTGGATCAGGTGGGCGCGGAGGGTGGCGGTGGTGGCCTTGGCATGGAAGGCGGAGGTCAGTGCGCCGACTGCCCGCAGCAGGTTGTAGGCCATCGCCCACAGGGTGAGCCAGGCGGCGTTGGCGTTGAACTTCCCCGACGGCAGGTGGGCCAGTGCGGAGGCTTTGCTGTCCGCGATGACCTGCTCGACGACGGCGTGGTGACGGCGTTCCCGCTCGGCTTGGAGGGTCTCGGCGGGGTTGTCGGTGAAGAACGGGTGGTGGCGCCAGACCGGGAACAACTCGCCCTGCTCTCCGACGACCGCGGGTTTGGCCAGGTCACGGACCCGGCGCACGACCAGCCGGGCCGTGACCCGCTCCGATTTCTTCCGGCTGGCGAACGCCGTGTATGCGGGAATCTCGGCGACTTCGGCGTCCGAGACGAGTTCGCCGGTCTCGGGGTCCGGCACCGCGGTCGGGTAGGTGATCTGCTGCCATGCGTTGTCGGGGATGGCAGCGATGGCCCGTTTGATCGAGGGGTTCATGCCGGTGGTGATGGAAAAGTGGGCGCCGGTCCGGCGGCAGGCGGCAATCACACCGGCGTTGTAGAACTGGGAGTCCGCGCGCAGTGCAGCCGGCCTCGTGGGCGGTGGCCAGGGCCTCGCTGACGAACTTCGGGGCGCCACGGGAGTCGGCCGCTTTGCCGCGGCGCAAACGCACTGTGGCGATCACCGGCCGGGAGTGCGGGGTGCAGATCGTGGCGAGCAAGGGGTGCAGGGTGCGGATGCCCTTGAACCGGCCGTACTCGGCGCCCTGCTTGGTGCGGCCGTAGACCCGTTTGTGGGTGGAGTCGACATCGATGAACGCCATTTGCCCCGCGCCGGGCAGCAGCGGGGTGTGCACGGCCAGTTCGCCGAGGAACCTTCGGTGCACAGCGTGGAGCTGGAGCGCATGACCGTGGGTGAACGCGCGCAGGAACGTGCCGAGCGTGGACGGGGCACGGATCCCGCCGAACAGGGTCGGCATCGCGCCATGGCGCAGGACGTCCAGGTTGTCGATGCTGTCTGCGCCCACGGCCATCCCTGCGACGATGCTGGTGACCTTGGCGTCCGCTGCCGCACCCGCACCGTTCCCCGCCCCGCTCAGCCTCACCTTCCCCACTGTCAGCCGGGCAAGCCCGCACCGCTCGGCCAGCCGCATCATCGGGACCAGCCCGGCATACGCGACCACATTGGCGTCATCGAACGCGGCGGACACCGCCGAAACGGCATGGGAAGATTGCATCTCGCGGGTGTTCTCTTGCTCTGTGGATGTGGAACCGTAGGAAGTCCCATCGTCCCAACTCAGAGGGCATCCGCGTATTCATGCCCAAGCCTTGGACCGGCTATTGCTCGGCGGATCAAGGCTAAGCCCAATACCGTTCAGTTAAGGGTCAGGGCGGTACTGTGGGGGCATGCCGCGTTCTGGTTGGGTGAAGCCGTCTTCTGGTGTCCGGTTGTCGGATTTGGTGTCTGTGGGGTTGCTGACGCGGGTGTTTCCCGCGGACGTGGTTGACGCGGTGATCGAGGAGGCGGGGCGTACTGAGCGGCGTCGCCGGTCGTTGCCCGCCCGGGTGATGGCGTACTTCTCGATGGGGATGGCGTTGTATTCCGATGACTCGTACGAGGATGTGTTCGCGCAGCTCACGGACGGGCTGTCGTGGGCGTCGGGGTGGTCGGAGTCGTTCCCGCCGCCGTCGAAGTCGGCGATCTTCCAGGCCAGGTCTCGTTTGGGGTTCGAGCCGGTGCGGGATCTCTTCGCGCGGGTCGCGCGTCCGCTGGCGGGGCCGGGCACGCCGGGGTCGTGGCTGGCGGGGCGTCGTCTGGTGGCGGTCGATGGGACGTGCCTGGACGTGGCGGACACGTCAGTCAACGCAGAGTTCTTCGGGCGGCCCGCTTCAAGCCGAGGGGAGCGGTCCGCGTTTCCGCAGGCCCGCCTGGTGGCATTGGCGGAATGCGGTACTCATGCGGTCTTCGACGCTGTTACCGGCCCGTGCGGTGTGTCGGAGATGGAGTTGTCCCGGCAGCTCGTCGGGCGGCTGGAGCCGGGCCAGCTGGTCCTGGCCGACCGGGGTTTCTACGGGTTCCGCCTCTGGCAGCAGTCCGCAGCCACGGGCGCGGATCTGCTCTGGCGAGTGAAGACGAACCTGAGGCCCCGGTATCTGGAAACCCTGGATGACGGGTCGTGGCTGGCCAGGATCGTCCCGACGTCGGGCCCGAACCGGGCCACGGCGGAGCCCCTCACGGTCAGAGTGATCGACTACACGGTCGATGACGGCCGGGACAACCCCGAGGAATACCGTCTGCTGACCACGATCCTCGACCCGGCCGAGGCCGGCGCCGAGGACCTCGCAGCCGCCTACGTCCAACGGTGGGAAATCGAGACCACCTTCGACGAGCTGAAGACCCACCAGCGCGGGCCCCGCGCGGTACTGCGCTCGAAGGCCCCCGACCTTGTCCAGCAAGAAATCTGGGGACACCTGTGCTGCCACTACGCCATTCGCACCCTGATGGCCGACACCGCCGCCCACGCCGGCCACGACCCCGACAGAGTCTCCTTCGTCAAAGCCCTCCGCATCGCTCGCCGTTCAGTCGCGCAGAGCGCATTTTCCCCCTCCGGGCACTGACACGGCCGACACGATCTGGCATCACGCCATCCGATGGCTCGCCCAACACCTCAACCCACCACGCCGAAAGCGCACACACCCACGAGTCGTCAAACGCAAGATCCTGAAATGGGCCGCGAAACGCTCCCACCACACACACTGGCCCCAACCCAAACACAACCCCCACATCACCATCCAAATTCACTAACTGAACGGTATTGAGGCTAAGCCCTCCTCCCGCCTGAGTGCTTGGTGTATTGCCGCCGTGAGGTCGAGGGCCCACATGGGTCCTGCGTCCGCTTCATTCGCCAGCCAGGTGAACCGCGCCTGCGTCATCGAGCCCCCCGCTGAGCTGGCGGCCGTCGAGGCCGCCCGTGAACAGAAGCTCTACGCCAGCCTGCTGGACTACCACGCCGACGTGGCCCTGGGAGAGGCGGTGCCGGCCGCCCGCGCCGCCGGACCCGGTGCCAACCGGCTGGCGGAGCTCGTGGCGCCGGCGATCTCCCGGCCGGTCGCCCTCAAACTGGCCAAGCGCTACCCGGACTACCTCAGCGTCGGTCACCAGGTCTCGGTGCCGGAGTACAGCGTCCCGGAGGGCTGGGCGCGCAAGGGGGAAATCGTCTCCGTTGACGAGCAGGCCGCCGTTGTCGAGCTCAATGACGGCCACCGCCAGGAGCTCCCGCTCGATGAGCTCACTCCGGCCTGATCCAGGCGCTGAACCCACGCGCGCTGGAGCTGACACCTTGACCACCACCCAAAAGCCCGTGCAGCTTGCCGTGACCGGAGAGGCCATCACCTGATGAGCCCGCGCAAAGCCGCACCCTTCACCCTCAGCAGCGCGCGCAGGTCCTGGACGCGCTCGCCCGGGGCGAGTCGGTCTACAAGGCCACGCAGCAGGCCGGCGTGAAGCACGCTCGGTTCTACGCCCTGCGCCGCACCGACCCGCAATTCGAGGCCGCCGTCATCGCCGCCGCAAAACGCGGCACCAGGACCGGCAGGACCGTTGCCCCGATCCTCGCTGCCTCGTCCCGCATCGACGAGGACCGCGTACGCCGCCTGGTCCTGCGGGCCCTGGAGCAAGGGGAGACACTGCGCGGGGCGGCTGCTGCCCCCGGGACCACCCCGACGACCGTGCTGCGGATCCGCCGCGACCACCCCGACTTCGACCGGCAGGTGGTCGCCACCGCGAGACGGGAAGGGCACAGAGGCCCGCCACCACACAGAGTCTCACCCAAGAGTGCCTGCGCCGTGCCCGGATGCCCCGCGGCGAAGACCAAGGCCCGGAGACTGTGCGCGCGGCACTACTACCAGTGGTACCGCACCAGCCGCACCGGACCCGCGGAGCAGACCTACGGACGTCGCCCGGTGTGCCAGACACCCGGCTGCGGCCAGCCGCACCGGGCCCGCGGCTACTGCGTGAACTGCGTGAACTGCTACGACCGTGCCATCCGCTGCGCCCGCCGCAGACCAGGCGGAGCCCCCGAACCGCGTTCGCGCTGACGGGCCGTTTAAGGGCGGGCAGCGTGGTCGAGGATGGCGCACATGCGCGCCAGGCCGCGGCGCACTCGATAACGTGGCCAACTGCCCGCCCGTGGGCAGCGCCAGCCCTTCTACTTCGCGCGCAGAAATCCGAGCTGAACGGGCCCCCTTTACAACGGAGGCTCCCCAGAATCACCCCCCGCCGACCGCCACCGGTGCAGAACATTACGAGCAGAAAGGGTGTCAGGGTGTTCGCTGCCGAGCAGCCGTTCGCGGTCGGCGAGGACGCGTTCGAGCAGGTTGATTGCGTCGTTGGTGCGTCCTGCCTGCTGGTAGGAGGTGGCGAGGTTGGCGCGGGCGGTCAGGGTGTCGGGGTGTTCGTTGCCCAGCAGCCGCTCGCAGTCGGCGACCATGTGTTCCCAGTACGTCGAGGCGGTGCCGTGCAGGTGTGCGTTGAGGAGGCTTACCCCCGCGCCGTAGAGCACGGGGTGGGCGACGAAGCGGGCGTCGGGCATCCATAGCGACTCTCCGGCATGGGTGGTGAGTGAGTCCGTGTTGGTGCGTAGTGTGCTGGCCAGTTCGCGTTGTGTGTGGTCAGGGTCTGGCCATATCTCGATGAGGGCGTCGGCGGCGGTGACGGCGGTCGCCGGCTGCTGGTCCTGAGGGATGGTCTCGCGTAGGGCCCGGGCGGTGAGCGCGTGGATACGCACCGCGCGGAGGCTGTCGATGGAGCTGTCGTACGTGATCAACCCGTACCGGTCGAGGAGCCGCAGCGCTGCGAGTGCCTCGTCGCCTGTAACAGTTCGCGCCGCGCTTGTGCGCCGGCGGCGCAGGACGCGGTTCCGTCGGGCCGGGACGGTGGGGTGCTCCTGGGTGAGATAGGTGAGGAAGGCGTTGGTGGTCCACAAGTCGGCGGGCTGTCCGGCGGGGTCGAGGAAGGCGGCGATGCGGAGGGCGGCGCGGGCCAGGGGCCCGTGGGGGTCCTGGTCGGTGGCGTCGAGAGCGAGGAGCAGAGTGGTAGTGACCTGCCGGCCGTAGCGTTCAGCGTCGGCCCAGTGAGGCAGAAGCTCGTCCAGGTGCGTGGCACGGTCAGCGAACCGCTCCAGGTAGGCACTGCAGGAGGCGCTCTCGCGAAGCATGTACGCGGCGGCGTGTCCCAGTGCCAGCGGCAGGTGTCCGAGTGCCTCGGCGAGGGCCGGGGCCTGGTGGTCGATCAGGTGGGCTTTGCGGTCGTGGGTGAGGCGGGCGGTGAGGTAGCCGGTCGCCTCGGCCGGGGTGTAGACATCGACGTCGATGCGGGCCCGGCCGCCGCCGGTCAGGCGCGGATCCTTGAGTCGGGTGGTGGCAAGGGTCCAGCCGGTGCCGCGCTGGCTGTCCGGCCACCAGGGATCGATCGCGTCCGGGTTGGTGATGTCGTCCAGGACCACCAGCCACCGTCGGTCGGTGGCCGCCAGCCAGTTGACGAAGGCCCGTGCGTCCGCTTCCAGGTCAGTGCCGGTAAGGCCGGGCGCCTGCACGAGCGCAGCGGCCTGCGCATAGACGGTCAGAACCTGCTGGATATCGGTTGCCGACGTCCACACCACCAGATCGGCGCCACCTTCGACCGCATCACGGGCGTAGGCGGCGGCCAGCTGCGACTTGCCCACCCCGCCACCACCCGACATCACCTGCACAGACGCACGCGTACCGGACCGCGACTGCTCACCGTGCGGGGCGTCGCTCGCCAGCACGACGCTCCGGCCGTGCCCGCGGGCCTCGTCGACCGCCTGACGCAGTACCTCGCGCGGCTGGAACGCGGACGCCAGCACCGGCACCGTCCCCACCACCACCGGCCACCCCACCGGCACGCCGGCCTCTTCCACGTACTGCTTATCCACATACGTGACCCGGCTGTTGTCACCCAGCGCAGAACCAGTGATCGCCCCACCCGCCGCAACCGAACCCGCCCCGGCGGACACCCGACGCGCCGCCCCCGCCCCTGAGGGAGCCGCACCGTCTCCAGGGCCGCCGGTCTTACCCCCGCGACGGGCCCGAGGGAACAGGCTCACCGCTCGCTTCCCTCGCCAAGGGCACGGGTGTGGGTGTGGGTGACGGCGGTGGTGGCGTTCCTGGGAACGGTGGGGCTGGTGTTGGTGGCGGTCCTGGCTGATCTGGATACGGCTGGTCAGGCTGCAGTTCAAGACACGAGAGCCGAGAATCCAACGTGCCGTCAGCTCTACTGAGACCGTAGCGGCCCAGCGCTCCCTCACCCCAACCAAGCACGAAACTCGCGCGCCCTCCCAGGGCGGGCTCGCCGCCGCTGGCCGACTACCTGCTCAGTCTCTGTCCGTACGACGTCGGCGTGGTCCTGGACGAGGCCGTCGACCCCTACGCGGCCACGAACAAGGCTGCCACCGCCAGCAACTGAGTACGACTCACGTCTGAATGGTCGGGTTCGGCAGGGCCGGGCTGGTCAGTGGCGCGGGGTGATCTCCTTCGGGCCGTAGAGGGCCGCGGTCTTCCCGGTGATCAGAGCCCAGTAGCGGTCGCCGAAGGACCAGTGCCACCATTCCGTCGGGTAGTTCACCAGGCCCGCAGCGGTGAGTACAGAGCCCAGCAGCTTCCGGTTGGCGCGGGCCTCCTCGCTGATGTTGAGGGCGTGGGTGTAGCAGGCGCCCTCGCTCTCCTCCGGGTCCGTGTTCATCCGTGTGCCCAGGTCCAGCTCTCGGCCGCTGGTGTCGGCCAGGGTGAGGTCGACGGCCGCGCCGGCGCTGTGCGGGGCGATGTCGGGCGGGGACACATAGCGGCTCGCCGCCGAGTGGATCTGTCCATTGGGCCACTCCGGGTGGCTGACGCGCAGTTGGTTGGCGTACTCCTCGAAGTACTCCCGCTGGAGTGAAGGTGGCCTGTACCCCTCGACGAACAGCAGCCGCAGTCCTTGCGGAAGCATCGCCTGGGCCTTGAGCAGCCGGTCCAGCACGCCGTCCCGCAGGTACGCGAAGGTATCTGCCGGGTCCTGTTGGCGTGCGTCGACCAGCAACGAGCCGCCGCGTCGGACGTCCACGAGACGTTCACCGCATTCCGTAACGGGTATCGCGGCCACCTTCGGGTCCGACATCAAGACGATCTCATCCATGGCGCGATCATCTCGCACGCCTCTGGGGTGCCGCTGCCTGGGAGTTCTTGCTTCCGTGTCCGAGGTGGTTCTCAGTTCGGTGTCCGGTCTTGGGCGCTGTGGGCCGGGCCGGTTCGGGTGTTTGTATGGGGTGTTGAGCAGTGATGGCCGGGCGCTGGTGCGGCTGGCGGAGCTCGTGGCGCCGGCCATCTCCCGGCCGATCGCCCTCAAACTGGCCAAGCGCTACCCGGACTACCTCAGCGTCGGCCACCAGGTCTCAGTGCCGGAGGACAGCCTCCCGGAGGACTGGGCACGCAAGGGAGAAATCGTCTCCGTCGACGAGCAGGCCGCCGTCGTCGAGCTCACCGACGGCCACCGCTAGGAGCTCCCGCTCGATGACCTCACTCCGGCCTGACCCAGGCGTTGAAAAGGCGCCCTCCTTGTGCCCGTACGGCACCCGGGCGTGAAGCTCACGTTTGGTGAACTTCTTGAGCGACGCCCAGCCGCGCGCCCAGTCCTGCTTCTCCGTGTCGATCACGTTGAAGGACACCCAGTCCGCATGCCGAGGGCGTCGAGGTCGGCGCGTCGTTGTTGGGTGAGCTTCCCGGCCCTTTCGCTCCGCTCTCACTACGGAAGCACCCCAAGGTCAAGTGGCATGTGGAGGTGCGCGTGCAGTGCGGTGTGCGCACGAGGGACCCTTGCTGAGGACAGGTACGATAGCGCCACAGCCAAGTGATTTTTCGAACTAAAAGCGGAGCTCGGCACCACGGTTTGGGGACCCGCGAGCCGCCCGCGCCGACGTCTCCGCGACCACCAGGTCGGGAGAAACATGCTGAACCAGGCTCATGATGAACAGCGACAGGAGCAGACGAAGGAATCTGTCGTCTCCTCCATCAGGTCGCTCCTGCTCATCGTGCCGGCGCTGCTGCTTCTGCGGTTCCTTGGGGAGCACGCATGGGCCTACTGGAGCGCGGCGGCCATCGGCGGACTCGGAGCGGTTCTCGCGGCTTTCGACATCGTCAACCAGGTCCGGTTGTTGTTGCTGCGCCGCCGAGGCGTGACGGCCTCGGTCTGGGTGGTCCTCGTGCTGATCGCGGGAATCTTCGCGCTGGGCGTACGACTCATCTGACAGTGACGCAGCAGCTTCTGGAGCGGCGGACCTGGAAAGGCCGCAGGAGGCGAGTGTGGTTCGTTCGGTGTCGCTCCGTCCGGTGCCTGCGAGGTGGAGCGGACCAGGGGCAGATTCATGTTCTCGCAGATCGCGGTGACGGTGCTGCGCAGGCAACTTGCAGGTCCGGTGCGTTACGAGCCGGCGGACCGGCTGTGGTTCGCGGCGTTGTCCTCGCTGATACCCCGGCGTCGTGGGCGCAGGTGTTCCCGGTGGCTCCGGGCACCGTGCCGGCGTGGCATCGAAGGCTCGTGGCGCGCCGGTGGGACTACAGCAAGCGCCGGAGCAGGCCCGGCCGGCCACCGACCACGAAGGCGATCAAAAGCTGGTGCTGCGGCTGGCCGCAGAGAATCCGCGTTGGGGTGTCGCAGGATCCAAGGCGAGCTCGCGCGGCTCGGGCATCGGGTCGGAGCCTCCACGGTCTGGGAGATCTTGACTTTTGCCGGAGTAGGCCCTGCTCCCCGCAGAGGTGGGCCGACGTGGCGAGAGTTCCTGACGGCGCAGGCCGACGGCGTCATCGCCTGCGACTTCCTGCACATCGACCTGGTCGATCTTCGCCGGGTCTACGCGCTCGTCTTCCTCGAGCACGGCACGCGCCGCCTGCACATCGCTGGTGTGACCGCGCATCCGACCACGCAGTGGACGGTCCAGCAAGCCCGCAACCTCGCCGTCGACCTGGGCCTGCGCTTGGAGTCGCTGCGCTTCTTGGTCCGCGACCGGAACCGCAAGTACACCGAGTCCTTCGACGCGGTCTTCGCGTCCGAGGGCATCGAGACCCTGAAGACGGCGCCGCGGGCCCCACGGATGAACGCGCACTGCGAAAGGGTCATCGGGACACTCCGGCGCGAGGCCCTCGACCACCTGCTGCTCCTGAACGAAGCCCACGCTCGACGCGTGCTCGACGTCTACGCCCTCCACTACAACGGCCATCGCCCCCACCAGGCCCGGGGGCAACTTCCTCCCCTCGCCCAGGAGCACCCGGCGCCCCCGACCGACTTGACCGCGCACCGACTCCTCCGCACCCGAGTACTGGGCGGCGTCATCAACGAGTACAGATACGCGGCTTGACCAGCAGCGATGAGTTTCTGAACGGCACAGGGTGCGAATCACGTTGGCCGCCCCGTCCCGCGCGCCACCGTGGCGCTCACGCGTCGCCGTTCGACCAGACCTGACGGGCGCCGACCCACGTGGCGCGCACCGGAACGGCCGCGAGGGCGTCGGGGGCGGTGGCGAACAGGTCCTGGCCGAGCACGGTGAAGTCGGCCAGGTATCCGGGAGCGATGCGGCCCTTGAGGTGGGACTCGCCTGTGGCGCGCGCGGAGCCGACGGTGTAGACGCTCAGAGCCTCACGCACCGTCAGGGCTCGGTCGGCGCCGAGGACATCGCCCTCGCTGGTGCGCCGGGTGACCATCGTCTGGAGTGCGAGCAGCGGCTCGAGGGGACCCGCCGGGTGGTCGGACGAGCCCGCGACGACGACGCCGGCGTCCAGAAAGGAGCGGTGGTCACTGACCCGTTCGGCGCGCGCGTCACCGTAGTAGCGGCGCAGCTTGGAGCCGTGCCCGTGGACGAATGCGCCGAACGGCACAGGGGTGACCTCTGCGGCGCGGATCCGCCGGACCAGGTTCTCGTCGACGAGGGAGCAGTGCTCGATGCGGTGGTTGATCCGCTGCTCGGGGTGGGCGGCGCGGGCTGCCTCAATCGCGTCGAGGACCTGAGAGACAGCCAGGTCGCCGTTGGCGTGCACGCCGACGCGCAGGCCCGCGGCGTGCAGGGCGAGCACCGCGTCGGCGAGCTCGGCCTCGTCCAGGAGCTGAATGCCGTTGTCGGACCCGGTCTCGGCCGGGTAGGGGTCGCGGCACAGGCAGGTGCCCCCTGCCAGCGCGCCATCCATGATGATCTTGACGCCGACGATGCGCAGCCACTCGTCGCCGAATCCGGCGTGCAGGCCCGCGTGGCGCAGGGCGTCCGCATAGCGATGCCACAGGAGGGTGCCCACCCGCATGGTCAGCCGGCCGCGCTCGCGCATGTGCTGATAGGTGCGCAGTGCGGCCGGGGGGGTCACGGCGTCGCAGACGGAGGTGATGCCGGCGGCGTGGTAGGCGGTGAAGACGTTGGCCAGCGGTTCGAGCAGGGCCTCGGGCGCTTCCTGCGGGAGCAGGGCGGCTTCGCCGGAGGCACGGTAGAGCTGGTCGAACCAGGTCCGCTCGTAG
The DNA here is from genome assembly GCF_035918155.1 of Streptomyces sp. NBC_01591. Lineage (NCBI taxonomy): Bacteria > Bacillati > Actinomycetota > Actinomycetes > Kitasatosporales > Streptomycetaceae > Streptomyces > Streptomyces sp. NBC_01591. The sequence goes on from NZ_CP109328.1 coordinate 967,773, forward strand.
AGCCAGCCGTCCAGTCGGCCCGTCGTGTCGCGGCCCAGGTCGCCGCCGGTCTGGGGGCCGCTGCCGTCGTGCAGACCGGTCAGCGTCAGGGCCGCGGAACCGGCGACCGCCATGTGGAACGAGAAGTGGATCACCAGGACCGGGTGGCGGGTGGTGATCGCGTCGATCGCGGCGCGATCGAGGCGGCCGTCGGGGTCGTCGGCAGGGTTGTAGCCCTGGACGACGATCCATCGGCCCGGCTCGGTGGCGGCCACTCGCGCCGCGAGCCGCTCCCGGGGGGTTCCGGCGCCCGCCCCCAGGTCGAGCCGGAGAGCGGCGTTGGCCACCTCCATGGGGTGGCAGTGCGCGTCGTGGAAGCCGGGCACCAGGTGGGCATCGCCCAGATCGACGGTCTCGGCGCCCGGCAGTGCCGCGTACGCCTCGGCTGCCTCGCCGACTGCGGCGATGCTCTCGCCGACGGTGGCGAGGACCTGGACATCGGCCTCGCCGTCCAGGGTGGTGATACGGCGGGCCCGGACGATGCGCACAGGCGCGGGAGGGGCGACGGGGCCGTGCTGCCGGTTGATCGCGGTGGTCATACGTTCGGTCTCCTTCTTGTGCCTCGTTCCCGTACGGCTGGACATGTCGCCGAGGACGGCGGCCGGACGGGAACGAGGGGGGCGGTGCGGTGGTGCGGCGACGTCCGGCGGACGGTCGCTCGTGACGGTGTGTCTTCGGGAAGGGACTGCGAGGTCAGCGCACGGGTGTCGGGGCCGGCGCCGGGGCCTCTCGCTCCTCCTCGGCGGCACGGCTGCCCCGCAGGCGCAAGACCGCCTCGGCCACCACTGCCACCAGGACGTTGACCGCCAGGGAGATGAGACCGTGGCTCACCGGACCGTCGTAGATGCCGCTGAAGGTCAGCCAGATGAGGACGGCCTCGCCGGCGACGATGCCCGCCCCCGCCGCTGGTGCGCGCAGCAACGGGCGCCTGGTCAGGGCGGCGGCCGTCGCCGGGGCCATCTGGGTGAGGCCGCTGTAGGTGAGCAGGAGCAGGTTGGCGAGAGCGTCGGGCCGGGTGATACCCAAGACGAGGGCGACCCCGACACCGGCCACCACAGTGGTGTGGTTGACGATGAGCGCGCGACGGGGGTCCTGTACGCGCAGCACATTGCGGGCCACCATGGTCGACATGCCGAGCACGATGGCGGCGGCCGGGACCATGGCAGTGGCGGCCGCTGCGACGGCCACGACGCCCACGAGCCAAGCGGGCAGTGCCTGGGAGACCAGGGTGAGCAGGACTCCGTTGTTCCCGTTCACGGGAGCCGAGAGCGCGGTGATCGCGACAAAGCCTACGATGATCGGGATGGCCTGGGTAGCGCCGTAGACGGGCATCCAGATGCTGTTCTTACGCAGGGCGCGCTCGGAGTCGGCGGCCATGACCGCGGGCCAACCGTGAGGCATCGTCATGAACAGCACGCTGAACAGACTGGTCAGCATCGCGGTGAAGAACCAGACGGTGCCGTGCGGGCCACTGTGCGGGACACTGAGCAGCTCACTATGGTGGGCGCGCAGTTCACCGCCGAGGCTGCCGAGCCCGCCATGAAAGTGGGCGGGGACAGCGACGAGCAGGATGATCAGGACGACCAACATCAGGGCGTCCTTGAAGTACGCGGTCCTCGCGACACCGTGGATGCCGGACCACAACACGAAGGCAACGATGAGCACCGAGGCGAGGATCATCGCGGGGGTGCCGACGTTGTCCTTGCCGGTGGCGAGTTCGACGACCAGTCCGAGTCCGGTGATCTGCAGTTGCAGATAGGGCAGCAGGAAGAGCACGCCGAAGACAGCGGTAACGGTGCCGAGCAGGGGGCTGCGGTAGCGATCGGCGAAGAAGTCACCTTGCGTGACATGGCCGCGTTCGCGCCCCATGCGCCACACGATCGGACTGACGACGTAGAGGCCGACGTAGGCGATGGGCAGGTACGGCAGGGCGTAGACGACCGCGACACCGGAGCTGAAGGCCAGGCCCGCGAGGCCCAGGAACGTGAAGGTCGTGTAGATCTCCCCAGCCTGCAGGAACCAGGTGGTCAGGGCGCCGAAGTTACGGCCTCCGACGCTCCACTCCTCAAGATTCGCGGCGGGCTTGCGACGGCCCATCATTCCGAGTAGGCCGATGACGACTATGCCGACGACGCAGACGACAAGGACGGTGCTCATCGGTGCTCCTCCTGGAGGTTTTGGCGGCCGGCAGCGAGCGCAGTGCGGCGCCGCTCGACGAAGGCGAGGGCAGGGGTCAGGGCGAGGACCCAGACGACGGACCAGACCAGCAGGGACGGCATGCCGAACCACAAGTGCGGTCCGTTGACGAAAGGCAGCCAGACAGCTGACAGCAGGGCCACTACAGGCACGGCCGTCAGCAACCACGGAAGGCGCATGGCGAACTCCGAGACATGTCGCGAGTCGGTGGTCGGCTGCCGAGAGACGGACAGCCACCGCGGCGGACGGCCGGCGGCCGTTGCCAAATCACACAAGGAGCTTGAAACTCCTGGAGTACACCCCATGGATTTCTGCATAATTCATTCAGGAGAGGTGCCACAGTGACCGATTCCGCCACCGGCTTGCTGGACGAGCTGGACCTGTCCCTGGTCAATGCGCTCCAGGCCGCGCCCCGCGCGTCCTGGGCGCGGGTAGGAAGGGCCATCGAAGTCAGCCCGGTGACAGCGGCGCGGCGCTGGGAGCGGCTGCGCGCCCAGGGCCTGGTCTGGGTGACCGCGTACGGCGGAGCCTTCGTCAACCACCACCACTGTGTCGCCATCGTCGGCGTGGACTGCGAACCCGGCCGCATCCCAGCGATCTCGGCCGCGCTTGCCGAGCAACCGCAGATCGCCAGCATCGAGCACACAGCGGGCCACCACGACCTGTCCCTCAACGTCATGGTGGACTCGCTGGCCGACCTCTCCCGGCTGCACACCGAGGTCCTCGGGAGACTGCCCGGGGTGCGTGCCACACACAGCCGGATCGTCACCCGGTTCTTCACCGAGGGCTCCCGCTGGGACATTCGCGCCATCAGCCGCGACCAGCGCGAGACAGTCCGCTCCGGGACGCCCCCCGCGGTGGGTGACGTCGATCCCGCACCGGCCGAGGCCGACCGGGAGCTGCTGCTCGCACTCGGCGCCGACGGGCGCGCCGGATACGGCGAATTGGCCCGGCGCACGGGAATGAGTGAGTCGACGGTGCGGCGCCGGGTGGCGTGGATGGTGCGCACGGGGGCCGCGCTGCCGCGCTGCGAGATGGCCCACACCTACTCGCCGTATCCGGTGTTCGCCACCTTCCACGCGAACGTGCCCTCCGACGCGCTGGCCCGGGTCGGCCCCGCACTGGCCGCGCTGCCGGAGGTGCGGATGTGCGCGGCGACCACCTCGAACCACAACCTGGTGGTCAACAGCTGGGTGCGCTCCACGCCCGACGTGCTGCGCCTGGAGTCGTACATCGCCGAGCGCTTCCCGGAGATCGCTGTGACCGACCGCTCCCTCACGCTCGGCAATCCCAAGCGCATGGGCTGGATCCTCGACGAGGCGGGGCGGGCGGTGCGGCACGTACCCATCGACCTGTGGCGACGGCCGGGGGCCGGCTGAGCCACCAGCGTCAGTGCCTCTCACGCCGCGACGAGCCAATGGGCAGCGACACCAGCGCCGAGACGGCAGCCAATAGTTATCGCACAGCGGCCAACCCCCGACGCAGACGGCTGATGCCGGTCCGCTGAGGCTGAGCCCGTCGTCGAGCGCTCCGTGCCCTCGGGCGGTGTTCCGGAGCGAGCGCGAGGTCGACCAGCGTCCGCACCGGCTCGTCCGTGCATACTGACTTCGGCGTATTAGGGTCTGTCCGGTCTATCGAGAGCGAGGCCCGTCCCGGCGAGGAATCCGCCGAGGATGCCGTGCCGGTACTGCAGCGCTTTGAGCCGCCTGCGGAGCAGAGTCTCCAGCTCGCTGAGGGTGCGGGCGGCCAGGTTGGCCAGGCTCCGCTTGATGTGCGCCCACAGGCTCTCGACCGGGTTGAGGTCGGGCGTATACCCGGGCAGCAGGACCACCGTCAGCCAGTCCCGCTCGGCAACGAGTGCCTTCATCGTCTTGGAGATGTGGGTGCTCAGCCGGTCCCACACCACGATCAGCGGGGCCTTGAGCAGTTGGTGGGCGCCATGGTCTTGTGAGCTTCCAGGCAGTGTCGGCAGAGCAGACCCCGGGAGGGCATCATGGTCCAGCACGAGGTGGTGATGCACTTCGAGGCCGAGGTGCGCGGGTTGTCCACGTCGCCGTCGAAGAACCAAGCCTGCTGTGACCACTCGCCGGGCCGCCAGAGGGGATCGACCTGCTCTTGCAACCAAATGGGTCCAGGCCGTCAGGTCGAGCGGAACGACGTCGGAGAGCGGCTCCGCTGTGATCGGCGCGGGACTGGTCACGACCGCCTCCCCGCCGCCACCAGCTCGACCGCCGCCCGCTTGTCCGCCTCGCTGGCGTGCAGGTAGGGCGTCAGCGAGGACCGGGAGACGTGCCCCATCAGGTCCTGGACCACGTCCTCGTCGACGCCGCCGCGGACCCAGGCCGTGGCCGCCCCGTGCCGCAGCATGTGCGGACGTGCGGTGAGCTGGGTCTTCTTCGCCAGCCGGTCGAAGAGCTCCTTCGCTGTGCCGTAGCGCATCGGCTTCCCCAGAGGGGCATGGAAGAGGTTCACGAAGACCATGTCGCAGCCGGCCGCCTCGGGGACCTCGTCCCGCTCGAGCTGGTGGCGAACTCGGCAAGGAAGGACGCGCAGATCCGCTCGATGAGCACCTCGCCGAGCTGCGTGCGTGCCTGCCCGCGCGAGCGGAACTCCTCGGCGGAACCGACGATCCACGTCCTGTGTCGGCGCTTGAATCACTCGCCCTGCGGCTCGCTCTTCCGCTGACCATGATTGAGGGCGCAGGGCACGAACCCTGGTTGGAGCAGCCCGACGTCGTGCGTACGCACCTTCGGAGATTCGTGCAAGACACCTTGGGCACGTAGGGCTTTGGCAGGTTCGCTGGCCGGCCTCAGCCCCGGCTTTCGGCGCCGCAGGCCAGAGCGCCGGAGTCTCCAAGCTGGCCGAGGCCCGCCCGGCACTGCCGACGAGCCCCTACCGTCGGGCACGCTGACCGCACCGCTTGAGGGCCCGTCCGCACGGACGGGCCCTCAAGCACACCAGCCGGGAGCTGTACCCCTACCCTTCCGCCTCGGTCTGGTGCTGCTCCTGGTCGTGGCGGGTGGCGAGTTCCGCGCTCCGCGCGATGATCTTCTGTTCCAGAGCGCTCATTTCGGCGGGGGTGTACTCGCGTTCCTGGACGACGGCCCAGCCGACGGTGCCGTCCGGCCCGGCCGCGGTGGTGATCCGGGGTTCGGCGGTGTCGGGGCGGGCCAGGGCGTGACGGCCCTGATGCACGATGACGTTGTTGCGGGTGATGGTGAGGCGGTCGGGGCCGGCCTCCATCCATGGCGTCTCGACCGGGTCGGCCCCGTACAGCTCGGGCGGACCGGCATACCAGCCTCCCGCAGCCCCCTCGGGCGCGATGTCCACCAGGCGCAGCTCCATGCCGTCCTCGCAGCCCTCGGTGACCTCGTACAGCTCCGTCGTGCGCAGGGTGTGCCCGGTGGCCTCCAGCGTGAGCAGCAGCCGGTCGCCGGGGCGGGACGGGTACCACGGCGCCTCGGTCAGCGCACGATGCCCGCCGACCAGCGCGCTGACCTCCGCGCCGATGTCGCGGTGGCGCTTGGCCTCCTCGGCCTGGACGAGCGGCGATTGCGCGGCGCCGCTCTCGCCGCAGGGGCAGGACACCGTGGTGAGCCCCGTCGCGAGTTTGCCGTGGGCCCGCAGCCACGCCTCGGCCTCCCCGGCCCCGAACTGCGGACTCTCGTCGGTGCCGCCGACCGGCTCCGGGAAGTCGGGGTGCCGGCGCCGCCAGTTGACGACAGCGGCACGGCCCACGCCTGCGCGCTGCCCGATCTGCGACAGGTTCAAGGTCTCCATGACGATGTCCTCGTGGTCCCCGGACACCGGTCGGTCCGGCCCGTGCGCAGCACCGTGACAAACAAGAAGAAAGTATGTCAACTACCTGAATTTCAGGCGTAATTGGGCACGCTCGCCTAGATCCGCGCCCGCGTACGCGAGGCCCCGAGTTCACCCGTCCGGGCCATTTGGCACCCGCCGCTGACCCGGTGGTACATGTACCGGTGTGCCTAGACTCCAGTGGCTGGCTTTGTCAGCGAGTTACGAGAGCGCCTGTAGCTCAGCCGCGAGAGCGCCCGCTTCGCATGGAGAGTGGTGTCGCCGAGTCTTGAGAGCACCCAGATGCTTGCTTCGGGACCATGGTTGTGCTCTGCACGACGAGGGGGTCGTGTAGCCCGTGGGCTTCTCTGCGGAGGATCCGGTACAGCACACACTGGCGAAGCGGCCCTTCGGGCACGCTCGGATCCTCGAAGTCGTCGGCCGGGTCCCGGGTCATGCCGATCCGGCGCATCACTGCCTGGGAACGAAGGTTGTTGACGGTCGTCGACGCAACGACCTCCCGCAGCCCGAGGGCCTCGAAGCCGAAGGCTAGGCAGGCCAGGGCGGCCTCGGTGGCGTAACCGTGACCCCACGCCGAACGCACCAACCGCCACCCGATATCCACCCCCGCGAACGGCATGTCCTCGTCCACCCCGTCCAAGCCGGCGCGGCCGATGAACTCACCGGTCTCCCGTGCTTCGAGCGCCCACCACCCAAAACCTCGCTCGTCGAACTCGGCCTGCATGAGCGCCACCGCGGCAGCGCTCTGCTCCCGCGTCAGCAGTGCCCCCAGGTGTTCTCGGACTTCGGGATCGGCGTTCATCGCCGCCCACGGTTCGAGGTCGGACTCCCGCCACCGGCGGAGCAGGAGACGGTCGGTACGCAGCTCTGGCATGCTGGCCAGCTAACGCCATCACGATCAGGGTGTCGATCGGTTATGTCGAACCCTATGGTGCTCGCCAATGCCAGCCCCGCGGCACAGATCTTCACGGCCTACACCGCTTGGCGGGACGCGATCCCGACCGGACTCACCGCTCTCAAGTGCTGCTACTTCTCAGGTTCTGGCTCAACTTCTGTGGTGCTATGCCTTGCCCGCCCGTCTCCGCGCCGGACCGTTCGTCTGACCTGCCGGTTCTTCGAGTACGCCAACCGGATCCATTGACCGTCGACCCGTCACCGCTGAGTAGGCCCGGAGCGCGGTGCCGGGATTGCTCCCGGTCCGTTTCTCCGGACCTCTCGCCGAACCCGCCGTGCGCCTCTCAGCGCAACGGGCTCTCCACGGTCTCTGCCGTCAGACGGGGTTCGCAGGGTGCCATGGGTTGGGGATCCTGCTGGCCCGGTATCGGTAACGGCTGACCGTGACCGATGCGATCTGGAACAGTTCGGCCCCGTCCGCCGCGATCGGTAGCCACCGCCCGGTGGGGGTGGTGAACCGGCGGCGGACTTCGCCCCAACTCCAGTGGTGACGTTCCCGCAGCATGCGGATCAGACGCCACCACACGAAGGCGTCAAGCTTCGTGAAGACATGCTTGGCGACAGCGTGCTTGAAGTAGTTGGCCCAACCGCGCATGATCTGAGTGAGTCTGATCAGCACGGTGGCGAGATCCTGCTGCGATGTCCTGCCTGTCACAGCACGGACCTTCGCCTTCAAGGACCGGATGGGCCGGTCCGCGATGAAGGTGTAGACGTGCCATCTGTCCGTGCCTCCTTTGCGTTTCCACTGGATGCGGAAGCCCAGGAAGTCGAACCCATCACTCATGTGCGCGATCCGGGTCTTCGCCTGCGACAGGCGCAATCCCAGAGGTTCGAGCACGTCAGCGACTTCTTCGCGCAGTGCCGCAGTGTCGGCCTCGGTGCCGTGCACCAGGACGACGAAGTCGTCCGCGTAGCGGACGACCCGCCACGTCGGCCGACCCTTGCGGCGCCGGTGGGCGCGTTTACCTTCGGTGGCCATCGTCCCGCCCGGCTCCCACGTCTCGTGCAGGTGCTCATCGAGCGCCGACAGAGCAATGTTCGCCAGCAGCGGGGAGAGGATGCCGCCTTGCGGGGTGCCGGTCAACGTCTCCTTGTTCTCACCGAGTTCAGTAAGAATCCCGGCCTTGAGGAAGGCTTTGACCAGCGACAGGACACGCTTGTCCTTCACCCGATGACGCACTCGGTCCATCAGGGCCGTGTGGTTGATCGAGTCGAAGCACGCCTCGATGTCCGCATCCAGCACCCAGCGATATCCCCGGGTGCCGAAATAGTGGATCTCGGCGATGGCGTCCTGGGCCCGCCGTCGGGGCCGGAACCCGTAGGAGACCGGCTTGAAGTCGGCCTCGAAGATCGGTTCCAGCACCAGTTTCAGCGCTGCCTGAGCGACCCGGTCCGCGATCGTCGGAATCCCGAGTTTACGGACCTTTCCCGAGCCTCCCGGCTTGGGAATGCTGCGTTCCCGCACCGGCAGAGGACAGAACGCACCGCCCTTGACGGCGACCCGCAGGTCGTTCAGGAATCCGGGGACACCGATGGATTCCTCGACGTCGGTGGCGGTCAGGCCGTCGACGCCGGGAGTCCGGGCTCCCCGGTTGCCCGCGACCCGGTCGAACGCCACCAACAGCGTCGCCGGATCGTGCACGAAGTTGAACAGGTCATCGAACCGGCGGCCGGGATCGGCCACCGCCCAACGGTGAAGCTTGGCCTGCATCTCCAGTACCCGGGCCCGAGGGCCCGGGGCTCCGCCATTCGGCGGGGCATCTTCCGGCATTGCAGCGTCCTTCCCTTCTCGATACCGCTGCCGCCCTTCCCCATGCGGCCGGCTTTCCCGGCCTCGGAGTACTACGGCGGCTCCGCCCCGTCCCGGACCGATCGGCGGTCGATGCGCCCAGCCCCGGCAGCCTGCTGGAGACAGGTAGCGGGGCGAGGTTCGGGACGGTTCCCGTGTTCACTGTGGTTCGCTCGACGGAGTAGGAGCCCGACTGTGTCCCTGCGGCATCGCCACGAGTACGCCGCAGGCTTTCCTCGTGGCCTCCCGGCCAGCTTTCGTAAACCGACCCAGGAGTTGTCAGACCGCCCGAAAGGATGACCCGAGTACGCACCGCTTCCGGCCCAGATCCACCAGGTTGGAGCCGGAGGCTCGTTAAGAGACGTAAAACGCCGGTTCCTTGCGTACTCCTCTCCATCACACTTGCCGGACCCGCCCCATCTGGCAGTACTGGTCACGTCCCGGCTTCGTCAGGGCCGCTCTCACCCTCCCCGGCATCACCCGGATCAGGCTGCCCTCAGCTTCAACCCAGCTGCTGCGACAGCGGGTTGGTGCAGGCCTTCCACCTCCACTCGAACCAACAGCGCCTCACGGCGCAAACAGAAGTTGAGCCAGAACCACTTCTCATCGACATTCCTGGGCCTCTTGACAGCGAACCGATGCCAAGAACCACCGACATTCGCTCTCCGCTCGCACCTACGCAGCCAAGTGGCCGAGCATCGTGGACCGTGCCGCCGACATCGTCACCAGTTACGACCGGGTAGGCGGCTGCACCCTCCGGCAGGCGTACTACCGGCTCGTCTCGGAGGGGCTGATCCCGCACACCGCGCCGACGTACCGGCGTCTGTCCTCCCGTCTCGCCCAGGCCCGACGACAGGAGCGGTTCCCCGACCTCATCGACCCCTTGCGCGAGGTCCACGTCTCCCCGGCCTGGCCGGACGCCGGTGCCTTCCTCCAGGCCGCGCCCGACTGGTTCGCCCTGGACCGGACCGCAGGCCAGACATCAGCCCTGTACGTGGCCTGCGAGAAGGACACCCTGCGGGCTCAGCTGACCGGCTGGCTGGAGCGTACGGGCGTCCCCGTGCTTGTCGTCCGGGGCTTCGGCAGCCAGAGCTACGTACAGGTCGTACGCGAGCGCACCGCCCGCGATCCGCGACCGGCCGTTCTGCTCTACGTCGGCGACTTCGACGCCTCGGGCGCAGACATCGAACGGGTCCTGCTCACCCACGACCAAGTCCGGGACTACGAATTGCCCGCGGCTGTGGGGAAGGCCGGCGACCCACGCTGGCCAGGGTTCGCCAGCCGATACAGGCTCGACCCTGGCCGGCCGGTGCAGTGGGAGGTTGAGGCACTCGACCCGACCGAGCTTCAGCGCCTGGTCCTCGCTGCCGTCGCCCCGTACATCGACCAAGCCGTCCTCCGCGACCGTATCGCGGAGGAAGAACGGCAACGGAGGCAACTCAAGGCCTTCGCCGAGGGGTGGCCCCCAAACCGTCCGCCGGGACGTGAGTGACTAGGACACCCCGCAGGTTTCCTCTGCCGCGCTCGATCTACCAGCGCATCCCGAGTTCATCGAGGTCTGCCCGCCGCTGCTCGGGGAGCTTTGCGGCGCGTTTGCGGACGTTGTCGAGCCAGGTGCCGAGCTTGACCACCACGGGCCCGTCAGCAGCGTCCTGACGGACCGTCGGGACCGCTTCCGCATCCAGCTCCTCAACGTGCTTCCGAGGCACTCGCAGATGCCCCTCACGGGCGTGGAACCGCCGCGCCGCCGCGAGGTTGACCGCCCACTTCGCATCCTGCGTCTGCTTCACCGGCCGCTCGTCTTCCTCGGCCGGTGTGATCGTGAGGGTGTTCTCCAGGATCCACTGCTGCACGGGCAGGAGCTGTTCCCACCCGTACCGCTGCGCGTTCACCCAGCGTCCGAGGTCTTCGCCCTGCACGACGACGTCGCCCGCAGCCTCCGGGAGGGTTCCGCCGGCCTGGACGTGGTTCTGGACCAGTCGGTAGCACCGCTGCCACCCGGTGTCCCAGGCCGGGCACCATCCCGGATCGATCGCGTCCAGCTCATCCTGCCGCGCTTGGGTCATCGCGCCGGCTGCCGAGGGGACGGGGAGGCCGGCTGCGCGCAGTTCCTCGTTCTCTCGCGCCCTACGGGCCGCCGCCCTCGCGTTTTTCGCCCACACCCCGATGGGATGCCCCTCCCACGTCGCGGTCGTCGGAGGGAGGAATTGGCCGTGGGCGGCGGCGTACTCCTTGGCGACGGCGATCCCGTCCGCCCAGGCCGCTTCCTGCTCGGACCACACCATCCCGAGCTTTTCCAGCTCGGCTAACGCTGGGGGTGGTTAGTTGCGGTGGTGGGTGGTTTGTGAGCTGGGGTGTTGATGATTGATTGAGAACGGTGTCGGGGTGGTTTTGAGGGTGTGGATGGGGGTCTGGCCTGGGGTTGTTGCAGTTTCGTTGAGACAGGGCGCGGGATGTCGCGGATATGCCCCTGGGTCTAAAGGCACTGGCTGTGTTTTTGCTGGTCAGGACTGTTTTCCTGGTCAGTGCGGTGGCGGGGGTCAGGGCCGTCGTGTACGGGAACGGGGCCGGGTTGGTGCCGGGGTAGGGCGGGGGTGGGTTTCGGCGAGGTGGTCGAGCTGGACGCTGTCGAGCAAGGGTTTGGTGATTTTTTCGGTGCCGTCACAGATGGCGGTGATCGCGGATTGGCGGATCAGCCGGGTCAGGCTCCCGATCCGGCTCGCGGTCCGCTGGTGGAGATATGCGGCATGACGGGGGAGGGTTCCGGGCCGATGCTGCTGGAGGTCGAGGGCGTCCTCAAGGCCTGCGATGAGTTCTTTGAACGGCTCGTGTGTCCCGTGCCGGGCGGGCAGCGGCCCGCACTCGATGAGTGAGGCCCTCCCGGCGAGCTGCGCGCCACGCACACCACTGAACAAAGCGGTCGTGGTGACGTCGATGCCCGCGTACACGAACGTCGCACCGATGCGTTCGGTGAGGTCTTTGAGGAGGTCGGCACTCTGCGCGCCGGTGGTGGTGCGGGGGTTGAGGCGGTGGATTGCGGATGCCGCGTTCGGCGATGGCCTGCCACCGCACCTGCAAGATCGGCTACACGACTTGGCGGTACACCATTGTGGGAAGCTCACGTCCACCGCGCCCGAAGGCTGTCCGGGCTCGCCAAGTACCTTCTGGTGCAGGCGTGTTGGAATGCCTTTATGGTCACTTCCGCTGACGGAACCACGCGCCTGAGCCCGGACGAGTTCGCGCACCGCCTGCGTGCCGAGATCGAGCGGATGAGAGACGAGGCGACGCGCCAGAGGAAACTCGCCCACCGCCGGGCCGAGTTCTGGGCCAAGACGGACATCGCCCTCGGTTTCCCCGCGGCCCTGCTCGCGGGCACGGCGGGAGCGGCAGGACTGGCCTCGGCGGACGTGCGCGTTCCCGCCGCCCTCGCCGCTCTGGCCTCTGCCGGGTTCGCGGCGGGAGCGGGCTTCCTGCGCAGCGACACCAGGCGACGCGCCAACAAACGCGCCCGGCACGCATGGGCCTCGGTCGAGGCCAGGGCCATGGTGGCACTGACTCAGGAGCACGTGTCCCACGAGGACCTTGGCGACCTGCTGGAATGCCGCCAGGCTGCGCTGGCGGCCTACGACGGCGAGGAGCCCCAGCCTGGGTCGTCGTGATCCGCAGCCCTTCGGCTGCCGCCCCGTGTTGAAGAACTCGGAGTGGGCGACCTGACAGGCGTAGCCGCCCCCGCGTAGTCGCAGCCGAGCGACGGTGAAGGTCACCGGCAAGATCGGCTGCACCCATGGCGGGACACCATCGGGTGGTGGATCACTGGGTATCTGCGGGACAGGGTCGTGGGATGCCGAGGTCGGTGACGGGCCTCTTCGCGAGACGGGCGGCCTCGGCTTGCTTGGCGCGGAGGAAGGCCAGGGTCGAGTCGATGCCCTCGGTGTCGCCGGGCCAGTGCTCTTCCTTGGCCTGTTTGCGGCGCAGGAAGGAGGTCCTTCTCGATCTCCGCGAGGCGGGGCAGCATCTTGGGGTTGACCTTGAGCATGGGGCAGTGGATGCATGAACCTTCCCCGTGATGCTGGACCAGAACATCCAGCGAGCGGCGCTCTCATACTCTCGCGAGTAACTGTCGACCATGCCAACACGGCGCCACTTATGACGCTTTGCAGGCAACGGCACGAGAGCCGCGCCATGGACCGCTGGCGATCCCACCGGAGGCTGAGGGCGGTATCTTCTGCGGCATGGATCCGCTCACGTTCGATGACGAGGACTTGCACCTGCGCGTGGACCGCGGGATGTTCGAACGGTTCAATCTGAACAGCCCTATACATACCTTCCGGGTTCCGTTGCGCCGGCTCGGGGCATTGGTGCACGACAAGAAGCCTCACAAGCTGGGCCAGTTGTTCTTCGGCATCGTGCGTGATCCGAACTCCGAGCTCTATGGCACCGCTCGGTTCGACTTCAGGTTCGCCGGCTCGGAGGCGGTCCAGGTGCCGCCCGGCGACGAGCCGTTGTTCCGCGCCGGCTTCAGCCAGGTGGCCGTGCTCGCCGGCCGACGGGTGGTCTGAGATGGAGTCAAAGGTGTTCGAACACGACGACGTACATATGCGGGTCGATCACGGGATCTTCGAGCTGTTCCGGCGGAATCGCATCATCGGTTCCTACCGGTCCCCACTGAGCTGGGTGAAGATTCGCGCGGAGGCGCGCAAGGGCGGGCTGACCCGGCTGCACTTCGGCAACGTCGAGCAGCTCGACGAACCGATCTACGCGAGCACAACGAGCTCCAGACATTTGCTCGCCACCGTCGAGATCCCCAGCACCGACGAGCCCCTCTACCGCGCCTTCTTCACCGAACTCGCCCACCTGTCCGACCGCCCGATCGCCCCGTAGCGCGCGGGCAGACCTCCGCCTGAGATCCTCGGTGCGGCCCGTGCATTGCGGGCCCGTGGGTCACTCACCTGTCCCGCCCTCCGTGAAGGGTCCGAGATGGGGGACTCCTTCCCTCGCCGGAGTGGTGCCGGTGACGGTGGACCGCTGCAAGGCCCGCTATGCCGCGCGCGGGCTGGCTGGTCTGGAGGAGAAACGCCGTGGAGGACCGCGCGATCAGGTGCCGCCGCAGACACGGGGACGGGTGATCGCGCTCACGAAGATGTCGCCGCCGGCCACTTCGGGTCTGTCGCACTGGTCGACGCGGACCTTGGCTGATCACCTGAAGCGGCGCGAGGGCATCTCGGTGTCCTGGCATTACGTCGCGAGGATCTGGCGCGAGGAGAACCTCAAGCCGCACCGCAGCGGAACATTCAAGGTTTCGAAGGACCCGGCGTTCGCGGACAAGGTGGCCGACGTGATCGGCCTCTCCCTGGCCCCTCCGGGCGGCGCGGTGGTGCTGTCCATCGACGAGAAGACGCAGATCGTGTGACCGGGCTGAGGTTCTTGATGCTGCTCGTTCGACTGCATGTGGAGTGGGTGGAGGGCCGCACTCAAGATGGCCTTCCGCCTCGCATCGGCCCACCTGTCGGTGAGTTCGTCACCTTCACCCCGCACTCCTCATGAAACCGAGCCCCCGAAGACCCTCGGCCAGGAGCGTCGACGTCCCCGCCCGCCGCGCCGAGCTTCGTCATCGGGCCGTTCCCTCCTGGTATGCATCGCTCAGGTGCTCCTGGAGCCGCGCGTGGCGGAACTGGTAGACCACGCCTTGCTGGCGTAGAACACCTCGCACGTAGGCGTCCCGCAGGAAGGCGTCCAGGTCCTTTGGCAACTGCCCCGTCAGACGAAGCCAGATCCGGCCCAGGACGACCCAACGCCCCCAAGCGGTCATGCTGCCGACTCCGAGCGCGACCGCGGCCCCGGCCGCCAGTCCGGCCCCGAGTCCGTTGAGGGCGCTGTTCCATGCGAACCCGAACAAGGTTCCGTGCCCGACGCCGATCACGAGCCCGACAGTGATGAGCTGCTTGAGCACCGTGGCGCGGTTCGTGTCCAGCAGGTCCGACGAGGCGTCGGCTTTCTCTCTCGGAATGACCTTTTCGAACCCGGCCCCGACGGCGGCGACGAGGCCCAGCACGAGCCCCAGTCCGGTCCCTTCCGCGAACAGCAGCCCCGCGAACGGCCAGATCACGGACCAGGTGGCGCCCGCGAGGGCATTCAAGGCCGCGACTCCGAGTGCCCACACGAGCCCGAACAGGAGCCCGCCGACGAGCCCGCCCTGGACTCTGGGGCGGAAGTTCTTCCGCAGCCTCGACTTGTCCCAGCCATGACGACTGATCTCCATACGCGACGGTTCGAACATCGGTCCGCCGTCCCGCATCTTCGTGGCGAACCCATGCATGAGCCCGAAGGTCAGCCCCAGCCCGGCTCCGTCCGCCAGGCCACTGAGGCCCGCCGACATGAGCCCGTAAGCGGGCCCGTACAAGAGCGCGCCTTCGGCCCCGAACACGAGTCCGGCCACAAGACCGGAGGCGACTCCGACCGTGACACCGACCCGCAGCATGACCCAGCGCAGCTTCATGGCGGTGCCCAGCCGCCACCACTCGATGTCGGGCGTACCGAGCTTCGTCAGATGTGTGGCGAGGTAGCCGAGCCAGTGCCGGACGCGCTCGGTGTCCCAGCGGTGGTCTTGCGCCCCGTTTCCTGCCCCTCCCACGGACTCGATTTCCAGGAAGCGCTCATAGGCGGTACGGATGAAGAAATCCAGGAGGTGCTTCTCGAGGGCGTCCTGGGAACCGAACTTCTCGGTGTCCAGCAGCTCCGACGGGTCATGGCCGGACCGCCTCGACTCGTAGGCGAACCGGGCGAGTGTGGTCATCAGTGGGGTGGCCAGCACGGTGGCGAGATTGTCACTGGCTCGGGTGCGACGAGGGCTACTCAACTCGTCCACCACGTGGCCCCACCCGGTCCGGCGGGCGGCGGTCGTGCCGTCGGGGGGAGCCGTGCCGGTGGCCTCGCACAGGTATCGGATGGAATCGTCCAAGCCGAGGTCGACCAATTCGATGGCGGCG
This sequence comes from Streptomyces sp. NBC_01591, assembly GCF_035918155.1. Classification (NCBI taxonomy): domain Bacteria; kingdom Bacillati; phylum Actinomycetota; class Actinomycetes; order Kitasatosporales; family Streptomycetaceae; genus Streptomyces; species Streptomyces sp. NBC_01591. The sequence goes on from NZ_CP109328.1 coordinate 983,556, forward strand.
GCGGAGGGCACGATATGACTTCCGTCCATGACGGCTTTGATCGCGTCACGGCGGCTGGTCACCACCAGTGGCAGGGTACTGCTGTTGAGCTGGTTCAGCGCGCGTTCATGCAGATCGACAGCGATCTCGTCGAACCCGTCCAGAATCGGCAGCACATAGCCGGTTCCCATCAGTTCGGCGGCCCACGTCTTCGTCTTTCTGGGGCCGGCATCGGCCAGATCAGGATAATCTCGTTCCAGCCGGTCGATCAGCCATGTTCGCAACGCGACAGTGCCGGGATTCCATGATCCCATACTGAAGATCACCGGAACCGGCCCTTTGCGGTCGTGAGAGCGGCGTTCCAAGCGGGACTTCGCAAATTGCAGGGCCAGGACACTCTTCCCTGACCCTCCCCGCCCCAACACCATCAGCCAGCGGGAATCCGCCGTGATTTCATCCAGTCGACTGGTCAACCCCGTTAGAGGAATACCCGATGCCCCGCCCGGGGTATCGCGGGTGTCTCCCCCGCCGCCGGGTGCGCTCCTGAACGCCGGCCGCCAGTGCACAGGCAGCGAGTCCCGGTCCGTCAACCGTAACTGTTCCACTTCTAACGTCAGTCGATGCAGGACATCGCCCGCGAGCTGATCGGCCATGCCGGCCCGCTCCTCGTCAACGGGGCTGCGCCCGACCCGCATTTCACGTACGAGTCGAGAGGTCAGCTCGTCCAGCGCATCCCCGGCGGAGGCCCCGTCGATGTAGAGCGTGACGACGATGTTGTTTTTGCCGGTCACCACAGGGCCCTTGATGTCCCTGGCCTTGACCGATCCCTCGCCGGGAGGAGGCTGGTCAGAGGTGAGCACGGCGGGAGCTCTCTCCTCCGGACCCGGTGTGAGGTTCGCCGAGAGAGACGATCGTCGCGTTATTGCCGGTGATGACGGGTCCCTCGATGCTTCCGCCCACCGCCACGCTGCCCTGGCCGGTGGCCTGCACGGTCGGGCGCTGAGGCAGCATCGCCGACAACTCCGCGGCGAAGCCGGGGTCTTCCCGCAGGGCCTTCTCGATCTGGAAGCGCAGTGCGGCCTGCGCGTCCCGTGCGTCCCGGTCCTCGCCCGGCTCGGCCAGGTCACTGACGGCGGCCTCGACCGACGCGGCGTCGGTGCCACGGTTCAGGATCCGAGCGAGCAGCCGCTGCCCCAGCCGTACCGTCTCACCGGCCGCGAGGTCCTCGGCCTGGGTCAGCACGCTGACGCCGTACGCACCCACCGCCGCTTCGACAGCGGGCACGACCTGGCCGAGTAGAGCGTCGACACTTGTCACCAGGGCCCTCCCTTGATCCGCGTACATGGTTGTTCCCGGGCGCAGGGGTGAATCCCCTGGTGCGGGACATCTGGACCTCAGAGTAGCGCCGGCTCAGTGTCACAGTCGGTGGATTCGGGCGCCAGTACGAACCTGTGACGTGGTATCAAGTGTGCCCCGGAAAGCGCTCCGCGCAGCGAAGATCAAAAACGTCAGTACAGGTCCCTGACATGCAGTCATTCGTGTCAGTCCACAAGGGAACTGGAGCCGTCCGCGGTACGTCTTTCCAGGAGTGGTACGGACATGATGGACGAAATTGCCCAGGCGCCACGGATTCGGTGCCGAGCAGGCGATCAGGGCAGCGTGTCGATCTTCGGGAAACAGGAGTTGTTCTGTAATCGAACACCTCAGTAGTGGTCGGAGTGGAACTCATGAGTACCAGGTGCACCAGACCAAGGATGAGGATCATCCTTGGGACCGTGACGGCAATGACGGCGGCGACCGGAATGGTGGGCGCCGTCGGGGCCGGTACGGCATCGGCGCGACAGCTTGCGCGGACATTCGGCTACACGTGTTCGCTGGTCGGGCCCGGCGTCCAGTCCTTCACAGTGGACGTCTCCGCGAACGTTCCGGACCAGGTCGTGGTCGGCCGGCCCGGCAGGACCATCGCCGTCAACGCGGTGGCGAAGGTGAACGCCGGCGTCACCCAGTGGCTTGCCAACTCCGGCATGTCGACCATCGAGGGCACGGTGGACGCATCGGCCCATGTGAGCGCCCCGAAGCAGCAGATGGACATCGCGGTCCCGTTCCGCCTGGCCAAGACCACCGCACCCGCCTCCGGTCCCTTCACGGTCAGGGCGACCGCCAGCGTGACCACGCCGACGTTCAACCACCAGGGCAGGGGGACGGTCACGACGGGCGGCTTCACCCTCCATGTCGTCGCGAAGAACGCGGCGGGCAACATGTGGCTCCGATCCGACGGGCAATGCACCCTGAACTCCGGCCAGAGCAACGTCGTGACGTCCTTCGACATCACGGCAGCGAGTTCGAAGCCCTCCACCCCTCCGAATCCGCCGACCGGATCGGCGGGCTCCAGCCGCCCCAAGCCGACGACCGGTTCGGCTGGTTCCATCAATCCGAAGCACACAGCCGGATCCGTCATCCCCACCGCTCCGGGCCGGACGACCGGATCCGTGGCCGCCGACGCCCCGAAGGCGGCCACGCCGAAGGACGCCGGGCCCGCGACGGAACGCGCGGCCACGCCCGGAAGCCCGAGTTCCCAGCCGTCCAGCGCGACCGTGGCCGACCCAGTCCGTGAGAAGCCGAGGCCGGTCGAGCCCGCGATCGTCGGCAAGCACCGTGCCACCGGCCTTGAGATGAGAGACTTCATCTGGCCCGCCGTCGGCGTACTCCTCGCCTGCGTCGCCGCCTTCTACCTCGGTTCGCGGATGAGGAACCGCCGCCGCACCAACGGCGACGGAGAGGTTCAGCCGCCCCGCGACCCGAAGCCGGGCTTGCTCATCGCGGCCGTCAGGGACGGAGGGCCCGACACCGATCACCACAAGAAGCTGTACGCCGCCGTTTGCCGCCCTCGTGCACAGGGGTGCGGGAACGCATCACGCGGCAACGTGGCCAGGGGCGTCACGGAGGGCCGGAACCTCCTGTGGGCACGGCACGTACCGCACCAGGCCGACCACCAGACCCTCGGCACACGAGCGCGCGGTGGCACCGACGTACGGGTGTGTCAACTTAACGGCCCTGTCTCACTTTCGGTGGTAACGGAGGGTGGCGCTACCCGAGGAGGATGCGGTGGCGAAGCAGGGTGAAGCCTGCTCGTCCATGCATCTGGCGTGCGATCCGCTTGGTCTTGGTGTTGACGCCCTCGGTGGGGCCGTTGCTGTACGGGAGCGTGAGCGCGGCGATCACGGCGTCGCGGTCTCGCTCCAGTCCCCCGGGTGAAGGCGTGGATATGTGGCAGGTCGGCTGCGCGGGCCTGGGCGATCCAGAGTTCGAGTGTGGTGATATTACCTGGATCAGGCGTCAGGAGTGGGGCGAAGCCCCTGATGCCTGAGCCTGGATCCACCGGTTGATGTGCGGTGGTGATGTTGTCGGAAACGAGGAAGTGCCCTGTGAACTGCGATGATGGGAGTTCTTCACGCTTCCAGCACGCACGACCACGAGGGCACTTCCGAGATGCAATCTTCCCATGCCGCAGCGAGAGTCTCCGCACGGTTTGGTGATCCGAATCTGGTCGGCTACGGCGGGCTGGCCCCGGTGGTGCGGCTGGCCGAACGGTGCGTGCTGCCCGCACTCGTTGACGAGCACGTCCGGCTGCCTGCCTCGAAGGATGGCACCGGGGCCTTCCCCGCGGCAAAGCTGATGTCGCTGGACGGTGGCATGGTCGCCGGGGCGGACAGCATCGATGGCATGGACCGGCTGCGGCACGGTGGGCTGCCGCGGCTGTTCAACGGTGTGCGGGCGCCGTCCACGCTGGGCTCCTTCAGTCACGGACACGTGAAGCAACTGCACGCGGCGGCCCGCCGGTTCCTGCCCGAACTGGCCGCGCACACCCCGCTGCTACCCGGCGCCGACCAGGTGGCCCACGTGGATATCGACGACACGATCCGCCGCACCTACGGCTACGCCAAGCAGGGAGCCGGCTACGGATACAGCAAGGTCAAGGGCCTGAACGCGCTGATCGGGGAACAGGCGCTCTACTCCAAACGTCGGCGGCGCCGAGGTCATGCGCTCTCAACACGACCGATTGGCGCGACGTTGAGGCTGGCACGGATCAGCCTCGGCGTCATCCCCAAGGCAGCGCGCACCGAGATCTGGCTGGGCCACTCGTTCTCCATGTTGCCCAGGGCTTTTCTTGCAGAATGATGGTTATATTCCGCCGGAATGCCGGGCACGACGGGTACTGCCATGCACGACCGTGTAGTGTCCGGCTGCCATTGCAACGATCACGGTCCCGGCGACGGGACGCGTCACCAGCAAGTGGGGGAACATGCGCAAGGCACGTATCGCGTTCGCGGCCACCCTGGCCACCGTCGGACTCGGCCTCACGGCCTGCAACGACGGCGGCGACGAGGCAGGGCCGGCGAAGGAGTCGCCCGCCGCGTCGGCCGAGGCGTCGTCCATACCGCAGGAGCAGACTCCGGCGCCCGACGGAGGAAAGGAAGAGGAGGACGTCCCGGCCGTCGGGGACGTCACAAAGCCGGGCACGAAGCTCAAGATCGGCGACCGGGCCGTACTTCCGTTCACCTACGGGACGTCGAAGAAGGGCACCATCGCCGTCACCGTCACGGAGATCGAGAAGGGCGCCGAGGCGGACATGGCCAAGTTCGGCGACAAGGCGAAAGGCATGACGCCGTACTTCATCAGGATGAAGGTGGAGAATGTCGGCGGCACCGACCTGTCGTACTCCTCCCTCAAGCTGGACGGCGTACTGGAGGGCGGCGGCGGCACCGGTGTCATCCTGATCGGCGGCCTCCCGGACAAGTGCGACAACGAGTCCGCGCCCGCCGAGTTCAAGACCAAGGGCGCCTCGTTCGAGACCTGCTCGCTGTCCGCCACGAAGACCGCGCCGGTCACCGCCGCCGAGTTCGACGAGGGCGACGCGTACAGTGACAACCCCGTGGTCTGGGGCAACTGACGGCGCGGTCCGCCGCGCTCGCGGACCACGGGCCCAGACCGTCCGACGGGACGTTTCGGTTCCGACCGAACTGTCTTGCACTGGAGGAACGTCAGGCCCGGTCTGGCAGCAGGTCCGCGTTGAGGACGGCGATGCCCGCCTCGCCCTCCTCGAACAGGGCGATCAGCTTCTCGGGCCCGGCATCCGGACCGGCGGTGTGGTCGACGAGGAGGACCGGCTGGAGCTCCCCGTCCTGCTCGGCGGGGACGAAGCTGGTGGTCAGCTCGCGGCGGAGCAGGACGACCCGGCTGGCGTCGAGCGGATCGGAGGGCAGTGTTCCGGGCAGTACGCGCTCCTCCTCCGGGCGCGCCCGGAGGCTGTGGGCGAGGACGTCCCGGCGGGCGAGGAGTGTCACCGCGCCCCGTGAACCGTGGCCGCGGGTCACGGGGCGCGCAGACGCTGCCACGCTTCCGCGGAGGGGCGCGGTCGTGAGGTGCCTGAATCGGCCAGCAACGTGCGTCGAAACCGCGCACCTACTGACTTCGGCGTGTCAGGGTGGCATCGGGGTGTCGAGAGCCAGGCCCGTACCGGCTGTGAAGCCGTTCCCCATCGACAACGACGTCAACCTGCTCACCCTCGCGGAGCACCGGCGGTATCGAGTCCCGGTGTGGGTTGGGGTGTGGGAACGGGGCTGGGCTGGGGTGTTGCAGGTTGAGTGAGAGCCGTTCGTAGTGGCTTTCGGGTGGGGTGGCAGGTGGTCTGGCCTGGGTGTGTGTCGAGTCCGGTGAGAATTACCGGTGTTGTTGCAGATGGTTTTTGCTTCTCATGGCAGTGTCTGTGTTTTTGCTGGTCAGGCCCCCTGGACGCACGTCCACCAGCCAGGAAGCCCCCGCCGCGAGCACAAGGAAGTCCGGGATGTGCGATGGCGTTGTCACGTTGTTGGGTGTGTGGGTGTCTGACGGTGCGTCGAGGTGTGGTGGGGCCGGGTGCCGGCCTGGGCTCAGGCCGCGGTAGGTCGGCCGGTGACGCCGGTGATCTGTTCCCAGATGGTGAAGCGGATGGTCATTTCGGCTCGGTGTTCGGATGCGGTCATCAGGTGGCGTCGGGGCCGGAAGTGGGGTGAGATACCGCTGAACGCGGACAGGAACCGCTGGGCCCCGCCCACGCTGCGGAAGCCCTTCATCGCCCGTTCGCGTTGCCTCGTCGGCTGGTGGCTGTTCTCGGCCCGGTTGTTCAGGCCCTTGTGCGAGCGATGCTCCACCGAGGGCATGACCTCGCGGTGAGCGGCGCCGCAGGAACGCAGCTTGTCGGTGACGACCACCCGCGGCACCCTGCCCGTCTTCGTCATCAGCCTGCGGAAGAATCGCCTGGCTGCGGCCTTGTCCCGCCGGTTCTGAACGAGGATGTCCAGGACATTGCCGTCCTGGTCGACCGCCCGCCACAGGTACTTCTGCTCGCTGTTGATCTTGATGAAGACCTCGTCCGGATGCCACTTGTCCCCGGGGCGGGGCCGCCGGCGGCGCAGCGCGCCGGCGTACGCCTGGCCGAACTTCAGACACCAGCGGCGCACGGTCTCGTGGGAGACGGTCACGCCGCGCTGGAGCATCAGCTCCTCCACCTCACGGAAACTGAGCGGGAACCGGAAGTACAGCCACACGCAGTGCGAGATGACCTCGACCGGGTGTCGGTGCCCCTTGTACGACGGCGGTGCACCCACCACGGACGGCTCCCCCAACGTGATCAGCTCGAAGATCATCCCACGGGCCAGCCAACGTGACAGTGCCCCTTCGCGCGGTGGACGTCGTAGGCGGCCAGGTAAGCCAGCGCACCGCCGCGGTCGTATTCGTGGTTGACGCGCATCGCCCGGGCCTGCCCTGGCGCCAGGGTCGGGTGGCAACGGCAGCGCGCCTGGATGGAGGTCTTCTCGTCCGCGGAGATCACATACTCGTCCTCGCCCAGCGGGACGCCGTCGAAGATGCGGGCGTACAGGTCCAGCAGCGCGCGGCCTTCGGCCGGAAATCCGGGTCGCGCACGAAGATCCAGGACCGGTACTGCCAGGGCTTGATCGCGTCGTCCTTGAGTCAACGCCGCACGGTGGAGGGGGAGATCGACCCGGCGATAGACCGGGCAACCACCTCACGAGCCAGTTCCGGACACGACCAGCGCGACAGAGGCGCGCCCGTCTCGGCGGGTAACTGGCAAGCCAGCGCCTTGACCTCGGCAACCTGTAGCGGTGTGAACGAGACCGGCCGACCGGACCGCCTACGGTCGGCGAGGGCCGGCAGGCCGCCGGCGGCGAACCGGCCCCGCCACGTGCGCACCGTGTCCACGTGCATCCGGGTCTGCGCGGCTATCCAGGCGTTGGAGCGCCCCCGGGCCGCCAGCAGCACGATGGTTGCCCGCTGCCGGCCCTCGAAGGCTCGGACGTGTCTGATCAGGGCGTTCGTCGTGCGGGTGTCGATGTCCAGAGCCTTCTCTGAGCGGCCCTTGGGGCGGCGAACAGGGACACGGATGCCGATCCCGGCGCCGATGTACCCCTTGTCTGCCAGGGTGGGCAGGCCATCGGCGGCGGCCTTGTACAGTGCCGGCAGCACGTGCAGTCGCGCGGCCGTGATGTCCGGCGTGGAGCCCGGCTCCACATCCGAGATCCACAGAGGCGTGCCGTCCGGAGCGGACAGGAACTGAATGTTGCCGCCAAAACTCTTGTGTTTCTGGCTGAACCACAGGTCGTTGCCGTTCTCGCGGACACCGGCGACCCGGTCGCATGCGATCAATGTGCCGTCCAGTACCAGGTGCGTCATGCCCTCGGCGCGGCAACGGTCCAACACTGCATGGAGGTCGGGGGCTTGGTCTGCGAGGACGTCGATGCCCTCGTGCAGGTAGCGGTAGCCGGTCGCCTGGGATACCCCGGCGTCCCGGGCGAGGCAGTGCACACAGCCTCGCTCACGGAACCAGCGCAGCACCAGCACCGCCTGACGGAATGGGCCCAGCGCCCGCGCCCCCTTCGGGGTTCCGATCCGTCGACGGTGCAGGGCCAACAACCGGGCCAGGTACTCCACGACGTGGCGCGGGACGTCGAGTGTGGCGATGTAGGTGACCAACGTGAAGCCTCTGGTGGTTGCGGCCGTGATCTTGTGGTGAGACCTGTCCTACCAGGGGCTTTACATGCGTCTGCGGTCGGGTGTGGTCCGTCCGACTCGGCTTCGCCAGACGGTGGTTCACACCGCTTCGCGTAGGTCATTTCGCTGAGGGAATATCACTGGCAGCCCGTTCGTCCCAGGGTTCGGCGGACCAGTCGGCTAACGCGCCACGCGGTAGCGGAGATAGACGACTCTTGAGCTGAAGGTGCGGGTCTCGACGAGTTCGAGATCCACCCGGCGCTCGTGCTGGGGGAAGAACGGAATGCCGCCGCCGACCAGCACCGGGTAGACCCTGGCCCGGTACTCGTCGATCAGACCCAACGCGGCCGCCTCGGCGGCGAGAGTCGCACCGCCGATCGCGATGTTGCCGTCCCCCGGCTCGGCTCGCAATCGCTCGATCTCCTCCGCCAGGCCGCCGGAGGCCAGGCGGGCATTGCCCTGCACCGCCGACAGCGTGGTGGAGAACACCACCTTGGGGAGCGCCTTCCAGACCGCGGCAAACTCGAGCGTTGAGAAGTCGAGCGATGGATTCTGGTCGACGGTCTCCCAGTACAGCATCGTCTCGTACAGCCGTCGTCCCAACAGGTGGACACCGGCCTCTCGCACCTCGTCGGTAGCGAAGCGAAAGACCTCCTCGTCGGGCGGCGTCCAGTCGAAGCCGCCGTCCGGCCCGACGATGTAGCCGTCCAGTGAGACGCCCATCGAATACGTCACGCTGTGCATCAGAAGTCCTCCTCGGTAACGGGTTCGACAGTACGACCGCCGGACGCCGCAGGACTCATCGCGACGCGAGATCCACTGGGTCGAGTCACCTCACGAGATCATTTCGTTGAGAAAACCTCAGTGACTCCTGTTTTCCACCGTCCAGTGCCAGCGAACCAGACCGGATGGCTTCCGGCGTTGCCTGATCGGCGGTCAGGCTGGTGACCTCGTGCACAATTTCCTTGGACAGCCGGTTGCCAAGGTGGTCGAAGGTGTCTCGGCGGATCCGGAACACTTGTGCCGCACCAGGAAACGTGATGCCCTCGGCGGGCGCGATCCAGATCGCCCGACGCACGACCCTGCGCCCACTACGGTCCTCGGTGGCATGATGTTCGCTGCCCGGCGCGGCCGGTCCGTCCTCCGGCATACTTTCGGCCCGGATCTTACCGATGGACTCCGAAGGCACGCCGGAATGACGGTTCGACGTCACCGTGCGCACAACCGGTCCAATGCCGACTGGCTCTCATCGTCCGCGGCGCGGCAGATCATCAACCGCTGGTCCGGATCTTGGAGGGGCATAAGCACTTCGAAGTGCACGGCGATCACACCGGCGCCCGGATGCCGCATCACCTTGTGTCCGCGGCCGTTGACCTTCACGTCTCGTTCGGCCCACAATCGCGCGAATTCCTCGTTACGGGTGCTGCATTCGGTGATGAGGTCGGTCAACGCCTGGTCCTCCGGGTGCGCGGCCCACGCTGCGCGCAGGTGAGCGATTCCCTCCCGCACGACGCGCTCGCGGTCGACATAGAGCTCGCGTATTTCCGGGTGTACCAGGCACAGCCACATCGCATTGCGCTGCGCCGGCGGCAGGGTTTCGAAATCCAGCAGCAGCCTGGCCATTTCGCTGTTCCAGGCCAGGATGTCGTAGCGGTGGTTCATCAGCATGGCCGGCAGTGGCGACAGGTCGGCGACCAGCCGGGCCAGCGGCGGCGCCGCAGTGGTGGCGGGCTTGTCGGCGTTGCGGGGGCGCTGCTGGGCCAGGCTGAAGAGGTAGGCGCGTTCGCCGGGGGCCAGGCGCAGCGCCCGGGCCAGCGCCTCCACCACGTTCGCTGAGGGCCGCAGTCCCCGGGCCTGTTCCAGCCGCACGATGTAGTCGATGCTGACCCCGGCCAGTTCGGCGACCTCTTCGCGGCGCAGTCCTGGGGTCCGACGGGCCTGCTGACGCGACGGCAGGCCGAAATCGTCCGGGTTCAGGCGTTCGCGCCGGGTCCGCAGGAATGCGGCCAGCTCCTGTGTCGTGTCCACCGTGCGGGTCGTCATGTTCGGCCCAACAGACAGGGTAGGACTGGTGTTCCCAGGAACTTCTTTCCCTTATCCCCGGCTCGCGGCGGTCACAGACTTGTGCTCGACAACGGATCACAAGCACAGGAGGACACGATGTCGCTCACCCTCGACACCTACCGGCTGCTCGGCCGCTCCGGGCTGCGGATCTCACCGCTGGCGCTGGGCGCGGCGACCTTCGGCACCGAGTGGGGCTGGGGCGCCGAGCAGGACGAGGCGCGCAAGCTGTTCGACCTCTACGTCGAGCGCGGCGGCAACTTCATCGACACCGCCAACACCTACACCAATGGCAGCTCTGAGCGCTTGCTGGGTGAATTCACCCGCGACAACCGCGAAAGCCTGGTGCTGGCAACGAAATACACCACGCTGCGCCGGCCCGGCGACCCGAATTCCGGGGGCCCTCACCGCAAGAGCCTTTTCGCGTCGGTGGAAGCCAGTCTGCGACAGCTGAATACGGACTACATCGATCTGCTGTACCTGCACGTGTGGGATTTCACGACACCGGTCGGGGAGATCCTGCGCGGCATGGACGATCTGGTCCGGCAGGGCAAGGTCTTGTACGTGGCGATCTCCAACGCCCCGGCCTGGCAGGTGTCGCGCATGCAGGCGATCGCCGACCTGCGCGGCTGGTCGCCGCTGGTCGCGCTGCAGATCGAATACAACCTGATCGAGCGTACCGGGGAACGTGACCTGATCCCCATGGCACGCGAGATGGGGTTGGGCGTGGTGCCGTACTCGCCACTGGCCGGCGGGGTGCTCACCGGCAAGTACAGCCGCGACGACCTGACCGCGGCGAACGCCGCGGTCGACGACGGCACCCGTAAGAATTTCAACATCGCCAACGGCGGGCTGACCGAACGCAACTTGGACATCGCTGATGTCGTGATGGAGGTCGCCGCGGAGCTGGGCCGCACAACCGCCCAGGTCGGGTTGGCCTGGACCCTGCAGAACCCGGACGTGACGGCATCGCTCATCGGCGCCCGCACTCTCGCGCAACTGGAGGACAATCTGGGTGCCCTGGAGGTCGACTTCACGGCCTCCCAACTGGCCCGCCTCGACGAGGCCAGCGCGATCGAACTCGGCTTCCCGCACGACATGCTCGCCAGCGACAGGATGCGCGCGGTGACCCACGGCGACCTGAAGGTCGAAACCCGCCGCTGATACCCGATATCGGGCCCCGGGGGCAGCACTGCTACCCCCGTCGGGGTGATCATCGGCAGACCTCTGCCGTGGATATGGGTCGTGATTCCTCTGACGAATCCGGGGCGTTGACCCAAGGCCGGGTGGTTAGGGCTCGTAAAGAATCAACACGTTGGTTTGGTCTCTGTCGTGAGGGTCGCGCCGTGTGCGGTGGCGTGGACGAGGAGTCCTGCCAGGGTGCTGAGGTGTGCTGCTGGGGGCTGGGGTGTGTGCGTGCTGGTCCATCAGTCGTCGGATCTCGCTGGTGGTGTGGCGGATGGTGTCCTTGCTGACGGCGAAGAGGTGGGCCAGCACGGTAGGCGGCAGAGCGAGGTTTTGTTGCAGCACGGTGGCCAGGACCCGGTCGGCCAGGTCGAGTTTGGCTTTGCGGCCGCCGCCCGGGGCCCGGCGCCGGGTGCCGCCGTCGCGTCGGGTGGCCGGGTCCTGTTTCTGCAGCGCCTGCCAGCCAGGGGTCAGGGTCTCGGTCAGCTCGGCCAGTGCGGTGCAGGTCATGCCGGTCAGCGCGGGATGTGACAGGGCACCGCGGTCGAAGACCGCCGCCGGCCCGGGCGTCGGCCTGGTGGGGTCTGCCGGGCTGGCGGGGTGGGGGTGCACGGTGTAGTTCCATTCGCCGTGGAAGGCATGTCCGGTGACCGGCGCCGCGTTCAGCTCGGTGTCGCTGACCTTCACACCGGTGGGATAGGTGCCGGTGTCGAGTTCGGCGTGGACGGTGAGACCGGTGCGGGTGGTGGTCGCGGCGATGGACTGCACGACGACCTCGTGGCTGTTCAGCGCTCTGCCGCGCCAGTTCATGGTGATCGCGGAGAACAGCCGATGCTCCACCTTGTTCCACTTCGATGTGCCCGGCGGCATGTGGCAGACCGTGACGGCCAGGCCGGTCCGGGCGGCGAACGCGGCCAACTCGGTCTTGAAGGCCCGGGTGCGGTAGCCGTTGGAGCCGCCGGCATCGGCAGTGATCAACAGACGTCTGGCCTGCGGGTAGTCGAGGCGTCCTTGCCCGTTCCACCAACGGCGGATCGATTCGACCGCGAAGGCTGCGGTGTCGTGATCCGTACCGACATTCACCCAGCCGGTGTCCGCCGCCAGATCGTAGATGCCATAAGGCAGGGCCTTGCCCAGTGCATCGCTGGGGAAGTCATGGACGTCAACCCGCACGGGTTCACCGGCCGGCCGCCATTGACGTCCCGCATTCTTGAAATCCCCGACGACTTCCTTCTTTTTCGTGTCCACACTGACCACCGGCTCGCCCTCCGCCTGATGGTCCTTGACCTGGTCGTTGATGTACCGGAACTGCGCGTCCCGGTCGGGGTGCTGAGCGCCCTCAAGGGTCTTGGCATTGGCCTGCAGACTGAAACCGTTCTCCCGCAGCAGCCTGCCCACGGTCGGCGCCGACGCGGTATGGCCCTGCCGCGTCAGCTCCCCGGCCAGAGACCGCAGCGACTTGGTCGTCCACCGCAGCGGCGACATCGGATCCCCCGCTCATCCGGCTCGACCAGCGCCAGCAACGCCGGAACGAGCAGCCGGTCAAGCTTCTCGGCGCTCTTGCGACCGCCGCCGTCCCGGCGGACCCGGCCATCGGGCAGTGGGTCCTCACCGCCCTCCAACTCGAAGACACCCTTCCGCACCGTCGTCTCGCTCACCCCTGCGGCACGCGCGACGGCCCGGACCCCACCGTGCCCCAGCAGCCGGGCCTCGGCGGCCAGCGCCAGCCGCTGCTGCCGCTCATTCAGATGAGGGAACAACACTCCGAATCTCAGGGCAAGTTGGTCACGAACCTCACTCGGTATGCGCATACCACACCAACGACAGGGAGACCGTGAAGCAACGTGTTGATTCTTTACGAGCCCTTAGCCTCGATGTTTCGTGACGGTCCGTTGGTTTCTCCGGTGGGCCGTTTCGGCTTGTCGGGGCGGCTGTGTGCATGTTGATGGCCCGGCTGTCGCGTCGGGTGGGCGTCGGGTTCCACGGCTCCGAGGGCATTCGGCTGCTGGTCGGGGTGGGTCGTTGTTGCTGTTCAGTTGGGGTTCGGCAGGGCTTGGAGCCGGGCGAAGGCGCTGGTGATCGTGTCGGTCCAGGGCCAGTGGCGGGCCAGGCGGAGGATGCGTCGGCGGCTGGTGGTGACCAGGCGGGCTGCGGCGGTGAACAGTCGCAGCCGTAGGCGTTTGGGTTCCCAGCGGCGGGCCGTGCCGGTCAGGGCGAGCATCGGCATCCATGCCAGCAGGTCCAGGGCGAGCTGGACGATCTCCAGCCAGACCTGGTTCTGGGCAGTGTGGTGCAGGGGCGGGTTGCGCAGGCCGGTGTCGCGGGCCGCGTGGATCCGGTCCTCGGCGCGGGCGCGCTGGCGGTGCCGCAGTTCCAAGGCCGCGATCGCGGTGCCGGTGGTGTTGGTGGCGAAACAGGTCAGACGCATGCCGTCGGTGTCGGTGAACCTCAACTGCGCTCCGGGATGGGGACGTTCCTTGCGCACAATCAACCGCATCCCGGCCGGCCAGCCCTTGAGGAGGTCCCCGGCCAGTCCGGCCACCCAGGCGCCGTCGCGGAGCTGGCTGTCAGGTTCGACCGCTGCCGTCCAGGCCGAGTCCGGGACCCGCAGCACAGCGTGGTGGACGGCGTCGGTGATCGTCATACCGACCGAGTAGGACAGCCACCGGCCGCGCGCAGTGAGCCAGTCCAGGAACTCGTGGGTGCCGCCGGCGGAGTCGGTGCGGATCAGGGTGCGGCGGCCGCGCCGGTACTGCTTGGGCAACTGGGCCAGGGCCAGCCGGGTGGTGGTGATGTGGTCGGCCGCGGTGTTGCTGCCTGCGTTGCCCGGCCGCAACAGGGCGGCCACCGGCTCCCCGGACCCGGCCGACCCGTGGTCGACGAACGCGACCAGCGGATGGTGCCCGAAGGTTCGCTTCCAGGTCGCGGTGGCGTCCTGCTTCTCGGAGTGCGCCAGGACCAGCACGCCGTCGATGTCCACGATGACTTGACCGTTCGCGTCGGGGGCATCGGCCTGGGCCAACTTCCATACGTGCTCGCGCACTTCGGCCCTGGCCCGGCGGATCGCGGCCAGCGCATGAGAGCCGGCCCCGGCCAGGGTGTCCACCAGTCTGGAGACGGTGGGATCGGAGGCCACTGGTCCGAACAGCGCGGGCTCGGCCCGCAGCACCGCCACGTCTGACAAGCAGTCCCCGCCCAGCGCGACCGCCAGCGCGAGGTCCAGCAGGATCTTGCCCGGGTCGTGCACCGCCCGCGGCTTGCGCCACGGCGCCAGCGCCGCCGATATCGCCGTGTCCAGACCGGTCTTGCGGACGGTCTCCGCCAGCAGCACCCCGCCGGCCTGCGAGACCACCGCGCCGCCGTCGCCCTGGACGCGGACAGGCGGATACGACCCGATACGCTTGTTCACCTGGAGAGTGCTTCTTTCCTTGCAGCTGACAGGACCCTCACCGAGTCCCATCGTTGCAGGTCAGAAGCATTCTCCGTTTATCTGATCAAGACCCGGACAAGCCCGCTCGCAAGGGCGCGAGGTTAGCCGTTTTCCCGGCCCGGCAGGGGCGCACCCTCCAGGAAGGCGTGATAGGTCTCGACGGCTTCCGGATCGACTTCAGGGTTGGAGGGGCCGTAGCGGGTGTCGGTGCGGTCCCGCTTCGGCCCGGAGACCCAGAACTCCTCGTTGGTCTGCACGTCGTAGAAGTTCGCATCGAACATCCCCCCTGCCCGGCGCAGTGTCCTCCCGTGAAAGTACCCAGTGCTCCAGGTCTTCGAGAAGTCCACCCACCCGATCCACGAGGGTCCGCGGTCGGTGTTGTAACCAGTCTTCAACTGCACGAACATGAGACGTCGAGGCATACGCTCAGGGTCCTGCACAGACCGCACCCGTGACCAGCCATTTTGCGGGCGCCTACGAGACCCCGCGCCACCGCCGACAAGGGCTCGGGCAGGTGGGTACGGCCCGATGCGCTCGTTCACCTGGAGAATGCTTCTTTCCTTGCAGCGGGCAGAACCCCTGGCAAGTCCCATCGTTGCAGCTCAGCAGCACTCTCCACCTATCTGATCAAGACCCGCACAAGCCCGCTCGTGAAAGCCCAAGGTTAACTCCGCACGCTCTGCCTCGCTGAGTGCCATCCGCCGGTCAGCGAACGCGAGCGCCACTTGCGCACCGTCTCCGTGGATACCCTGAAATCCGCTGGCACACGTGTGTTTGACGCGCCTTCCGCGCAGGCAGAACGATCCGGGCCCGCTCCGCCACACGAGGTGGGACGTGCCACACAGGGCCGCCGTACCTCATGTGTGATGAACTATGGCTCGGTTTCGAGATGTTGATCTCGTCTCGGCAAGAAAGTGGGAGGGATCGTGAACCTTGGCGGGGGGACGTGGCAGCGACTGACCGCCGTGGTGCTCGTCATGGCGGTGGCGGCTGGGTGTACGGGGCAGGGCGAAGGGCCGGACGGCGGAAACGACAAAGACCTGCTGCGGAACCACGACTGGACGCAGATGCCAGGCACCACCGCGCGGAACGACATCCTGCGGGTCAGCGCATCGGATCGGCACATCGTGGAGCAGGACTCCTCCGGCGGCCAGCCCAATCCCCCGCTGAACCTGGCCGGCCCGCATCTGAGGTCCGATGGCGACTTCACCGTCACCGCACGCATGTCCGGTGTGGGCGACGATGACGGCGACTCATGGCTGCGGCTGTACGGACGGGTACCGGTCATCTACGACGAGTGGCGGCAGGAGCGGCCCTCACTCCGCGTAGGCGTGACCGCCGACGGACAAGTGAAGGTACAGATATGGGACGGCGAGGGCGACGAGCCAGCCACCTCCAAGGTTTTCGACTGCGGCTGCTCCGGGACGGTGACGCTCGCCGTGTCGAGCATCGGTGACACCTTCCGCGTGAAAGCCGACGGGCGGCTTCTGGGAACCGTGCAGGACCCGGGGGTGTTCGCCGAGGGCACTGTCTGGTTCGGTCTGGAGGCGGACGCGGGCGAAGACGAGCGCCGCGAGGGATGGCGTCTGACGCAGCTGATCGCGCGGGCAGAGAGCGGTGACTCGCTCCGCGTGGTCAACGCGCCGCAGCTACGCCAGGAGCAGTCCGACGACTCGCTGCGTGCGCGGGCCGCAGACGTGGGGCGGCCGTTCGACGTCGGCGCCGCCCTAGCCGAGAACCCGCTGCTCACCGACTCCCGCTACCGGGCGCTCGCGGGGAGCCAGTTCTCCATGCTCACTCCGGAGAACGCGTTCAAGCCACAGTTCCTCCACCCGCGCCGGGGCGTCTACGACTTCCGCGACGCGGACCTACTCGTACGCTTCGCCCGCGCAAACGACATGAAGGTGCATGCGCACACCCTCGTCTGGCACGAGGCTCTGCCCAACTGGATGCGGGAGAACGACGATCCCGAGGAGGTGCGCCGGACCATGCTCCGGCACATCGCCACGGTCGCCGGTCACTTCAAGGGAAAGGTCGCGGAATGGGACGTGGTCAACGAGCCCATGTCCGACGACGAGAAAAGCTACACCAACGGGGATCTTGGTCTGCGCTCCGAGCAGAGCCCGTGGTTCGAGGCCATGGGCGAGGAGTACATCGACGAGGCGTTCAGGGCCGCCCACCGGGCCGATCCGAAGGCACGGCTATTCCTCAACGAGTACGGGGTCGAGGAGGAAGGCGAGCGGTGGGACGCCCTTTACGATCTGGTCAAGCGGCTCAAGGAACGGGGCGTACCGATCGACGGCGTGGGTTTCCAGAACCATGAGTACGCACCCGGCGACCGCATCGACCCGGAGACCTTCCGCAGCCATGTGCGGGATCTGGCGGAGCTCGGGGTCCAGGCGCGGGTGTCGGAGATGGACGTCCCCATAGGCGAGGACGAGGAGGACGGGCGGGAGACCCAGGCCGACGAGATGGTGGGCAAGCTGCGGGTCTGCCTGGAGGAGCCGAACTGCACATCGTTCTCCACATGGGGATTCACCGACCGGTACGGTTCCACCGCCGACACCAAGATCTATCCTCCGCGCACGGCCGATTCCCTGCCGTGGGACGCGGCCCTGCGGCCGAAGCTGGCGTACGAGCGCCTGCTCGAGGCCTTTGACGAGGCGTGAGGCATCAGGGCTCCCGGACCACTGGGGCCCTACCCACGCTGAAAGCATGGGTAAGGCCCCACCTCGGGGCCAGCTTTAACGGCGCCGCCGGTACGCGGTCCGACGCTACGCACGGAAGTCACGAGTTCTTCGTCGTGAACATCAGCACGAAGACGCTCGACGGCAAGGTGAGCTGGACCAACGACAACACCGGCAATCAGACTATCGATGTGAGCGGTGGACGCGACGGACTGGAGGAACGTGGACTGGCCGGTGGCTCACGCGGCTGCGATCGCCTGGCACGCGGTGAAGGCAGGGAATGTCCTGTCTCTGGAGCCCGAGCTGTACGCGGGTACTGGTATCACTCCGCTGAACCCCGCCTGACCCCGTACCCCAGGCGAGGCGCCGCGGTGGGCACGGGTTCAGTCCAGATGGGTGGTCGTATGCGCCCGGCTCCCAGTCGGCGAACAGCGCCTCCGCCGTCTCGGTTCGTTCCGGCGCCGTGGACGTGGCCGGCCACCAGTTCTCCACCTGATGCGCGTCCACGAGGACGAAGTCCCGTACCCGTCGAAGCCACCCGGGGTCGCCTGCCACGCAGATATGGACGGGTGCGTCATCGGGCAGGTCCTTGATTGCGTCGCGAAGCTGCGCGGCATTCCAGACCTGCGGGGTGTGCTCGAAAGCTGTGTCCCGGCGATCACGACAATGGTGATCAGGCGTCGGGCGGGGAAGGAGCCAAGGAGCACGGCACCGCAGGTCGAGGTGGTGACCCAAGATGGCCAGACCGATATGGACGGGGATCGTCTCCTTCGGGCTCGTCTCGCTGCCGGTCGCGTTGTATACCGCGACCGACAGTCACACGATCCGCTTCCACCAGCTCCAGCGCGGCACTGCGGACCGGATCCGCAACCGGCGTGTCAATGAGCGCACCGGTGATGAGGTGGACCTGGACGAGATCGTCAAGGGTTACGACACCGGCAGCGAGTACGTGATTGTCGAGCCCGAGGAGCTCGACGACATCGCGCCGGGGCGGTCCAAGGCCCTGGAGGTGTCCGAGTTCGTCGATCTCGACATGGTGGAGCCGATCTTTTTCGACAGGACGTACTATCTCGGGCCGCGGGGCGAGCAGTACGGCAAGGTATATGCCCTGCTCCAGAGGGCCCTGGCGGAGTCGAACAAGGCAGGCATCGCGACGTTCGTGATGCGCGGGCGCGAGTACCTCGTCGCTCTGAAAGCCGAGGACGACCTGCTGACCCTGCATTCCCTGCACTGGGCGGACGAGATCCGCGACCCCCACGAGGAGGTCCCCGACCTGCCGGACAAGACGGAGCCGACCGCCGCCGAGGTGAAGATGGCCCACCAGCTCATCGACGCCCTCACCACCGACTGGGACCCGGAAGACTTCCACGACACCTTCCAGGAGAAGGTCGAGGCGCTGATCGAGGCCAAGGCCACAGGCGAAACCGTGGAGAAGGCCGAGCCGGCCGCGCAGCCCACCGGTGTGGTCGACCTGATGGAAACCCTGCGCGCCAGCGTCGAGCGGGCCCGCAGCCCGAAGGACACCGGGGAGAAGGCCGGCGCCTCTGAGAAGACCGGGCGCGGGAAGAAGCCTGCCGCGAAGAAGCGCACCAGGGCCTCGGGCGCCGGGTCGCTGCGGTCGCTGACCAAGGCCGAGCTGTACGAGAAGGCCGCCAAGGCAGGGATCAAAGGGCGTTCCGGCATGACCCGTGATCAGCTCGCCGACGCCCTCGCCAAGGGCAGCTGAGGCCGCCGCGGCCGACTGCTTCGGGGCTCTGGGAACGTCTTGCGGATGTGCGGCTGGGCGGGGGCTGACCCACAGGCGATGGGAACGGCGCTGACGCGCAAGGTGTAGCCCTGGCCACCTCGAGCGCTCCGCGTTCGGCGGGTTCCAGCTCGGCGGCAGTTCGGCTGGCTTTATCGACGACTCACGGGTTCTGGCACAGATCTTGGGGAGCGGTCGCGGGGCGTCCGCCCCCTTCGGCGACCGGTCTACCGTTGAGCCGTGACATGGAACGAAGCTGAGTACCTCGACTGCCTGCACTCCGAGCGGCGTGGCTACGCATGGGTAATGCAGCATCACGGCGGGCTGGCGCCGAAGGAGGCCAGGGAGGCCGCCCTGGAGCGATACCCATACGAACCGGCTGAGGCGCCGTACCGCGGACTGATCTTTCACGACGAGGCGTGGCACTGGGCGATGCTGGCGATCCACAGCGATCGGTACGTAGCGGAACACCCCGAGCTGGTTCATCCGTCACCTGACTACCGAGCCCTCGAGCAGCCAATCAACGAGCGCAATCGAACACCGAGGTAACGCTCCGCGACCGCTCCCCAAGATCTGTGCCAGAACCGAAACTGGTGAACAAAGCCACGGCCAGACGCTCGGCTGGGAAACCCCAGCCGAGCGTCTGGCCAAACTTCCCGCGGCCTGATCGAACCGACCACGCGTTGCGACGACCGCTAGAATCCGCCTCCGTCAGATTCCAACGGTGAAGTCGCTGGACCATGTCTGCATCTGTTGCACCAGGAGGTCCCAGGCGCCGGTCAGCAGCAGCACGCCGGTGGCGATCATCATCGTGCCACCGATGCGCATGACCCACACATAGTGGCGCTTGGCCCAGCTGAAGGCACCGAGTGCTTTGCGGAAGGCGATGGCGGTGAGGATGAAGGGGACACCGAGACCGAGACAGTAGGCGACGGTCAGTATCGCGCCCCGGCCCGCGCTCGCCTGCTCGGAAGACAAGACGATCACGGAGCCGAGAGTGGGACCGACGCATGGCGTCCAGCCGATCCCGAACAGGGCTCCGAGGACGGGGGCGCCGATCAGCCCGGCGGTGGGCCGCCTGTGGAAGCGGAACTCACGCTGCGTGAGCCAGGGCATGAGCCCCATGAAGAACACACCCAGCAGGATCATCAGCACGCCAAGTACCTTGGATAGCGTGCCCTGGTACTCCAGCAAGGTGGAGCCGAAGAAGCCGAAGAGTGCTCCGCCGGAGACGAACACGGCGGTGAAACCGAGGACGAACAGGAAGGCGCCGGTGGCCATCCGCCCCCGCCGCGCCTCCGCCAGGTCGGTACCGACGACGCCGGTGACATAGGAGAGGTAGCCGGGGACCAGCGGCAAGACGCAGGGAGAGAAGAAGGATACGAGCCCGCCGAGCAGAGCGATCGGCAGGGCGAGCAGCAGGGCACCGTGCTCCACTGTCTCGTTCTGTGCGGCCAGTGCAATGAGTGCGGACACGTCATTTCTCCCCGACGATCGGCTGCACCATCTTCAGCAGGGCGCTTTTATCGAGCGCTCCTATTGCTCGTGCTGCGACTTTTCCGTGCCGATCGATGACGAGTGTGGAGGGAACCGGCTGTATGCCCAGAGTGCCCCTTTGGAAGCGGAGAAGCAGCCTGCCTGAGCGGTCGTAGAAGCTTGGATAGGTAATGCCTTGATCGCGCTGAAAGGCCATGGCAGGAGCCGGACTTGCGTCACGGGTGTTGATGCCGACGAACTGCACGCCCTGACTTTTGACATCCTGGTAGACCGTCTCAAAGCCTTTGGCCTCAGCACGGCAGGGCGGGCACCATGAACCCCAGACGTTGAGCACCACGACTTTCCCCCTGTAGTCCGCAACGTCCAAGACCCTGCCATCGACGGTCTTGCCGGACAGGTCCGGGGCCATGACACGCTGGCTCGCGGGTACGGCGTCGGTGCCGTCCTTCCCTGCGACGAAGTTCGGTTCGCCACTACTGCCTGACGTGCCGCCAGAAGCGCACGCAGTGAGCAGTAACGCGCAGGCTGCGGAGGCGATCACGATCGGTACTCCACGCATACGGCCAACGGCGGTACTGGAGTCTTTCGCACTCATGTGAAAAGTTTCCCATGGCCGTTCAGGAGGATCCGGGCAACCCCCTGCCGGGGAACCGTTGCCTCTGGTGAAGCTTCTCAGCTGCCAGTTACTGACTTCGGCGTATTAGCCTCGATCTTGCATGACGGTCCGTCGGTTCTTCCGTCGGGCCGTTTTGCTGTTGCGGATGTGCGAGGGCATGTTGGTGGCCCGGTTGTCGCGTCGGGTGGGCGCCGGGTTCCACTCCCGGGGTGGTCGTGCAGGTTGTTGGGACGGGTGAATTTACTGGTCAGCCGGGGTTCGGTAGGGCCTGGAGCCGGTCCATGGCGCTGGTGATCACGGATGTCCAGGGCCATCGGGCGGCCAGGCGGAGCCAGCGGCGGCGGCCGGTGTTCACGAGCTGGGCGGCGGCGGAAAACAAGCGGAGGCGGAGGCGCTTCGGCTCCCAACGGCGGGTTTCGCCTGTCAGGGCGAGCATCGGCATCCAGGCGAGGAGGTCGAGCGCGATGGAGACGATCTCCAGCCAGATCCGGTTCTGGGCTGTGTCGTGCAGGGGCAGGTTGCGCAGGCCGGTATCGCGGGCGTTTCGGATGCGGTCCTCGCAGCGGGCCCGCCTGCGGTGACGCAGTTCGAGGTCGGCGAGCTGGCCGCCCTTTGTGTTGGTCGCGAAGCAGGTCAGTCGCAGCCCGTCAACGTCGGTGAAGCGCAACTGGGCGCCGGGGTGTGGCCGTTCCTTGCGGACGATCAGCCGCATGCCCTTGGGCCAGGTGCTCAGGTCGGGCATGTCGGTGATCTCTGCGACCCAGGCGCCGGGCCGTTCGGTGCCGTCGGAGTCGTAGGCCGGTGTCCAGGCCCGTTTCGGGATCTTCAGCACAGCCTGGTGGATGGCGTCGGTGATGGTCATTCCGACCGAGTAGGACAGCCACCGGCCGCGGCGGGAGAGCCAGTCGAGGAAGGCGTGGGTGCCGCCGAGCGGAGTCGGTGCGGACCAGCGTCTGCCGTCCCCGCCGCAGGTGTTTGGGCAGTTGGGCCAGGGCGAGGCGGGTGGTTTCGATGTGATCGCTCGCGGTGTTGGAGCCTGCGTTGCCAGGCCGCAGCAGCGCGGCCACCGGTTCCCCGGAACCGGCCTGGCCGTGGTCGACGAACGCAACGAGCGGATGGTGACCGAAGGTCTTCTTCCAGGTCGCGGTGGCGTCCTGCTTCTCGGAGTGCGCAAGCACCAGCACGCCGTCGATGTCCACGATCACGCTGCCACCGGCGGCCGGATTGTCTTCACCGGCCAACTCCCATACTCGCGTGCGCACTTCGGCTCGTGCCGCGCGGATCGCGGTGAGCGCCTTCGGCCCGGCCGCGGCGAGCGCGTCGATGAGCCGGGAGACCGTGGGGTCCGATGCCACTGGACCGAACACGTCGGCCTCGGCCCGCAGCATGGCGACATCAGCGAGGCAGTCCCCGCCCAGAGCCGTCGCGAGTGCGATATCCAGCAGGACCTTGCCCGGATCATGCATCGTCCGCGGCTTGCGCCAGGGCGCCAGCGCCGCCGATATCGCATCGTCCAGGCCCAACGTGCGGACCGTCTCGACCAGCAGCACCGCCCCGGCCTGCGAGACCGCCCCTCTGCCGCCGCCCTCGACGCGGACACGTGGGTACAACCCGATACGCTTACTCACCTGGAGAGTGCTTCTTTCCGTGCAGCCAACAGGACCCTAGACAAGTCCCATCGTTGCAGGTCAGAAGCACTCTCTGCTTATTTGATCAAGGCATGGACGAGCACGCTCATGAAAGCGCGAGGTTAGGGTCTGTCCGGTCTGTCGAGAGCGAGGCCCGTCCCGGCGAGGAATCCGCCGAGGATGCCGTGCCGGTACTGCAGCGCCTTGAGCCGCCTGCGGAGCAGAGTCTCCAGCTCGCCGAGGGTGCGGGCGGCCAGGTTGGCCAGGCTCCGCTTGATATGCGCCCACAGGCCCTCGACCGGGTTGAGGTCGGGCGCATACCCGGGCAGCAGGACCACCGTCAGCCAGTCCCGCTCGGCAACGAGTGCCTTCATCGTCTTGGAGACGTGGGTGCTCAGCCGGTCCCACACCACGATCAGCGGGGCCTTGAGCAGTTGGTGGGCGCCATCCAGCAGGCGGATGCAGTCCGCCTCGCCCAGCGAGCGACGCTCGCCCTTGCGGCCGGTATGCCGACGCAGCCGGCAGCACAGACGGGCGGGCAGCCCCGGCCGGAAACACAGCAGACCGGCCACCGAGAGCCGTCCCCGGCTGCGGCCGGACACCTTGATCCTCGGGGTGATGCCGCGCCGGCCCCAGGTGCGGCCCTTGGGCGGCCGACCGGTCACACCCGCTTCGTCCTCGAAGTAGATGAACGCGCCGGTCGCCGCCCGGAGGGTTTTACCTCCTGCCAGGTCACCTCCCGCCATGCGGTGATCGCGTCCTCGTCGCGTTCGGCGGCAGGCCGGGCGGGATCTGCACGCTGTAGCCCATGCGGTGCAGCAGCCGAGTGACCCCGGAGACACTGTAGGAGAGGTGGAACTTCCGCCCGATCAGCGTGCGTACCCGGGCGGCGGTGCACACCTGGTCGTCCGCCCAGCCGTGCGCGGCCGGCCCCTCATCAAGCCACATCGCGAGCTTGGCCTGCAGGTGGGGGCCGAGCCGACAGTCGTAGCCGGAGGGGCCTCTGGAACGCAGCGCCTCGCGTCCGCCCGTCCTCCAGGTACGGCGCCACTGGTAGACCGACTTCTCACTCACCCGTAACTCCCGGGCGATGCACGGGACTTCCACGCCGTCATCGAAGAGGTCAACGGCCCGCATCCGTACCTCTTCCCGGCGCCTGCGCTGCTCGGCGGTCAGCCCGCCCCCATCCGGATACCGCATGCCTCCGGCGTACCAGCCCGGACGGACCGCGTCACCCCTCCCGACACAAATCCAGACCCCGAAACGCCGAAATCAGTAAGGCGCGGGGTGTGTCGTCTTCCCTGCCGAAGCCGTTCCTGCCTATGGGTGTTCGCCGAGTTGGAGGAGGCCGGCGAGGGAGAAGCACAGGGCGCCGGTGAGGGTGCCCCAGTTGGCGATGTCGGCGTTGACCGGGTTGCCGGTGGCGGGGCGGGTGTAGGCGGCGAGTGCGGAGACCATGAAAAGGAGGGAGCCGAGCTGGTTGACGGCGACGATCCGCCAGCCAAGGTTGTGCGGGCGGGCGCATGGTCGGCCGTGGCAGATCTCGACGAAGGCCAGGTGGCCGGAGACCAGGAAGAGGACGCAGCCGATCACGTCGGGCGTCCAGATCAGCCGGTTGATCTGTTGGACGTTCAGGCCCTGCAGGAAGGAGTCCAGCAGGTTGACGGCGAAGACGAGGGTGCCCGTGACCCGGTGTTATATCCCGGGACCTGCTGCTTGGTGTGTGATGTCGGATCGTGCCAGGAGATAGTGGCTTCGCCGGTGAAGCGGCGGGCCATGAGGTCGGTCATGGCGAGGTGGATCACGGCTTCGGAGAGGGCGGGCAGGGTTTCGTAGCCGCGGGGGGACGTACGCCGCACGGTGCGCCGTGGCGAAGCCCCAGGAGCTCCCATCTCCGACGTTCAAATGCCGGTGCGGGTGGTGGGACCAGTGAGCGCGGCGACGTCCGGCTGGCCGCGGGCTGGTACGGTCACGGCGCATCGTCCCCGAACACAAGGAATCGGCTCCTAATGATGGCTCAGTTGGCACGGTATCGCCGTCACATGATCATGCTCGTCGTCGTCGGCGTCCTGCTGATCATGGTTTCTCGGATGGGGCAGTCCTCAGGGGGCTTCCTTGCCACCGGAATCGCCGCAGTCGTGCTCGGGGTGGCTCTCCTCGTCGTGACGATAGTGGGCGGACGTCGTCCTCAGCGCCCATAGCGGGCCTCCGCTTCCTTCGCTAGCCAACCGAGCCCGACCGACGGCACATGCCCTCGCTCAGCGTACGAAGCGGGCCCGGTCCTCCGAACCGCCGGAGGACCGGGCCCGTGCCGTGCGCCGACCCGCCCAAGCGATGTGTCGTTTCGGGGTGGTAGTTGGTGTGCTGGGAGTGGTGTGGGCTGTCCGATCCGGGCCGTAGAGTGGGTGCCCTGGCCGAGATCTGGGAGGGACGGGGCATGGAGGCAGCCACCGCACGGTTCATTGAGGAGTCCACGGCTCTGCCGCCTGCGGCGCTCGCAGCGTTGTACGAGGACTCCCTTGACCGCTGGAACCGGGGCGGCCGCGATGCCAGCCGTGCGACCAGGGTCTCCGCGTCGGAGAACTCCGCGATCGAACGTGCCGTCCGCACCGCTCTCCTCCGCCGCACCCACGAACTGGACGCCTTCCGCCCGCACCTCTGCTTCGACATCAAACCCGCCTGCTCGATCGCCGCGCGCGCTGTCTGCAAGCGTACGAAACTGACGGAGGAGCAGTACCGGGTGCTGCTGGACCCGTTCGCGGCGGCAGGGGTCACGGTCCCAGAGTGGTGAGTACCGAGACCTAGACGGCAAGGCAGCGACCCGCCTGTCCCTGCTGACCTCCATGCCCGGTGTCCCGATCGACGCGTTCGACGAGATTGAAGGCGAGGCTGCGGCGCTTTGGTGCGGGTGGGTTCAGTCGGTGATCACGAGGTTGTCGGTGCTGTTCCACTGGGCGGTGAGTTCGGGCGCCCAGCCGGTGGCGGCGGTGTTGCCGTAGCCGATGTCCAGGCTTGCTGACGAGTCGCTGCTGATGCCCCGGGGCACTTTCAGGTGTCCTTCACGGGCGTGGAACTGCCGCGCTGCTGCCAGGTTGGCCGCCCACTTCGTATCCTGCGTCTGCTTCACCGGCCGTTCGTCTTCCTGGGCCGGTGTGATTGTGAGGGTGTTCTCCAGGATCCACTGCTGTACGGGCAGGAGCTGTTCCCACCCGAACCGCTGCGCCGTGACGCAGCGTCCGAGGTCTTCGCCCTGGACGACGACGTCGCCCGCAGCCTCGGGGAGTGTGCCGCCGGCCTGGACGTGGTTCTGGACGAGGCGGTAGCAGCGCTGCCACGTGGTGTCCCATGCCGGGCACCATCCCGGATCGATCGCGTCCAGCTCGTCCCGCCGCGTTTCGGTCATCGCGCCGGCCGCCGAGGGGACGGGGCGGCCGGCCGTGCGGAGCTCCTCGTTCTCCCGCGCCCTCCGGGCCGCTGCCCTCGCGTTCTTCGCCCGCACCCCGATCGGATGCCCCTCCCACACCGCGGTGGTCGGAGGGAGGAAGCGGCCGTGGGCGGCGGCATACACGCGGGCGACGGCGACCCCGTCCGCCCAGGCCGCCTCCTGCTCGGACCACACCATCCCGACCTTTTCCAGCTCGGTCACTCGCCCGGCTTCCATCGTTCCGGCCGTGTAGGCGCGGCGCTGCTCGGCGATCCGCTGCCCGAGCGGATACCGGCCGACGCCGCCCGTGCCGCTGAGGTCACTGCGCTCTGGCGTCTCGCCGGCACTTGACGATCAGCGCCGGTTGTCGCCGGGGGCGAGCAGGCTGGTGACCTCGGCGATCGCCTCCGGGTAAGGGAGGAAGCGCACTTCCGGACTCGCGCTGGTGGTCGGTGTCGACATCGGGCCGGGGCTCACGGCATCCGGTGGATGCGATCGCAAGGCGGAGGAGGCACCGGCCACGCAACCGTTCGAGTTCGATAAGAGTCTAGTGACCGGAAACTTTTCTCCTGGAAGTCACCGCCCGTTTTCCCGCGTCCCAGCAGAGGATCTCTCCAATGCCGATTCCCCCGCACAACCGTCGCGCCTCCCGTGCCGTTGCTGCCACCCTCAGCGCTGCCGGCCTGATCGCACTGGCTGCGGCTCCTGCCGCCTTCGGCGATGAAACCGCACCCGAGTTGGTCATTGGAGGCATCGAGCCGGTCAACGGGGTGAAACCTGGGAGCAGCTTCGATCTGTCGGCAACCGTGGCGAACAAGGGCACCAGGGCGGCCGAGAAGGTGTGGGTCTCCTACGGCGTCACCCGAGGACTCGACTTCGCGGAGGTTCCCTCCAACTGCCGGACACAGCAGGTCCGGTCCTACGACGAGATGCCCGAGAGATGGATCGCGGTGTGTGCGTTCGACCAAGTGGTGGAGCCGGGCACCGTCTACACGCCCGAGAGGCCTCTCCGCGTCGAGGCACTGGACCGCGCGCTCAACGACGAGCTGCGAGTGAATGTCTGGGACGTCGATCCCGGAGCGGACGAGAACGGCACCCAGCCGGTGGCGGGAACCGCGCCGGCGGTGAAACTGGTCGAGGGACAGGCCGGGAGCGAGGGGACCGCACGAGTTGTCAATGTGCCCGTCAGCTCCGTTAACACGGCCGACTACCAGGTGACGGGTGCCGCGCTGAAGGGAAGCGTCGGTGACACGGTGAAGATGAAGGTGAAGTTCATCAACGCTGGGCCCGCCTGGATCCTGACCAAACAGGGGGAACGGTCCGTCAGCGTCATGATCACGCCTCCCGCCGGAACGTCGGTCGTCAAGCGCGGCCAGTTCTGCCAGGCCAAGGGTAAGGCGTACGTCTGCGGCATGCGGTCGCTAAACGAGGCCAGTTCGACGACGGCGAACAGGCCGCCGGGCGCGAGCGCGTCGTGGACGTTGCGCAGTGCGCGGTCGGGGTGAGTCCGCGAGGGCGCCATCTCCTCCACGCTGCTGCTGCGCCCGGCTGCGCTCCGGGTCCAACAAGAACGCCACATACACCGCCTTCCGCGAGGTCGGACGGGCCATCCGTACCATCCAGCTGCTGCGCTACCTCTCCGACGCCTCGCTGCGCCGCAGAGTGACGGCGGCGACACAAGGTGGAGGCGTTCAACAACTTCTCGAAGTGGGTCGTTGTCGGCGGCATGCTCGCCGACAACGACCCCCTTGAGCAGGAGAAGGCCGCGAAGTTCAACGCCCTGCTGGCCAACGCGATCATCTCCCACAACGCGCTGGACATCGCCGAGATCGTCCGCCGGCTGCAGGACGAAGGAGAGAAGGTCGACCCGGAGGACCTGGCGCAGGTCTCGCCGTACCTGACCGAGCACATCCGCCGCTTCGGCGGATACTCCACCCACGAGCTCGCCGACGAACCCGACGCCTACGACCCGCACCTGGACGTCGACTTCACCCCGATCTGCGGCGACGGCCCGCCGACCGACGGATTCAGCCAGGCCGCGTGAGCCGGCCAATGGCCGGGTGCCGAGCGGGCCGGGCGCGTGTCGGCGAGCACCTCACGGTGCCGTGGCACCGCGTCCGAGGGCTGATCGCGGGAACCGGGTTGAGGTCACAGCAATCGGTCGACCAGCCCGTCGATGTAGTCCGGGGTGAGCGGGCCCATGCCGAACAAGACGCGGATATACATCGGGGCCAGGATGTGGTCCAGCACGTCGAACGCGTCGGGTGCGTGCTCGCCTCGGTCGCGGGCGCGATCGAGCATGGACTGCAGTTGCCGCATGCGTTCGGCGCGGAGGTCGTCACCAGCCTGCAGGCCCTGCTGACCGTTGCTCGACAGGGCGACGGCTAGGTGCAGCACCGCCGGGCCGTCAGGTCCGGTGATCTCGCAGGCCACGTTGGCCGCGTAAGTGCGCAGGTCGCCGACCAGGCTCCCGGTGTCGGGCATCGGCGACTGCGTGTTGAGGCGGGTGAGCGCCACGTCGGTGAGCAGGGTTTCCAGGCTGCCCCACCGGCGGTAAATGCTGCTGTCGGCTACGCCTGCGCGGGCTGCGACGTCGCCGACGGTGAAGTTGCCGTAGCCGCGCTCGCTGATCAGGTCGGTGACGGCCTGGTGCACCTGCGCGCCGACGCGGGCGCTGCGCCCGCCAGGCCGCCGGGCTCGCTGTCGCTCGTTCATGCCCCCACCTTAACGCAGTCAAGACTTGCGTTTGCGGGGCGAGCCTCCTTACAGTCACCTAACGCAGTCGCTGACTGCTTTAGAGCGCTCAGGTGTATCGCCACCCGCGTCGACCGTGGCCGGGCGCAACTACCGATTGAGGGGAATTCCCATGGCTGCATCGCATGCGACCGTAGGCAGTCGATCAAACCGGGCCGTGCTGCTCACGGTGACCTGTCTAGGCCAATTCATGGTCCTGCTCGACAACACGATTGTTGGAGCGGCGCTGCCCGATATGCAGCACCGGCTGCACACTCAGCTGACCGGTCTGCAGTGGATCGTCGACGCGTACGTACTGCTGGTCGCCATGCTGCTGCTGTCCGGCGGTGTCTTCGCCGACCGGTTCGGCCGCAAGCGGGTGTACCTGACCGGCGTGGCGGTATTCACCGCCGCGTCGCTGCTGTGCAGCCTCGCGCCCTCGGTCGGCTGGCTGGTCGCCGGCCGGGTGCTGCAGGGCATCGGGGCCGCGGCGCTGAGCCCTGCCTCGCTCGCCCTGCTCGCCGCCGCCTATCCCGTGCCGCAAGAACGAATCAAGGTGATCGGGCTGTGGGCCGGATTCAGCGGAATCGGTCTGGCCGCAGGCCCCGTGGCCGGCGGCGTGCTGACAGAAGCCTTCGGCTGGCCCGCCATCTTCCTGGTCAATCTGCCCATCGGCGTGGTCCTTCTGCTGGTCGGCCTGCGCCACCTCGGCGAGTCCCGCAATCCGAGCGCCCCCGCGATCGACATCCCGGGCACGGTGCTGTCCGTTCTGGCGGTGGGGGTACTGACCTACGGGCTGATCGAGGGTGGTGCCCGCGGCTGGACCTCACCGGTCATCCTGGGCAGCTTCGCCGCCGCGGTGATCCTCCTCGCCGCCTTCGTCGCCGTCGAAGCGCGTCGCTCCGCACCGATGCTGCCGCTGCGGCTGTTCCGGCAGCGCCTGTTCACCGTGTCCAACACCGCCATGGTCGTGGTGGGGTTCGCGCTCATGGGCTCGTCGTTCTTCTTCTCCCAGTTCTTCGTCTACGTCCAGGGCAGCTCGATCCTGCGCGCCGGCCTGCAGACCCTGCCGGTATCCCTCGCCATGGTGATCGTCAGCCCGTACGCGGGCCGGCTCGCCGCCCGGTACGGCTTCCGAATCGTGGTTACCACCGGCCTGGCCCTGGCCGGCCTGGGACTGCAGGCGCTCGGTATGGTGCACGCCGACACCGGCTACGGGAACGTGTGGTGGCGGCTGGGACTCGCCGGCATCGGCTTCGCCCTGGCCATGTCCCCACTGACAGGCGCCGCCATCCAAGCAGTCAGCCCGCAGGAAGGCGGCCTCGCATCAGGCATCAGCAGCACCACCCGGCAGATCGGCGCGGTGCTCGGCGTGGCGGTACTCGGAGCCATCGTCCGCACCCGGCAATCCGGCGGCGCCTCCTTCGAGACCGGCCTCAACAGCGCCTTCCTCGCTGCCGGCACCGTCACTTTGGCCACCGCCGTGTTCACCGGCCTGTGGCTGGCGAGGTCCAAGCCCGCGGAAGGCTCCGCGGCGCCGCATCGTTCCACCGATCCAGATGCGGTCACCACCTCGAACGAGGCATCCGTGAACAGCCGTTGACAATCACAACCGCCTTGGCCGGGAGAAGCGGCTGCGCGCCGAGGGCGTCGACATCACCATGCCGCTGCCGAGGACCCCTGGGTGAACGCTACTTCCAGGTCACCGACCCCAGCGGCGTGATCGTCCAGTTCATCGAGTGGGTCACCCCGCCCCCAGCCCCGGGAACACCTGAAGCCCCACCGGGCCAGGGTGATCCGGCCCTGGCCCGGCGACGCCCCGCCAGGGCCGTGTGCGACATCCCGCAACCACGCAAAGGACCCCGACCTTGTCCCCTGACCCGACCACCGTGCACCCGCTGCCCGCCCACGAACGCGTGGTGTTCCTCAACCCGCTGGTCACCTCACCGAACCTGGGCGAAGCCGTTGAACGCCTCGACCTTGTTCGTGGCGGCGCTTGCTGACTGCAAGAGCAACCGCCGGCACGAGCGAGGCTACGACCGGAACCAGCGGCCGGTCACGGCCTCGCTCGCGCTGTGTGCGCCATCTGCCCCGCCCCTGGCCACAGGATCCGCGTGCGTATGGGTTCAACACGCTGCACTTGACAGGGAACGAACCTGGTCCGACGAGACCACCCACGCCATCCACGAAGAACAGACCCTGCGCCCCGCCTGACATTTCCTCGGCGATGGGGCGGTGAAGTGGTACGGCACGATCATCAGCCCGGCACTCGCGGACGCCGCCCACTGGAGCAGCGCGGCCAGCACTGGTCTCCGATGCTCAGATTTGGCCCAAGTGGAGGGCGGCGGTGCGCGCGGGTAGGCCAGGGTGCGAGGTATGGATGTGAACTACTGCCCACCCCCGGTGCCTTGGTCCTGGTCTGCTGGGGGTGCCGACACGGACGGCGCGGGTACGGGGCTGGTGGGCGGGTTCTGTTCGGTTGTGCCGCTGCTGGCGAAGATGAGCAGGCCGATGAGCATGATGAGGACTTTGGTGGCCTACAGGAAGAGCTGGGAAGTTACTCGACCGCTTCCAAGGCCACGGCGTAGTTCTCCCGGGTCCGCCTGATACGGCGAACGTCCGCAACCACAGCCGGACCGCACGGCGATGGACTATGGCGCTCCGTGGCGGTGCTCACCGTCCGCCGCTCCGCCGACGGAGCGGCATTGATGCCGAGTCGCCGACGGTCTGGCCCCGTAGCCAGCGCTTTCGTCCTCAGCGACCTGAGGACTGATGGTGTCGCAACGGCGAAGCGTCTTTCCGGCAGGCGCGGTGCTGTCCGCCGTCGTGCGCAACAGCCCTGGGTCGGCCGTCAGAATGCCTCCCGAACTGTGCGAGGAACGCTGCTACCGGTTCGACTACGTCATTCCGGTCGGTCCCCCCGATCCGAAGGCCCGGGCGGCAATCTGGCAGCGCTACCTCGGCCCAGCCGCCGACGACATCAAGCTGCATCGACTGGTGCTGGCCAGTGAGATGTTCACACCTGCCGACATCGAGTTCGCCGCCCGCAAAGGCTCCCACGCTGCATTCGAACGCGAAGTCACTGACCGCAAAGGCGCGCCGGCCAGCACCGAGGACTACCTCGCTGCCATCGCCGACCCGTCCCACACTCACCGACCAGGCTCTCACCAAGTTCAGAGAAGACATCGAGCACCACGCGCGCATGTGATGTCGGGTGTTCCCGGCCGGGCCAGCACCCGCCGAGAACCCGACGTTGAAGTCGAACTGGCTGGCGAGCAGAAGGCGGGCGAGCGGAGTCACGATACGAGCCCCCTTCGCTCGCCGTCAGAACGCGGTCGCAGACGTGCCGGACCGTCGCGTGGTCGTGAGAGATGAACAGAAAGTCGAGCGCCAGCGCGGAGGCCGTCTCGTCGACTACCAGCAGCTCCGGCCGGTCGCCAGTGCACGCGGGCGATGACTACACACTGGCACCGGCCGCCGGACAGCTCATACGGGCACCGCTTCCCGTGCGCGGGGGGCGAGGCCCCGGCGGCGCGGGCTGAGCGACCTGTACAGGTCATGGAACACCAGCTGGAACCGGGGGTGTGGCGGCCGGAGTTCACGTTCCCGCGGTCGGAAGCGAGCGGCGCCGGCGCCGATGAGGGGCAGGGCCTGGACCGGATCGCGGCGGCGATGTCGTGCGCGCGGTCGGCTGGTGCAGCGGTCGGCGCCGCCCGCGTGACGGCGACGGAAAGGAGGGCGCACAGGAGGTTCCGGGGGCGTACGGCGGCTGGCACGGGTCCTGCATCGGAGAGTACTCCACCCATAACAGATGACAATGAAAACGATTATCGATAAGGTCTCCTCGGTCAATCGAGCGCGCCCTGCCGGTGTCGCCACTGTGACCGGAACACGCCTCAATCCGCGCCGTGAGAAAGGGAATTCGTGGCTCATCTGCTGATGGTCGAGAGCTGGGTCGGGTCCATGGGCAGACTGCTGCCAAGAGCCATTCGCGAGGCAGGTCACGAGTTCACCTTCCTGACCCGTGACCTGCACCACTACCTGCGCTCCGCTCCGGAGGGCACCGCGCACCCCCTCCTCGCAGCCCGCCATGTGCTCACCACGAACACCAACGACACCGACGCACTGCTGCCCTTCGTCGAGCGCACCCACGACGTCCTGCGCTTCGACGGAGTGATCACTTCCTGCGACTACTACCTCCGGACGGCTGCGCAGATCTCGGGGCGCCTTGGGCTGCCCGGCCCCACGCCCGAGGCGGTCGAGAACGCGTGCCGCAAGGACTCGACCCGCCGAGTCCTGGCCGAGACCGGTTTACCGGGACCTCGGTTCGCTGTGTGCGCGGACTGGGCCGAGGCCGCCGCAGCGGCCCACGACATCGGCTACCCGCTGGTACTCAAACCCGTGGACCTGTGCGCCGGGATGTTCGTACGCCGCGCCGACGACGAGGCCGCCCTGGCTCACGCCTACCGCGCGCTCGCCGCCTTCCCCGTCAACGCCCGCGGACAGCGCCGCGACCCTGTAGTGCTGCTCGAAGAACTCCTCGAGGGCCCGGAAGTAAGCATCGAGACCGTGTCCCACGGCGGAGCCGTGCACGTCATCGGCGTCACCGACAAAAGCGTCGGCGGAGCCCCTGCGTTCGTCGAGACCGGCCACATGTTCCCCGCCGTCCTGGACCCGGCGGACACCGAGGCCGCCGAAGAGACCGCGCGCCGGGCGCTCAAGGCCCTCGGTCTCGACCAGGTCGTCGCCCACACCGAGATCAAGCTGACGGCCGACGGGCCACGCCTCGTCGAGGTCAACCCCCGGCCCGCCGGCAACCGCATCACCGAGCTCGTACGTCACGTGACCGGCATCGACCTCGCCGCCGCCTGCGTGGACGTCGCCCTCGGCCGCGCGCCGGACCTCCGCCGCCGTGCCACCGGACTGACCAGCGCCGCCATCGGCTTCCTGGTACCCGACCAGGACGGCGTACTGGAGACCGTCGACGGCGCCGACACCGTCCGCGCGGCCGACGGCCTGCTGGAACTCCAGCTCGCCGACCCCGGCAAGGCCGTCAAAGCCGCCGGCAGCAACAACGAGTACCTCGGCCACGTCATGGCCGGTGACGCCCAGGGCCCCGCCGCCCGGACACGCGTCGAAACCCTCCTCGCGCAGCTGCGTCCCCGGGTGGTGACCCGATGACCGCCCCCACCGGCATACGCGCCGCAGCCGCCTCGTACGACGACCTCGTCCAGCTGGTGCTGGCCGGCCGCATCGGCCCCGATCCGCGCACCCAGCGAATCGCGGTCGCCTTCACCACCCGACAGGCGGTACGACACGAAGGACGCGGCTCCGGCTACCGGAACGAAGTGCTGAGCCTGCGCCTGGCCGAAGTCGTCGGGTCCTGTGCGGTCGAGCCGGGCGAGCTGCCCGACGGCGCCGTCGAGGAATGCGTCGGCGCGGACATCGCCCGCCTCGTCGAACACGAACTGCCCCCGGTCCGGGTCGCCGCCCTCGACGCGTACCTCATGCACGCCCTGCCGCACAGCCCCGGGAACGGCGCACGGCCCTGCCCGCTGACCGCCGGAACGTCGCTGGAGAAGTCCAGGGCCAGGGCCAAGGCCGTGGTGGACCTCATCGACGCCTCCCCCGGAGCGACCGTGCTCGTGGTGGGAGTGGTGAACTCGCTGCTGGAGGCCCTGCGGGCACGCGGCCTCGCGTACATCCCCTGCGACCTCAAGGGCGGCACGACCGAATGGGGCGAAGCGGTACGCACCAACTCCCTGGCGGAGCTGGAGCGCTGCGACGCGATCCTCGCCTCCGGCATGACCCTCGGCAACGGCAGCTTCGAGCCACTGCGCCGGCACGCACAGCGCCACGGCACACCTCTGGTGATGTTCGCGCAGACCGGCAGTGCGGTCCTGCCGCGCCTGATCGGCTCCGGCGTCACCGCGGTGTGTGCGGAGCCGTACCCCTTCTTCTGGCTGGACGGCGGCCCGGGGACCATCCACCGCTACGGAGACGCCCGATGACCACGATCCTCCTCGGCTCCGCACGCGCCACGGGCAACCGGGAGCTCCTCGGCCTGCTCGGCCGCACCCCTCTCGCCCGCGTCACGGTCGACCTGCCCTGCCCGCAGCCGGGCTTCTGGGCCAAGCTGGAAGGACTCGGCGTCGGCGGCATGAAGGCCCGTGCCGCCGTCTCCATGTTGCTGGGCGCCCAGGAACGCGGCGAACTGCGGCCGGGCGCGCCCGTGGTGGAGTCCACCTCCGGGACGCTCGGCATCGGACTGGCCTTCGCCGGACAGGCCCTCGGCCACCCGGTCGTGCTGGTCGGCGACAGCGAGCTGGAACACTCGATGCGCCAGCTGCTCCGCGCGCACGGTGTCCACCTAGAACTCGTCGACCGCCCGGCGGCCGAGGGCGGCTGGCAGGCCGCCCGGCTCGCCCGGCTGCGCCAACTGCTCACCCTGCTGCCCGACGCTTACTGGCCCGACCAGTACAACAACCCGGACAACACGGCGGGTTACGCCTCACTCGCGGCTGAGCTGGCCACCCAGCTCGATCACCTCGACGTGCTGGTCTGCAGTGTCGGAACCGGCGGCCACAGCGCCGGCATCACCGGACCGCTGCGACGCCACTGGCCCCGCCTGCGGCTCATCGGCGTGGACGCCACCGGCTCCACCATCTTCGGACAGCCTGCCAGGCCCCGCCTCATGCGCGGCCTCGGCAGCAGCATCCACCCGCGCAACGTCACCTACGACGCCTTCGACGAGGTCCACTGGGTCGGCCCCGCCGAGGCCGCCGACGCCTGCCGCCGACTGGCCCGCGGTGCCTTCGTCAGCGGCGGCTGGAGCACCGGCGCCGTCGCCCTCGTCGCCGCCTGGGCCGCCCGCGTCCACCCCGGCGCGGTCGTCGCCACCGTCTTCCCCGACGGACCGCACCGCTACCTCGGCAGCGTCTTCGACGACGACTTCACCACCACCCACGGCATCGCCCCCGCCACCGCCGCCACCCGCCCCGTCGAGATCTCACACCCCAAGGCCGTGGAAGCCACCGGCTGGGCCCGCTGCCGCACCGTCACCGATCCGCTCGCCACTCCCCAGGAAGAGAAGCCGTGAAGGCCGGCCTGCGCACCGTACGCCTCGACCTCGCCGAGCCGCTGCGCATCTCCCGCTCCACGATGGCGGCCCGCGAGGCCGTGTGGCTGACCATCGAGCACGAAGGGCAGCATGGCCACGGCGAGGCCGTCACCAGCGTGTACTACGGACTCGACGCCAACGCCCTCGGACGGCTGCTGCACACGCAATCCCAGTGGCTGGCCGGGTTCACCGATCCCGAGACCGCCCTGGAAGACTTCCGGGTTGGTGCCGGACACGCCGCCCCGCCGGCTGTGACCGCCGCCGTAGAGTCCGCGCTGCTCGACCTCGTCGGCAAGCGCGCAAGCGTCCCGGTCCACCAGCTCCTGTGCGCCCGAGGTGCCCCGCCCCGTGCCGCGACCGCCCGCACCATCGGCATCACCGCACCGGAGCGAGCCCAGGCGCAGGCGGCCCGCCTCGTACGCGACGGATTCTCGGTCCTCAAACTCAAGGCCGGCGCTCCGGACGCGGCCGAAGACCTGGCCCGTGTGCGGGCCGTCCGCACCGCCGCCCCCCACGTCCGGCTGCTTCTCGACCCCAACGGAGCATGGACCGTCCAGGAGTCCGAGCGACTGCTCCCACTCTTCGCGGAACTGGGCGTCGAAGCTGTCGAGCAGCCATTGGCGCCCGGCGATCCCGAGGCACTGGCGAAGCTCGCGGAGCGCTCGCCGCTTCCCGTCATCGCGGACGAGGACGCGGTCGACCTGGAGGACGCCCGCCGCCTCGCCGGGAGGGTTCAAGGCATCAACGTCAAGCTGGCCAAGTGCGGCGGCGTCAGCGCCGCCCTGCGCATCGCCGAACTGGTCGCGGGCACCGGAACCGAGCTGATGCTCGGCTGCCTGACCGCCAGCACCCTTGGCATCGCCCCCGCTGTCCACCTCGCCGACCGCGCCCGCTGGGTCGACCTCGACGGCCACCTGTTGCTCGCCGACGACCCGTGGACGGGCATCGGCGGTACCGACGGCACCGTACGGGCGAGCCGGGACCCGGGCCTGGGCATACGCGAGCGCGGCGCCGAGGAGGCCGCGGCATGAAGACATGGCACGAGATACGCAGCTTCCCGCTCGCGATCCGGCTCCTCCTGGTCAACCAGCTCGGCGTCAACACCGGCTTCTACCTGCTCGTCCCGTACCTCGCCCTGCACCTGAGCGAGGACCTGGGGATGTCTGCGGCCGTCGTCGGCATCGTGCTCGGCGTGCGCAACCTCAGCCAGCAAGGGCTGTTCCTCATCGGCGGGACGGCGTCGGACCGGCTCGGAGCACGCGGCGTCATCATCGCCGGATGCGCCCTGCGCACCGTCGGCTTCGGACTGTTCGCACTCGGCGACGGACTGCCCGTGCTCCTCGCCGCGTCCGTGCTCAGCGGTCTGGCCGGCGCCCTTTTCAATCCGGCGGTACGGGCCTATCTCGCCCTGGAAGCAGAGGAGCGCAAGGCGGAGGCGTTCGCCCTGTTCAACGTCTTCGCCACCATTGGCGCCCTGATCGGACCACTGCTCGGCAGTGCACTGCTGCTGGTCGACTTCCGTGTCTCCGCACTCACCGCGGCCGGGATCTTCGCGGTGCTCACCGCCGCCCAGGCCCTGGTGCTGCCGGCCCGCCAGGTCGCTCCGACTGGCAGCACCGTCGTCGCCGACTGGCGCGAGGTGATCGGCAACCGAGGTTTCCTCGCCTTCGCCCTGGCCATGGTCGGCATGTTCACGCTGGAGAACCAGCTGTACCTGCTGCTGCCCGACGGGGCCCGGCGGGCCACCGGCTGGGAAGGCGCCGCCGGGCTTGTCTTCCTCATCGGCACGCTCGCCAACCTCTGGCTCCAGTTGCGCATCACCACCGCGCTGAAGAAGCGGGGCAGCAGGGCGCGCTGGATCAGCGCCGGACTCGTGCTGATGGGACTGTCCTTCGTACCGCCGATGGCGATGTCGGGGCACGACAACACCCCTGACGATCTCGCAGACGCGGTGCTGCGCGCGCTGCCCGTCCTGGCCGGTGCCCTGCTGCTCCACCTGGGCGTGATGCTGGCCCAGCCGTTCGTGATGGAACTGGTCCCCGGCTTCGGCCGAGCCGAACTCACCGGCACCTGCTTCGGCCTGTTCTACATGGTCTCCGGCATCGCCGCCGCCGTCGGCAACACGGTCGTCGGCTGGGCCATGGACACCGGTGAACGCACCGACACGCCGTGGCTGCCGTGGGCGTGCTGCCTGGCCTTCGGACTCTCCTCCGCCGCCGGTGTCGCCTGGCTGCACCGCCGCCGGGTCCTTCCGGCCCGCCCCACGTCCGTTCCGGCGACAGCATGAGGAGCACGCCACCCATGACCGCCACCACTGCGAACCTGCTCACCGACAACCCCGCGCTGTACGAGACCTGCTTCCCCGACCCCGAACGGCTCGCCGGACGCTGGGCCGAGGACTGCCTGCGCCGGTACGGGCCGCCCGGCCCACGCGTCCTGGACATCGGCTGCGGCACCGGCCGCGACGCCGCCCACCTGCACCGCGCAGGGCGTACGGTCACCGGCGCCGACCTGTCCGACGCGATGCTGGAGTACGCCCGCGTCCGGCACCCCGGTCCGGCATACGTCCGGGCCGACCTGCACGGCTTCGACTTCGAAGAACACTCCTTCGACGCCATCGTGTGCCTCGACAGCGCCCTGCTGTACTGCCACACCAACGACCAGCTCGACAGGTTCCTGGCATCCTGCCGCCGCACACTGATGCCTGGCGGACTGCTCGTCGCGGAAATGCGCAACGGCGCCTTCTTCCTCGGCCGCACGGAACTCCTCGACGCTCCGTCCACCAACGGTTTCACCTGGCGGGGAACCGCCTACCGCTCCACCACCACCCTGACCGTGGACAGGACCGCCCAGCTGCTGCGCCGCACACGGGTGTGGACCGCCGACGACGGCACCGCGCCGGTCGAGCAGCGCTCCGCGTGGCGCCTGCTCTTCCCCCAGGAGCTGCGCCATGTCCTGGCCGCCCACGGCTTCGAGGTGCTCGCCCTGTACGACGGGCCGGGCCCGCGCACCGAACCACCGTGGCAGGAGGGCGACCTGCCCGCCGCGACAGCCGACGCAGATCGGCTGCATCTGGTCGCCCGCCTCATCCCAGCACCCCGCCCCTGAACCCCTCCGCTTCCATCCGCCCGTACAGCAGCAAGGAACACCCCCATGAACGACACCTCTGTGAACGACCCGCGCTTCCCCGGTCTGCGCCGCCGAGGCGTCCTCGCGGCAGGTGCCGTCGGTCTCGGCGCCCTCGCCGTCACCGGCTGCGCCGGCACCGGACCGGCCGCCGACACCTCCAAGGCCGACGGCAAGCCCCGGCGCGGCGGACGGCTGCGCGCCGCGTTCGCCGGCGGCGGCGCGAGCGAGACGCTCGACCCGCACCTTGCCAACCTCTTCGCGGACGTGGCCCGCGCCAAGGCCCTCTTCGACAAGCTCGCCGACTACGGCCCCAACCTGTCCGCCCAGCCGCGGCTCGCCGCGACGTGGGAACCGAGCGCCGGCCTGAACCGCTGGAAGGTCACGCTGCGCAAGGCCGGTTTCCACAACAGCAAGCCGGTCACCGCCAAGGACGTCCTGTACAGCTATCGGCGCATCACCGATCCGAAGCAGGCGTTCCGCGCGAAGGCGTCCCTGGAACCCATCGACCTCGATGCGAGCCGTGCGCTGGACGACCGGACCGTCGAGTTCGTCCTCAAGCGCCCGACCGCCGAGTTCCCCAACGTGCTCGCCGCGTTCGGCGCGTACATCGTGCCCGAGGGCGAGCAGGACTTCGACAACGAGCCGGTGGGCAGCGGCCCCTTCCGCTTCGTCTCCTTCGCCCCTGGCAAGTCCGCGGTCTTCCGGCGCAACGAGGACTACTGGGACGGCGCCCCCTTTCTGGACGAGCTGGAGTTCATCGTCGCCAACGAGGAGTCCGCCCGCGTCAACGCCCTCCTCGGCGGCCAGATCGAATACGCCCACGAGCTCAACCCCACCACCGCCCGCGCCCACGAAGGCAAGGGCCGGATCGAGATCATCCGGCTCCGCAACAGCGCCATGCAGTCCTTCGCGATGAAGACCGACCGCCCTCCCTTCGACGACAAGCGCGTACGGGAGGCGTTCTTCCTGATCGCCGACCGGAAGGAGCTGGTCGACGGCGCCCTGTCCGGCGCCGGCGAGATCGGCAACGATCTGTTCGGCAAGGGCTACGAGTACTACGCCGCGAGTCTGCCCCAGAGGGAACAGGACCTCGACCGGGCCAAGGCACTGCTCAAGCAGGCCGGCGCCGAGGATCTCAAGGTCACCCTCGACACCTCGCCCGTCGCCGCTGGATTCGCCGAAGCCGCCACCATCTTCCGCGACCAGGCCGCCCGAGCGGGTGTGACCATCACCGTCAGGACCGGCAGCAAGGACAGCTACTGGAAGGACATCCTCGAATCCGGAACCCTTTGCTCCTACCGCTCCGGCGCCATGCCCATCGAGACCCACATCTCCCAGCGCCTGCTCACAGGTTCCACCACCAACGCCACCAAGTGGCAGCACAAGGACTTCGACGCCCTCTACCAGCAGGCACAGTCCACCAAGAACAAGACCGCCCGCGCCGCAGTCCACGAGCGCATGCAGCGCCGCCTGTACGCCGAAGGCGGCTTCCTGGTCTGGGGCTTCGCCGACTGGATCCTCGGCACCGCCCGCAACGTCCGCGGCGTCGAGACCAAGGCACCGGCCAACTCCCTCGACTGGGCGCGCTTCGACAAGGTGTGGCTCGCGTGACCGGACTCCGGCCCTGGATCGCCCGGCGGCTCCTGCTCGGTGCGGCACAGACGGCAGCCGTCGTGCTGCTCGTCTTCGCCCTCACCGAGGCGCTGCCGGGCGACGCCGCCGTCGCCCTCGCTGGCGACCAGCCCGACCCGGAGCGCATCACCGCCATCCGCGAGGCGATGGACCTCGACCGGCCCGCACACGAACGCCTGGCGGACTGGGCGGCCGGGCTGCTGCACGGGGACTTCGGCACCTCCCTGGCCTCCGGTCGCCCCGTCAGCACGTACATCGCCGAAGGCTTCGGGCCGACACTGCTGCTCGCCGCCCTGACGGTCGCGCTCCTCATCCCCGTCGGTGTCGGCCTCGGTGTCCTCTCCGCCCGCCACGAGGGCCGATTCGCGGACCGGCTGATCAGCTCGGTGACGCTCGGCGCCTACGCCGTACCCGAGTTCGCCTTCGGCATACTGCTGGTCACCGTCTTCGCCCTGCGCCTGGGGTGGCTCCCGCCGACCGCCGTCGGCTACGGCACCGACCTCCTGGCCCACCCCGCCGCGCTGGTGCTGCCCGTGCTCGTCCTGCTCTCCCGCCCCGTCTGCTCCCTGGCCCGACTCGTACGCGCCGGCATGATCGACGCACTGGCTTCGCCCTACGCGGCACACGCCCACCGCTACCGCGTTCCGGGCGTCCGCATCCGCTACGGACACGCTCTTCCCAACGCCATCGCGCCCGCCACCCAGCAACTCGCCCGCACCATCGACTGGTTGCTGTGCGGCGTCATCGTCGTGGAAGCGATGTATGTGATCCCCGGCCTCGGCACCGTCCTGATGAACGCCGTCGCCGAGCGGGACGTACCGGTCGTCCAGGGCCTCGCCGTCGTCTTCGGCATCACCACCGTCCTCCTCAACCTCGGCGCCGATCTGGTCACGCGCCGCTTCGCCCCGCGGACGGAGGTGGCCGCATGAAGTCCCGTTTCGCACTCGGCGTCGTCGTCGGCGTTCCTCTCGCCCTGGCCCTCCTCGGACCGCTGTTCACGGGCGGCCCGGGGCCCCGGGCCGCTTCGTTCACGCTCGGCGGCGGACACTGGCTCGGGACCGACTTCGTCGGCCGGGACGTCTGGCGCCAGGTGCTGCTCGGGGGACGTTCCGTGGTGGTCGTGGCGCTGGCCGCGACCACCCTGGCCTACCTCGTGGCGGTCCCCATCGGCCTCGCCGGCGCGCTCACCCACCGCGCCTGGCTGGAAGAGCTTGCCATGCGGCCGCTGGATGTGCTGCTCGCCGTGCCGTCACTGCTGATGATCCTGCTCGTCTCCGCCGTCTTCACGCCCGGTGCCGTCGGTCTCGCCATGCTGGTGGCGCTCGTCAACATCCCCGACGCCGCCCGGATCGTACGGGCCGCGGCGGCCGAGGCCGCATCGCGTCCGGCGGTCGAAGCACTGCGGATGCAGGGCGAGACGTGGTGGCGCACGGCCGTCGGCTACGTCGGCCGGTCCCTCACGCGTACGCTCGCCGCCGACGCCGGCGTACGGCTGACCGGTGTGCTGTACCTCGTCGCCACCGCGGCGTTTCTCGGCGTCGGCGTCGAGCCGGACGCGGCCGACTGGGCGGTGATGGTGGACCGAAACCGCACCGGACTGTACGTCCAGCCCTGGGCCGTGGTCGTGCCCGCGCTGCTCAT
The DNA here is from genome assembly GCF_035918155.1 of Streptomyces sp. NBC_01591. Classification (NCBI taxonomy): domain Bacteria; kingdom Bacillati; phylum Actinomycetota; class Actinomycetes; order Kitasatosporales; family Streptomycetaceae; genus Streptomyces; species Streptomyces sp. NBC_01591. The sequence continues at coordinate 1,026,111 of NZ_CP109328.1, forward strand.
CGTCGGCCTCACCATGGGGACCAATCTGCTCGTCGACGCCCAACTGGAGAAGAGGAAGCGGAAGTGAACGCCGACAACGCCGTGAACGCGGTCGCGGAGATCGAGAACCTGCGCGTGGAGGTCGGCGGCCGGGCCATCGTCGACGGCGTCGATCTGCGGGTGCTCCCCAGCACGATCACCGCCCTCGTAGGCGCGTCCGGCAGCGGCAAGACAACCACAGGCCTCGCCCTGCTCGGGGAGTACCCTGCCGGCGCACGCGTGACCGGCAGCGTACGAGTACCCGACGGCCTGGTCGGATACATCCCGCAGCACCCGAGCGCCGTCCTCAATCCCGCCCGCCGCATCAATGCCCTGCTTTCCGACATCGCCCGCACGCAGATACGGCACCTGCCACGGCAAGGCCGCCGAGCCGCTATCCGCAAGCGCGTCCTGCGCGCCCTGTCACTGGCCCAGATACCCGACGCCGAGGCGATGCTGGGCCGCTACCCCCACCAGTTGTCGGGCGGCCAACAGCAGCGCGTCGTCCTCGCACAGGCACTACTGCTCGGAGCCAGGGTGGTGGTGGCCGACGAGCCGACCACCGGCCAGGACGCGCTGACGAAACGAAACATCGTCGACCAGCTCGCCGCCGTGGCCCAGGAAGGAATCGCCGTCGTCCTGCTCAGCCATGACCTCGATGTCGTACGCGCACTTGCCGACGAGGTTCTGGTCATGCGTGACGGGCACGTGGTCGAGTCCGCGCCGGCCGAGCGCCTGTGGCTCACCCCACGGCACCCCTGGACAGCCGAACTCCTGGCATCCGGAACCACCACCGGACCCATCGAACCAGCATCCGAAGGAGACACGGTCCTCCAGACCGGGCCCCTCACCGCCCACCACGGCCGAACGGCAGTACTCCGCACGCCCGGGCTCACCCTACGCACCGGCGAATGCCTGGCCGTTGTCGGCCGCTCGGGCAGCGGAAAGACCACCCTCGCCCGCTGCCTGGCCGGCCTGCACCGGAACCACGACGGCGAGATCCGTCTCAACGGCACCCCGCTTCCGCGCAGCCTCAGGGACCGCACGCGCGAGCAGCTCGCCGCGGTCCAGTACGTCTTCCAGGACGCCAGGGCGGCGTTCGACGAACACCGCCAGGTCCTCCACCAGGTAGCCCGAACGGCGGTGCGGCTGCGCGGGACGGTCGAGGAGGATGCCCTGGCCGAAGCACTCACCACTCTCGTCGGCCTCGGCCTGACCGAGGACCTCGTACACCGTCGCCCTGGCCGACTGTCCGGCGGCGAACTCCAGCGCGCCGCGCTGGCCCGCGCCCTGCTGGCCCGGCCACGCGTGCTGATCTGCGACGAGATCACCTCAGGCCTCGACACCGTCACCCGGCAGAGCATCCTCGACACGCTCACCGGACTCGTGTATGGCCGAGGCGACCTGTCTCTGATGCTGGTCACGCACGACCTCACCACAGCTGCCCTGGCCACCCGTATCGCCGTCCTGGAGGCCGGCCACCTCGTCGAAGAGGGACCGGCACAGCAGCTCCTCACCACGCCGCAGCACCCGTCCAGCGTGCGGCTGTTGGAGACCGCCGGGGCCAGGATCGATCCATGACGACCACTGTTTCCGACGGTGTGTTTTGGCCCCACTGGAATCCGCCCTCCTCGACGCTTTCTCGTCATTGCAACACCTTTGGGGTCTTGCGTTGCGACGAGATCTAGAACTCACCCCGGTACCCCGGGGCCAAAAGAGGCCGCCCTACTGCGGTCGGCGCGGCACCAATACCGGCGGTGGGTGACCCGGAGCTGCTCACCGGTTGGTGACCGAGGGGGGATTTCGGGCCGCTCGTCCGTCTCGGTGCGGCTGGGTGGCGACGCACCCGGCGGCGGCCAGCGCCCCCGGGCACCTGCGTACGGGCGGGCGCCCCGGGCCGGTCCGGCGGACGGGCTGTTCCGCGTCATCACACGGGCATTCGCAGTGTTCGTACGGCGCTTCGGCGCGGCCGCTGTTCACGGCGGCCCGCTGCCCGGTGTCACCGGTGGCACTGTCGCGGAGGACACCGGTTCGGGTGGTTCCTCTGTGGGCCTGTCACCTGTTGCGGGGGGTGCGTCGTTTCGTGCTGCGGTTCTTGCGCCGGGCCTTGCGGCCGGGAGGGCGGGTCGGGGCGGTGTCGGCCGACTGCGTGGTCAGGGCGGCGAGGGTGAGTGCGGCCAGGTCGATCCAGTTCTCGGGGAGCCCGAGCTTGAGTACGTGGCGGCTGAGACATCGCTCCCGTACCCCGTACTCGCAGACCTGGCCCTGGGCTGCTGCTCGGCGAACCGGTGAGGCTCTCGTAGAGCCGGTCCTTCCATGCCGTGTCTGCCGCCGCATACCGCGCGTGCCGATGTACGGGAAGCGCTTCGCTCGCGGACACGGCCACCGACGGGAAGCCACCCGTGCCCCATGCCCCGCAGGACCGGCCGTCAGCCAGCGCAGCCTCTACAGGCTCACTCCGTCCCCGGCCCGGCACTCTGTGTCGGGACGTGGCGCGCCACCACCGCTTCCAGCTCGGCCCGGACCTCCGGAGGGATCCCGCCCGGCGAGAGGATCAGCTCGTCCAGGTCTTGATCTGAGCGGCGACTTCCCGCGCCGGGAGCCCATCCCGGGCGGCGCGGGCCAGCGGGAGAACGGTGTCCAGGCCAGGGCTCACCGGCTGGCCGCACGCCGACAGGTAGGCCGCGGTCACGGTGGCCGCGAACAGCAGGTTCCGCATCTCCAGGCTCGGGTTCCTGGCCAGCTCGCACAGCAGCGCCGCAGCCTTGTGATGGGGCTCGGGGTAGACCTCGTGGTCAAGGATCTCCGCCCGGTGACGTGCTTCCGCCGCGACCGGGACGCCGTAGTCGACGACCTGGGGGTCTCCCGGAATCTGCTGCGCCACGGCCAGGATCCATGCGAGATCGATGCGGAGGTTCACGCGGCGTCCCTCGTTGCCGTCTCCGCCACTTTGTCCGGGAGGCCGGGGTACCGGTCCTCGCCGACTTCCGCCTCGAACTCGTCCGTGTACGCGGCTAGGAACGCCGCAGCGCCCGCCATGAAGGCGGCGCGTGACTGGTTCACATCGGCCTCGATCAGGTCGGCCACGTACCCCTGGAAGCTCAGGCCGCGGCGCCTGGCCCGGTCCTCGGCGGCTGCTTTGACGTCTTCTTCCAGCCGGATGTTCGTCTGCTTTCCCATACCAGCACTGTAGCTATGTGCCGGTACCAGCACATAGCTACGAGGAGAGTTCGGTCCGGGACCTCGGACCCGAAGGGGGAGGTGGGATCATTCCGGGGGCAAGAGGGACAGGCATGCTGGGAGGGGCAACATGATCGACCTTGAAGAGCGCGTGAACCGCGTGTTCAATCCGGACCTGCGCCCCCTCGTCAGCGAGGCATACCGCTGCTACGTCTCCGGATCGGCCCGCGGCGCGATCGTCCTGACGTGGACGGCTGTCTGCGCCGACCTCATTGCCAAGGCCCAGATCCTCCACGAAGAGGGCGAGAGCGACGCGAAGGACCTGGTCGCCGATGTGGAGCGAGCCCAGGGCAGCGCGGAGACCGTGGCGATTCCGATCATGCTCGCCCTGGAGAAGACTCTGCTCGACACGGCGGAGAAACTCGAACTGATCGACTTCACCCAGCGAAAGCAGCTGGAACGGATCCGCGACGACCGCCACCTGTGTGCGCACCCGTCCATCCGGCCCCTCGGCGAACTCTACGAGCCGACGACGGAGTACGCCCGCGCCCACCTCGCGGCCGCGCTGGAAGCCGTGCTCATCCATCCTCCGAGCCAAGGCCGCAAGATTGTCGGCAGCTTCCTCAAGCACGTCGTCGACCCCTGCGCTTGCCGATAACCTCATCCGCCCTGGTCGGAGTTGGTGTGCGGGGTGTACGGGATGTCGAGCGCGGTCGGTCGAGTCTGCTCCGTCGCGCGGCTATCGATCAACGCGGCATGATGACCAACCGTGCTGCTGCGACTGGCCTACTTGAGCATGGCGAACGCGTTCGCCATGCTGCGCCTGCTACCGATGAGCGATCGGGACAAGGACGTGGAGATCCTCGCCCTGCGCCACCAACTGTCGGTGCTGGAGCGCCAACTCGGTAAGGAGAAGGTGCGGTTCAGCCCGAGCGACCGGGCGTTCCTGGCGGCGCTGCTGCACCGGCTGCCGCGGGACGTGCTGCGCAGGCTGCGGCTGCTGGTCCGGCCGGACACGGTGCTACGTTGGCACCGCGACCTGGTCGCCCGCCGCCACGCCGCCGAGTCCAAGCCGAAGCGCCCGGGTCGGCCCCGCACCGTGCGCTCCATCCGTGCCCTGGTGCTGCGCCTGGCACGGGAAAATCCCACGTGGGGCTACCGGCGCCTCCACGGCGAGCTGCTGGTGCTGGGCGTGACGGTGGCCCCCTCCACGGTCTGGGAGATCCTGCGGGAGGCCGGGATCGATCCGTCACCCCAACGGAGCTCAAGTACGTGGGCGGGCTTCCTGCGCTCGCAGGCCGACGCCCTGCTGGCGTGCGATTTCTTCGAGACGGTCACCTTGTCCGGGGCACGGATGTACGTGCTCGCAGTGATCGAGCACGGCAGTCGGCGGATCCGGATTCTGGGCGCCACGGCACACCCGACCGCCGCCTGGGTGGCGCAGGCCGCGAAGAATCTCGTCATGGACCTGGAGGACGCACGCTGCCGGGCGCGGTTCTTGATCCGGGACCGGGACGGGAAGTTCCCCGCCTTGTTCGACGCGATCCTCGCCGATGCGGGCATCGAGGTTGTGCTCAGCGGCGTCCGGATGCCGAGAACGAACTCGATTATGGAGAGGTGGGTGCAGACCTGCCGGCGCGAGCTGCTGGACCGCACGTTGATCTGGAATCAGCGGCATCTGCTCCACGCCTTGCGCGCGTTCGAACAGTTCTACAACTCCCATCGGCCGCATCAGGGCATCGCGAATGCCCGCCCGCTGTATCCATTGCCCACGCCGATCACTGATCCGGACGAGATCGCCCGCCTCGACATACACCGCTGCGATCGCCTCGGCGGCATTCTCCACGAGTACCGACATGCCGCATGACCTCAATGGATGACGTTTTCGGCAAGGGCAACGCCACGCTCGACGCGACGCTGGCCCGTACGGATGCCGACGCCAAACACACGAGGTAATCCGAAACATCAAAAACGCCCCCTCCAAGAATTGGCGAATCCCAGGGACCGCCGATAGCACGAGGCCCGGCGACGAGCACGACCAGTGAGCGCGGAGTCGACACTGCGCCCGCGGCTGCTGTCCGCCGAGCGGATCGAGCCGGTGTGCTCCTGGGCGCTGCTGACGCCGAGCAGCTGCCCGCGCGAAAAGGCCGGCGGGATCCTCGGGCCTGGGATTTCCTGCGTCCTCCCCTGCGCGATCCCTTGCGGCATCTCTTGAGCCCGTCTTTCGAGGCACCAGGCGTTTGTGCAGGTCATCATGCCTGTAGAGGCGTGGTCGGGGTGCTGGCATCCCCTCTGTGGCTGCGTAGGTCACGAGTAAGAACGTTTGTCGACGCGTTGTGAGAACGACCGTGGGTCAGAAGCCTCGGAAATGTTTGTGAGAAGTAGGAGCGGTCGGGCGGTCGCGTCGACTCGGCGGCGGTCTGCATTGGCTGGTGGTTAGGGCAGCCCGATCGGTGCGGACCTCAGCGGGTGACCGTTCAGCTCGCCGCAGCCCTCTTCGTCCCACCAGATCCCACCTTGCGTGGTGAGGTAGGGGTGTAGTCCGCGGACGTCTCCACCTTCATGAAGTGCTTGCGCGACCGCGTGGAGAAGGCTCGCCAGATCGGGCCAGGATTCGGTGAAGTCACCGCCACCGCTGTGGCCCGCCCAGCCGAGACGCCCCGTGTCAGGACCAGGACGTTGGTCGATGACCTGTGCCGCGCCATCGGCGCTCTCAGCCCAGGGAACCCAGAGGCGGTGCCACCAAGGCTCCTCTTCCCAGGGGCGAGGGGTCAGGCCCTCGTTCTCCGCCGCGACGTCCATGCAGGTCTGCCAATGGTCCACGATGCCGCTCACTGCGAGCGGGGACTGCTCCGGCAGGATGGTTGTCCAGGCGCTCACGCCGTTGTGGCATTGCAGAGATTCAGCGAGATCATCGGGCAGTCGGGCGCCGAGGATCCGTTCCGCATTTCGGATCTCGTCCGGTGTCGCTGGCGGATTGAGGAGTGCGAAATCGGAGGCCACGTGAGTGGCCAGCCAGGCGTCGATCAGGCGCCAGGACTCCGACGGGGGCAAGATCTGCTGTGGCATGGCGTCATCCTGCCCCACACGTCTGACAAGGCGAATCGAGGCCCCTGCCGACCGATGAAGCGAGGTCAGCCAGCGGCTTGCTGTCCGGCTCGGGCGCGGGTTGTGGCGAGACGGTAGGAGTCGGTTCCGGTCTTCGATGATGCCGCCCCGCCACGGGCCGACGTGGGCCGACCACGGGCTCGACCACCGCAGGCCAGGGCTATCACGCTGCTCCTGGACCACGGTCCCGGCCGCCGCGCCGGCACCCTGCTGCAGGATGGTGATCGGTGTCGTTTCAGGGTTTCGTAGCCGCGGGGGGACGTACGCCGCACGGTGCGCCGTGGCGAAGCCCCAGGAGCTCCCATCTCCGACGTTCAAATGCCGGTGCGGGTGGTGGGACCAGTGAGCGCGGCGACGTCCGGCTGGCCGCGGGCTGGTACGGTCACGGCGCATCGTCCCCGAACACAAGGAATCGACTCCTAATGATGGCTCAGTTGGCACGGTATCGCCGTCACATGGTCATGCTCGTCGTCGTCGGCGTCCTGCTGATCATGGTTTCTCGGATGGGGCAGTCCTCAGGGGGCTTCCTTGCCACCGGAATCGCCGCAGTCGTGCTCGGGGTGGCTCTCCTCGTCGTGACGATAGTGGGCGGACGTCGTCCTCAGCGCCCATAGCGGGCCTCCGCTTCCTTCGCTAGCCAACCGAGCCCGACCGACGGCACATGCCCTCGCTCAGCGTACGAAGCGGGCCCGGTCCTCCGAACCGCCGGAGGTCCGGGCCCGTGCCGTGCGACGACCCGCCCAAGCGATGTGTCGTTTCGGGGGTGGTAGTTGGTGTGCTGGGAGTGGTGTGGGCTGTCCGATCCGGGCCGTAGAGTGGGTGCCTTGGCCGAGATCTGGGAGGGACGGGGCATGGAGGCAGCCACCGCACGGTTCATTGAGGAGTCCACGGCTCTGCCGCCTGCGGCGCTCGCCGCGTTGTACGAGGACTCCCTTGACCGCTGGAACCGGGGCGGCCGCGATGCCAGCCGTGCGACCAGGGTCTCCGCGTCGGAGAACTCCGCGATCGAACGTGCCGTCCGCACCGCTCTCCTCCGCCGCACCCACGAACTGGACGCCTTCCGCCCGCACCTCTGCTTCGACATCAAACCCGCCTGCTCGATCGCCGCGCGCGCTGTCTGCAAGCGTACGAAACTGACGGAGGAGCAGTACCGGGTGCTGCTGGACCCGTTCGCGGCGGCAGGGGTCACGGTCCCAGGGTGGTGAGTACCGAGACCTAGTGTGATGCGCCAGAAAAGGTGATCTTAAGTCTGCCGCTGGTTTTCGGTGCTGGGTGGGCTGATTTTGGTGAGGTAGTCGGCGAGGGACTTGAGGATCTCGTCGGCGGTCTTGGTCCAGGTGAACGGCTTCGGGTTCTCGTTCCAGGTGTCGATCCAGGCGGTGATGTCCTTCTCCAGGGCTGTCACGGAGGTGTGGACGCCGCGGCGGATGAGTTTGTCGGTCAGCAGGCCGAACCACCGCTCGACCTGGTTCATCCAGGAAGAGCCGGTCGGGGTGAAGTGGACGTGGAAGCGGGGGTGTTTTCCCAGCCACGTCTTGATCTCGGCGGTGTTGTGGGTGGCGTAGTTGTCACAGACCAGGTGGACGTCGGGTCCGGTGGGCACGGCCTTGTCGATCCGGATCAGGAACTTCTTGAACTCGATGGCGCGGTGGCGGCGGTGCAGTTCCGATATGACGGTGCCGTCGGCGATGTTGAAGGCGGCGAACAGGCTGGTGATCCCGTGCCGGTAGTAGTCGTGGGTCCGGCGTTCGGGCATGCCCGGCATCATCGGCAGTACCGGCTGCGAGCGGTCCAGTGCCTGGATCTGGCTCTTTCCATCGACGCAGAGAACCACCGCCTTCTCCGGCGGCTGGTGGTAGAGGCCGACGACGTCGACGACCTTGGCGACGAACTGCGGGTCGGTGGACAGTCTGAAGGAGTCCTGCAGGTGGGGCTTGAGGTCGAACTTCTTCCAGATCCGCCCGACGGTCGATTTCGACAGCCCGCTGTGCTTCGCCATCGAGGCACGCGACCAGTGCGTGTCCTTGCCCGGGACGGACTCCAGAGTCGCCACGAGTACGTCCTCGACCTGGTCGAGCAGGACCGAGGGCGGCCTGCCGGGGCGGGGCTCGTCCGTCAGTCCGTCCAGACGCAGGGTGATGAACCTGGAGCGCCAGCGGTTCACCGTCGCGTGGGCGATGCCGAGTTCGGCCGCGACCTCCTTGTTCGTCCCGCCCTCCGCACACCGCAGCACGATCTTCGCGCGCAGTGCCAGGAACTGCGCGGTCTTCGCCCGCCGCGCCCAGCGCGTCAGCTCCGCACGCTCGGCTTCGCTGAGCACCAGGTCCGGCTTGCGCCGGCCCGGCCGCGGCTCATCCACCAAGCCCGCCAGCCGCCGGGCCACGAACCGCGAACGCCACTTGCGCACCGTCTCCACGGACACCCCACAGTCCGCCGCCACAGCGGTACTTGACGCCCCGTCCGCACAGGCCAGGATGATCCGCGCCCGCTCCGCCACACGGGCCGGCACCCCGCCACCCGCCCAGCGCAGCAACTCCGCACGCTCCTCAGCGGACAGCACGACTTCGACAGCACGAGGGCCTCGATGCGACATAAAAACAGCCTACAGACTTAAGACTGCCTTTTCTGGCGCATCACACTAGCGGTTCGTGGTCGGGCCCGCCCCGACCATGGGCCCGACCACGGGCCGACGTAGGCCGACCAAAGACCCGACCACCGCAGGCCAGAGCCAACACGCTGCTCCTGGACCACGATCCCGGCCGCCGCACCGACACCCCGTTGCACGGGAGCCCCGGCAGCCGGGGCGATCGGCGATGTGCTGCCCGTGCGATGACCGGCGTGACCGTCCGCCGTTCCCTTGGCGCAGGCCCTCAGGCTCCCGCGCCCAGCATCCGCGCCGCCCAGGCCGACCTGCTCGACGCTCTCCCCGGAGAGGGCCTGTCCGACCTCGACGAACTGCGAGCCCGAGGCGTGCTCGGCACGAGCCCGGCTGCGCCCCCGTCCCCGCGGCGGACCCTCGGAACCGGTGGCCACGCCGACGAGGAACAGCCCCACCATCCGGCCTGACAATGACCAGAGCTGCGTTTGCCTTTCAGGGAATCGGCTGAGATCTGCTTCTTTCCCGGCTGGGCCAGTTTGGCTTTGTTCACGAGTCGTGGTTCTGGCACAGATCTTGGGGAGTGGTTGCGGAGGGTGACCGTGGTGTTCGATTGCGAGACCCGGTTTCGCGTGAAACCACGCATGCCGCAGCAGCGCCCCACCCGCGGGTTGGGGAACGAACGAGGACGGCAAGGTCGCGTCGATCGATCCTGGAGGGCCGGTGTTACACCTCTCGCTGGCGGATGCGTGGGCAGTGCGATTCACGGACGCCACACCGTCTCGGAAATCCGCTCGGCAGCACGTAACAGCACAAGGCACAGTAGCCGCATGGATGAACGAGGACTGGACCGCGACGGAACGATCGCACGCGAAGGCGCACTGGACCGAGTGCGGGCAGCGTTCGTTGCGGAGTAGTTCGAATCCGGCTCGCCCGTAGAGCTGCCTCTTGATCTTCTTGATGCGGTTCACGGCGCCCTCGATGCTGGCATGGTTCCTCAACTGGTGTGAATCGGTGAGGAGTTTGGCATCGCCTGCTTCTCCGGAGGCGGGTTCGACGGCCTGGCCGGCAAGCACGAAGCGGCCGTGCGAGTGGTGGAAGGGGGCCGGAAAACCCTTGTACTCCACCTTGGTGACCACGACCCGAGTGGTGAGCATCTGTTCAACTCGCTCGCCGAGGACGTGATCGCGTTTGCGGAGGCCGCGGCCGCCGGTGGAGTTCGAGCGAGTCGCGGTGACCCCCGAGCAGATCGTCACCTACGGCCTGCCGACCGTTCCACCCAATGCGACCGACCGGCGCTCGTTTTCCGGCACCGCCACCACCCAGGCCGAGGACCCCAAGGCGTCCCCGTCTACAAGCTGATGGTGGCGGCGCTGATGGCGAGCATGATGCTCCTCACAGAGATCCCCTTTCTGCCCGCCGGTTAGGTTGGCGGGATGAGCGATCAACTGAATGTAGAAGGCCAGGCGGCCCAGGTCGAGGCGGCGTGGGGCCGCATCGTGGCGTGGCTGGAGCAGCATGCCCCCACCTCGTACGCCTCCCTCCTGCCGCCCGCGACGGACGAAGAGATAGCCGCCGCCGACTCCCAGCTGAGGCAGCACCTCGGGTTCGGGCTGCCCGTGGAGCTGGGCGCGCTGTGGCGGCTGTGTGGCGGTGTGGAGCACCAGTACATCGAGGCTAATGAGGAAGAGGGCGAGGTCGGGTCGGGGGCGTTCTTGCCTGGCGGGATCCTGCTCGGCCCGGCGGATGCGCTCGGTCCGCGGCTGCCCGAGATCGGCCGCAGCGACGGGTGGGGCGCCGCGGTGGTTCCGTGGCTGACCGGCGACGAAACAGGCCCCGAGTCCGGGCACTACGTGGGCGCGGATGGCGTCGGAAACTGGTCGCTGCCGGACAACCTGGCCTGCGACAAGCCCGGCTATCCGTCGATCGCCGCCTATCTCGAAGCTGTGCACCGCACGCTCACCGAAGGGCCGGCGGATGCCATGGGGCCAGATGTGCCCGGCCTGGTGTGGGGCTGCCTGGTCTGGGATGACCCCGGCAGCCCGCTCCTGGACGATGCGCTGGAGCACTGGCGCCCCGTCCACTGACCACGCCCCGCCCGGGGGCCCGCCTGGCTGACGGACCTCCGGGCAGACGTGCAGTGGCTACGGCTTCTTCATCTCGCAGATGAGGTTCACCGCACCGGTGTTGCAGTCCTTGAACCACAGCTGACCGGGATTGACGGCGAACTCGTCGTCGTCGATGACCCGCATCTGCGCCAGGAACTCGTTGCCGTACTTGTTCATCGCGCCCTGGTTGACGAACCCCGACATCGAGGAACGGCCGCACTTCTCGCTGAACGTCGGCGCGTCGTAGCGGGTGTCATCAAGGAGGTGTTCACTGCCGTCGTCGGCCTTCGCCGCTACGGTCTGGATGCACTCGCCACCCCCGGCCGTGCCGGCCGGGTTCAACCCGCCCGCGGAAGCGGGCAGGCCGACAGACTCGTACGTCGAGGCGAACGGCACCTCATCACAGTTCACCTTGTCCGGTGTCGGAAGGGGGACCTGCGGACGGAACTCCGGGTGTAGGAACGTCTTCGGATGAGGCACGAATCCCTTGGTGGGAACGTACCCGTCCGCTCGGTTGCCGCCGTAGTAGCCGCAGACCCGGCTACGGATCTTCTTCTTCGTCCACGTGGAGTCCACACGGCCGTTGTCCGCGTCGGGACGGTAGTGCAGTGGCTTGTCGATGGTCCCGAGGCCCTTGATCCCGGACTTGCTCTGAACCATCCACAGGTGAGCCGCAGCGGCCGGGTAGCGGGCAGCATCCATCTGGTACTCGGGAACGTACTGCGTCAGCACACATCCCGGCACGCCGTAGGAATCGACCTTGTCGCAGCGCACATCGATGCCGGGTGAGCGGCCATCGCCGCTGTCAGTTTCGTCGTCCTTGCCCTCGACCGGCTCGTACTCGCTCTCCGGGTTGAAGATGAACCAGACCGGCAGCTTCCTGGACAAGCCGGCGTCGGAGGGGCCGACGCCGTCGGTGGACCCGTCCCACTTGTGCGTGGCGGTACCGGTGGCCATGTGGGAGTCGACCGGTGTGCCGTCGCCGCCACCCTTCCAGCTGAGGTCGCCGTAAAAGTCGAAGTTCCTCACATCCCTGCCGTCAGTGGCACCTTCGCAGGCACCGCTGAAGCACATCGAGTCGATGTGAGCGATGGGGTTGCCGTCGCCGAACAGTACGGACCTGTCATGCCCGGGGAAGTCGTTGTGAACCGGGTTCATCTGGATCCACGTCTTGATCGTCCCGTCGTGCCGGTCGGTCTTGACCTGGAAGGCGATCTCGAACTTGGCGTGGTGTTCTTCGATCTTGATGCCGTTGAGGTAGTACTCCTTCGTGTAGTTCAGGTCATAGAAGACACAGGCTTCGTTACGGGTGATCAGCGACTTCTGAGCCTCCCCGTACAGCGACGGCTGGCACCAGGAGCCGGTGACGACCGGATCGGGGTAGGAACCGGCCCGCGTCTTGTTCTGCTCGGCCAGTTCCTTCGCGGCCTTACGGGTTCCTTCCAGCGACCGCTCATCCTTCGGCAGGATGGTGACCGTCTCACCGCCCTTGCTCACGGTGCGCGACGAGCTGCCCTGCTTCCAGTCAGCAATACGCTGCGGGTCGTTGAAGTACGCCGCGACGTCGGAGTTCAGGTCCGGCTGCGGCAGCTTGATGTCGATCAGCCGAGCGCGGTTGTAGTCCCGGTTCCCAGCGGTGAACCCGTAGTCCTTGATCGGGCCCACGTTGCCCGCCCGGTCCACGCTGCGCGTCTGCGTCACGTGGTTGCCGTCAGCGGCCGGCGTTGCGGTGTAGGAGGCTTCGGGCGCTACGGCCTTGCCGGACAAGGCCGGCGTGGTGGTGCGTACCGATGCCCAGCCGTAGTCCTCGGCGTCGTCCTCGTACGGGTCGAAGCGGTACTGCACCTCATACGGAGACGGGTCGCCGGTCGTGACGTCGAAGAGGCCCTCGATTCCGGCGCCGCCGCCGCCCCAGTTCTCCGGGTAGGTGGCCGAGGTGACGCTCTGCGGCACATCAGGGGCGGTGGTGTCGACGACGAACTGGGTCCAGGGGGACCAGCTGAGGTTGTAGTGCGTGCCGTCGTACGCGTTCGTGCGGAACTTGTACGTCTTGCCGTCCTGGAGCTGTCCGGCCGGGACGGTGACGGAGGCCGGCTTGCCCGAGGCGACGAAGGCGGACACGATCAGGCCCTCGCCGGCAGGGGTGGTGATCGGCGTGTTGGTGGCGGCGTCGTAGACCTGGAAGGTGCCGTTGACGGTGTCGCCGTCCGGGTCGGTGAAGGTGTCACGCAGGGTCGGGGTGGTGGTGTTCACCGCCCACACGCCCGCGTACGACCGGAAGGGCGCGCCGGCCTGCCGGTTCGTGCCGTCGGAGGGGCGGTAGTTGTAGGTGACGGACAGCTTGGGCTGGTTGGCCGCATTGTTCGCGGAGTTGACCCGCTTCCACGCCTTGGTGTCGTCGGTGGCGGCGCGCAGACCCATGTGGCCGCTGGTTGCCTTGGCGGACGCCCAGGACTGGACGAGCGTGTCGACGTCGGCGTTGATCCACCCGTCGGGCTGGGTGGCGGCGCAGTCCGGGTTGCCCTTGGTCTGCGTGGAGGAGTGGTACTCCTGCTTCCAGGTGGGCTGCGACGTCCACCGCGAGGACGTGGAGGGGGCGCTGGTGTCCCAGACGGTCCAGGACTGGGCGCTGCAGTCGGTGTTGCCGGAGTGGAAGTTCCACAGCGCCAGGTTGGTGTCGACGATCAGCGCGTCCTGGATCGGCGTGGTGTTCCAGGTGATGAACGAGCGTGCGGTGCGCGGGGTGCCGTCGGCGTTCTTGGTGCCGGGGTTGCCGAGGTCGAGTTCGGTGTCGGTGGACCAGTCGACGGTCTCGCCCTGCTGCACGTAGGTGTCGAAGGTGTTCGACAGTGCGGAGGTGGACGGGTCGACGGTGACCGGGTACTGCGTATCAGGGTCGGCCAGGTAGTCGGCATCCGGCGTGACGACCAGGTCGACCTCACCGGCGCCCTTGTCGACGACCTGCATGTCGACGCGGACCCTGTTGGTGTGCTCCCCGGAGGTCTTGTCGACGGCCGCGTCCCACATGACCGGGGCGGGCATCGTGGCCCGCACGGCATTGGTCTTCACGTCGGTGAAGGTGACCGAACCGTCTCTGTTCGCCTTGGCCTTGAGGCCCTTGGCCTTGACCGGGAGGGTGTAGGCGTAGCCGCTGGCACTCGGCCGCTCCGCGATCTCGACGAACTGCTCGAAGCCGGTGCGGGTCGCCTCCACGATGACATCCGCCCCGGGCACCGCGTTCTTGTAGCGGGCGCGCGTACCCTCCAGCACGGGCTCCGGAAGACCGCCCTTCCACTGCAGCGTCACGCTCTCGTCGCCTTGGCCGAGGGTGACCAGGTCGCGGGGCGCGGCGTCCTTCGCGGCACGCATGGAGGCGGCTTTGGTGCCGCCCTTGCCGGCCAGGCGCAGGCCCTTGGGGTGGTTCTTCGCGCCCACGGAGCCGTCGGCCGCGCGGGCAAGGGTGACGTCGACCTGCTGCCACTTCCCGCCGCGCCAGACGCGTTCGGGACCGGAGGTGAGCTCCGTGGTCAGGGTGCCGTCGGGGTTGGCGACGGTGTACGTCGTCTCGGTCGTCTCGTCGGTGACGACGACCTTCTTACCGGTCTTCTTCGCCTCCAGGATCGCCCACGCCTTGGAGCCCTTGGCATGTGCGGCGGCCCAGGCCATGTCGGAGGCGAGGATCTCGCCCTCGGACGGCTGCTGGGCCTTCGTCGGGGCCGACTTCGGCTCGGGGGTTGCCGCGACGGCCGTACCGCCGGCGACGAAAGCGGCCTCGGCGACCAGCAGCAGCGCTGCTGCCGCCGCCCTACGGGACATCCGTCTGCCCCGTTTCGGCCCGGAGAACTGTGTGTCAAGAGACACGAAGTGATGCCTTCCTCTTGGGAATTCGATCGTCTGTGCGAAGCGCACAGACGGATGACGGTATGCACGCCAAGCGGAGGGCAGTAGTCCGGTTCCGGTCGTACGGAGGGCTTCGGATTGTGCAGGCCGTGATGGAGTTGATCTTGCAGGGGTGAGGCGCCTCAAACATCGGATTAGTCACACACTGGCGCAGGGCGAGGGGAGTACGCGGCTACTCGCCAGTCACCGATTCGCGGACATTCCGCGAACGATCCGCGGATATTCCGCGAGTAAACCGTGGATCTCGGACGAACCGACGACAAAGCCTCAGGCGGTTCTCAAGTCGTCGTGCCGAGTGGTGAATTCTGGCTGGAAACAAGCGTCCGGGCCTTCGACGCCGAGGAGAGATGCGGGCGACCACCCGGTGCAGGCGGAGTCACGCAGTGCTACACGCCACCTGGCCGTAGACAGCTCAGGGGCCTACTGACTTCGGCGTCTTGGGGTCTGGATTTGTGTCGGGAGGGGGACGCGGTCCGTCCGGGCTGGTACGCCGGAGGCATGCGGTATCCGGATGGGGGCGGGCTGACCGCCGAGCAGCGCAGGCGCCGGGAAGAGGTGCGGATGCGGGCCGTTGACCTCTTCGAGGAGGACGGGGAAGTCCCGTGCATCGCCCGGGAGTTACGGGTGAGTGAGAAGTCGGTCTACCAGTGGCGCCGTAGCTGGAGGACGGGCGGACGCGAGGCGCTGCGTTCCAAGGGCCCCTTCGGCTACGACTGCCACCTCGGCCCACACTTGCAGGCCAAGCTCGGGATGTGGCTGGAGGAGGGGCCGGCCGCGCACGGCTGGGCGGATGACCAGGTGTGGACCGCCGCCCGGGTACGCACGCTGATTGGGCGGAAGTTCCACCTCTCCTACAGCGTCTCCGGGGTCACTCGGCTGCCGCACCGCATGGGCTACAGCGTGCAGATGCCCGCCCGGCCCGCCGCCGAACGCGACGAGGACGCGATCACCGCATGGCGGGAGGTGACCTGCAGGAGGTAAAATCCTCCGGGCGGCGACCGGGGCGTTCATCTGCTTCGAGGACGAAGCGGGCGTGACCGGCCGGCCGCCCAAGGGCCGCACCTGGGGCCGACGCGGCATCACCCCCAGGATCAAGGTGCCCGGCCCCGGCCGCAGCCGGGGACGGCTCTCAGTGGCCGGGCTGCTGTGCTACCGGCCCGGGCTGCCCGCCCGCCTGTGCTACGGGCTGCGGCGGCGCACCGGCCGCAAGGGCGAGCGCCGCTCGCTCGGCGAGACGGACTACATCCGCCTGCTCGACGGCGCCCACCAACTGCTCAAGGCCCCGCTGATCGTGGTGTGGGACCGGCTGAGCACCCACACCTCCAAGACGATGAAGGCACTCGTTGCCGAGCGGGACTGGCTGACGGTGGTCCTGCTGCCCGGATACGCACCCGAGCTCAACCCGGTCGAGGGCCTGTGGGCGCACATCAAGCGGAGCCTGGCCAACCTGGCCGCACGCGCCCTCAGCGAGCTGGAGACTGTGCTCCGCAGGCGACTCAAGGCGCTGCAGTACCGGCACACCATCCTCGGCGGATTCCTCGCCGGAACCGGCCTCGCTCTCGACAGACCGAACTGACCCAGATATGCCGAAGTCAGGTAACGGGCAGTCCACAGACTGCCCGACTCGCCGGAAAGTTACGGGGCCGTGATCGCTCGCCCCGAAGCAGCTCCACCGACCTCACTATCCGCTGCTGTGTCATGACCGATGCAAGGTCCGGTCACTGCGCAGCGGTATGAAGTTCCAGTCCAGCCTCTGCTCCTCGTCCACTACCGGCGTGTAGTCGTTGAGGGGCTGGTTGCTCGAGAGACGTGGCGATCGCCTCCATGAGCAGCGGCAGGGACGTCCACATCTCGTGTGATCCGCGCATAAGGCCTTCCGCGGCCTCGGCTTCGTGGACGCGCCCCCGGTCGATCTCGGGACGGTGGTCCAGTACGAGGCAACCCCCGCCGACGTTCCGCGCGATGGGGATCAACTGCGGATGTCCGTACAGGAGGCTGCTGACCCCGATCTTCATGAAGGGCGCTGTCAAGTTGTTGAGTATGTCGGTGTTTGACGGTGCGTCGTGGCCTGGTGGGGCCCGCGGTCCGGGCCTGTGGTCAGGCCGTGGTGGGCCGGCCGGCAGCTTGGGTGATCTGGTCCCAGATCGCGAAGCGGACGGTCATCTCGGCTCGGTGGTCGGAGGCTGTCATCAGGTGGCGGTGAGGGCGGAAGTGGGGTGAGATGCCGCTGAACGCGGACAGGAACCGCTGGGCCCCGCCGACGGAGCGGAATCCCTTCATGGCGCGTTCGCGCTGCCGCGTGGGCTGGTGGGAGTTCTCCGCCCGGTTGTTCAGGCCCTTGTGGGATCGGTGTTCCCCCGAGGGCATGACCTCGCGGTGCGCCGCGCCGTAGGAACGGAGCTTGTCGGTGACGACCACCCGCGGCACCGTACGGGTCTTCTTCATCAGGCGGCGGAAGAAGCGTCCTGCCGCGGCCTTGTCCCGGCGGCTCTGCAGGAGGATGTCGAGCACGTTGCCGTCCTGGTCGACGGCCCGCCACAGGTACTTCTGCTCTCCGTTGATCTTCACGAAGACCTCGTCCAGGTGCCACTTGTCCCCGGGCCGTGGCCGACGGCGGCGCAGTCCGTCCGCGTAGGCCTGGCCGAACTTGGCGGACCAGCGGCGGATGGTCTCGTAGGAGACGCTGACGCCGCGCTCGAGCATCAGCTCCTCGACCTCGCGGAAGGACAGCGGGAAGCGGAAGTACAGCCATACCGCGTGCGCGATCACCTCCACCGGGTACCGGTGGCCCTTGTACGACGGCGACGCGGACGACACGAACGAATCCCTCCCCGGCACGACCAACCAGAAGATCATCCCACCCGGCCAGCCAACGTGACAGTGCCTCCCGAGCTGCTCCAGCTCGGCGACGCGCCTGGCCTCCAGCGTCCCGGCCGCGTAGGTGCGGCGTTGGTCGGCGATCCACTGTCCGAGCGGATACCCGCCGACCCCGCCCCAGTCCTCCGGGGTGACGGCCGTGTACGGCACCCGCAGCATGGTGTTCCCGGTCTCGCGCACCGTCCGGCCGCCTCGATCCCGCGCCGCCAGTAGGCGCCTTCCGGGTCGATGACCCGCAGCCGCACGAACTGCGCCGCCGCCCCGGGGTCGCGTTCCTCGCTGAACCGCAGCACCCCGCCGCCGCCCCGCTCACCCGCACGCCTGTGGTGAGTCCGCGTTCTCGTCTCTGGTGTTCGTACCGTCGGGGGTGTCGCGTCGTTGATCACACGAAGTCCGACCCGACGACCAGGGCTCATGAGACACCCAGGCCGCGAAGAACACCTGCACATCCACATGCGTCAGGCCGCCCCGGCCGGTGCGATACGAGCGGCCAGGAAGGCGAATGCCAGTGCCAGGGCGGCCTGCACGGTCACGGCGACGGCGAAACCGTGGGGCAGTCCGGCGGCGGGACCGCCCGCCGTTGCGGCGGCCGCGGCGTGGAAGACGCCTCCCAGGAGCGCCACGCCCAGGCCGAGACCGAGCTGCTGCAACGTGGTGAAGAGCCCACCGGCGACACCCGCCGCCCACGTCGGTGTGCGGGACAGGACCGTGCGGAGGACCGGCCCGTACATCAGGGCCTGAGTGACACCGAGCACGATCAGGAGCGGCTGCAGGGCCGATGGGGACCCACCGTGGGTGCCGTTCACGGTGAGGGCGAGGCTCAGGAGCACAGCCGCTTGCCCGATGGCCGCACCCGTCATCGTCCAGCGTCCGGTGCGGCGTTCCACGGCCGGCAGGGCGAGGGCGGTGACGACGAACGCCGCGCCGAACCCGAGCAGCAGCACGACGGTGCCCCAGGCGTCCACGCCGAACGCGCCCTGGGAGAGTGCCGAGAACTCGTACAGGAAGGCCCCGTAACCGGTGAAGAACAGCAGCGTCATGATCAGGCCCTGGCGTACGGCCGGGGTGCGCAGCAAGCTCGGCGGTACGACGGGCAGTTCGTCGCGGCGTTCCGCGGCGCGTTGCGAGCGGGCGAAGACGGCGAGCACCGCACCGCCTGCGGCCAGCATCGCGAGCACCGGGGCAGGACCGCCCGCGGAGGTGCCGAGCGTCAGGGGCACCACGACGAGGAGCAGGCCCGTGCCGAGGAGCGCGGCCCCGCGCAGATCGAGCGCGAGCGGTGCCGTCGAGCGCGACTCGGGCACGGTGCGCAGGGCGAACAGCGCGGCCGCTCCTATCGTCCCGGTGAGAATCTGGACGAGCCGCCAGCCCCAGTGGTCACCGGCGGCCTGGGCCACGGCGCCCGCGAGGAGCTGTCCGGTGACGGTCGCGATGCCGCTGACGGCGGCGAACAGTGTGACGCCCAGCGCCCGCAGCTTCTCGGGTGCCGTGGACTGGATGGTGGACAGGACCTGCGGGGTGAACAGGCCCGCGGCGATGCCCAGTACGGCGCGCAGCGCGACGAGTGTGACCAGGTTCGGTGCGAGTGCGGCGAGGACGGAGGCCACGCCGAACGCGCCGACGCCGGCCGCGAGCAGCCGGCGCCGTCCGAACCGGTCGCCCAGGCGCCCCGCGACGACGAGGGTCGCGGCGAACGCCGTGGTGTACGCGGACAGCACGAGCTGTCCGCCCGACACGGTCACGCCGAGGTCATCGGTGATCGCGGGTTCGAGCAGGTTGACCGACCCGAACGTCATGTTCACGGGCAGGTAGGCGACGAGCAGGACGGCGAGGCCGGCGCCGGTGAGGGCGCGCGCCGGGTGCGGCGCCACAGTGTGCGCGGTGGGAACGGTCTGTGTGGTCATGACCACGACCCTGCGCCCACCGTCATCCTGGTACCAGGAGCCCAGCTATAGGGGTACCAGTACTAACTGGATCCACCGGCCCCGAGCCATGACACTGGGGTGGTGACCTCTTCGACACCCGACCGCAGCACCCTCGGCGCCTTCCTGCGCGCCCGCCGCGCCCGCGTCACCCCCGGTGAGGTGGGCCTGCCCGCAGGCGGCCGGCGCCGTACACCCGGTCTGCGGCGCGAGGAGGTCGCGCAGCTCGCCGGCGTCGGGGTCACCTGGTACACATGGCTCGAACAGGGGCGGGCCAAGAACGCGTCCGACCAGGTACTGAACGCGGTGGCACGCGTCCTGCGCCTGGATGCCGCCGAGCACCGCCACCTGATGGTGCTCGCGGGCCGTAGCACGGCCACCGAGCCAGGACCGCCCATGGACCTGCGCCCCGAGCACACCGCCGTCCTGGCCAAGCTGCTGCCGTACCCGGCCGCCGTGCAGACTGACTGCTACGACCTGGTCGCGGCCAATCGCACCTACCGGTACCTGTTCGCCGACCTGGACGCGTACCCGGTCGAGGAACGCAACTGCGCCTGGCTGATGTTCACCGAACCGAGCTGGCGCAACAGCCTGGTCGACGAGAACAGCGTCCTTCGCGAAATCACCGCGAAGCTCCGCACCCGCCAGCCGGAACACCGCGACGACCCCCGCTGGAACGCGCTGATCACCCGGCTGCGTCAGGAGTCGCCGGACTTCGTACGGCACTGGGAGTCGTACGAAATCGTGGGCGACCGCACCCAGCTGCGCCGCTACCAGTCACCGCGCGTCGGCGCCCTCGACGTCCAGTTCCAGAGCCTGTGGCTGGACCGGGCGCGGGGCGAGCGGATCATCGTCATGACGCCCACCGACGTCGCCACCGCCCAGCGTCTGGAACGCCTCGACTCGCTGGTCGGCGCCGCACCGGCGTGGACCTCCCGCGGCGACTCCGCCGACGGTTCGGCCGCAGGGGCCTGAGCACCGGCCCCGGGCCGGCCTGAGAGCTGCACCCCGACGCCGTACGTCCTGTTGGCGGCACTGGCCCGCTGCAGCATCACCAAGCCCGAGGAGATCGCCTACTACCTCGCCTACGCACCACTGGAGACGACCGTGGAGGAGCTGGTGCGGATCGCCGGGACACGCTGGGCGATCGAGGAGTGTTTCCAGGCGGCCAAGAACGAGTGCGGCCTGGACCAGTACGAGGTGCGCCGCTACCCGGCCTGGTACCGGCACATCACGCTCGCCATGCTGGCCCACGCCTTCCTGGCCGCGATGACTGCCCGGGCCCGTGAAAAAGG
Organism: Streptomyces sp. NBC_01591; assembly: GCF_035918155.1. Taxonomy (NCBI): domain Bacteria; kingdom Bacillati; phylum Actinomycetota; class Actinomycetes; order Kitasatosporales; family Streptomycetaceae; genus Streptomyces; species Streptomyces sp. NBC_01591. The sequence continues at coordinate 1,047,115 of NZ_CP109328.1, forward strand.
GGCTTCACAAGTGGGACTGCCGAGGCCGTCGAGCTCACCGTGGCGGAAGTTCGGAGACTCCTGGCAGCTTGTCTCGCCCAGCCCCCGCACCTGCAGCACCCCCGCGGTCACCACCATGCGGTGAGATGGTCGAATTGGCGCCGACGACGCCAAGCAGTTGCCCGCCGATGCCACTACCGGCGTCGGCTGAACACGATCGAGGGGCGGTCTCCGAAAGACCGCCCCTGACAAGCCCTCACCCACTACACTCCAGGCGCTCGGCATCGTCCCAGCTCAGGACGCAAAGTCCTGCTGGAGTACTAGGGCGCGTATTTGGTTGTGATCAAGGGATGCTTCGGGTGAGCTGCTTGATCCAGATCATCGAGGCGCGAAGCTGGAGGCCCTGCGAGGTAACTCCCAGGTGTCTTGTCGTATCGGGTGGCGATGCCACGCCAGGCCTTCAGCTTGTTGATCAGGCGCTCGACAGTGTTCCGCTCCTTGTAGGGGTCGGCGTCGTGGCTGACGGGCCTGCCGCCTCGGCTGCCCTTCTTCTTTCGGTTGGCGGCTTGGTCCTTCTTCTCGGGGATGACTGCCTTGATGTGGCGTTTGCGCAGGTGGGCCCGGTTGCCGCGCGACGAGTAGGCCTTGTCCCCGGCGACCGCGTCCGGGCGGGTGCGGGGGCGGCCAACGGGCCGGCGGACCCGTACCTTATTGAGCACGGAGATGAGCTGCGGGCTGTCCGCGGCCTGGCCGGCGGTCAGGGTGAATGCCAGCGGGCGGCATTTACGGTCGGCGGCAAAGGTGGACCTTGCTGGTCTGTCCGCCCCGCGAGCGTCCCAGGAGGGCGGCCTTCAGACGGAGTTTCCGCCGATGCCGGATACGTCGTCGCTCTTCCCGCGCGGGATCGGTCCCGGCGTCCTGCCTGTTTTGTCCTTCGGGGCTGCCCCTTTTGATCTGGTTTTCTTCTGTGGCAGCCTTTTCCAGGGCAGTGAGGACGTCCTCACCCAGGTGCATCCCGGCGGCGTCGTGGTGAGCGCGCGCGGTCGTGGAGTCCACACTGACCAGGGACAGGTTCACCTCCCCCCGCTTCGCAGCCTCCGCGATCAGGCCCTCCAGCAGGGCCTCGAAGACACCGGCGTCACGCCATTGCCGGAAGCGGTTATGGATGGTCGACCAGGCACCGAACTCCTGCGGCATCTCCCGCCACTGCCCACCGGTCCTGAACCGCCAGATCACGCCCTCGAACTGCTGCCGCAGCCGCTCGGGGTACGGGCCGTATCTCCCGATCGGTAGATACGGCCCAATGAACTCCCACTCCACGCCCGTCAGTTGCGCGCGAGTCATCCAAGATGATCTTCCGGATCAATCCCTCCCGTAAGGGTCGATCCCTAGAACGATCACGACTCGATATATGCCCTAGTGGCCTGCGGACTGCAGTTCCCGTACCACGCGGGTCGCCACCGGCACGAGCACACCGTGGCGGTCGGCCGCGCGCAGCAGCGCTCCGCCGATGGCGTCGAGTTCCAGCGGCCGGCCCGCTTCCGCGTCGCGCTGCATGGAGGATTTGGCGTCGGGAGGGAAGGCGTCGTAGCGCGCCAGGGCCTGAGCGGGGTCCACCGGTGCGCCGCAGGCGCGGCTGACCGCGGCGGTTTCGGCGACCAGGCTCTCCAGCTCCTCGTGGTGGCGGGTGCGGACCTCTCCGAGGGGCGCGCCGTACCGGGTGGTGAGGAGGGCGAAGGGGGCGAGGAAGGCCATTTTTGCCCACAAGGCTGTGGTCTCGTCCTCAGTCAGGCGGGCCGTCACGCCCGCGGCGGACAGGGCGGTCGCCAGGGTTTCGACGTGGGGGCGGGGTGCCGTGCCGGCGGCCAGGTCGACCTCGACGAACGGGCTGCCGTGCTCGATGACGACGGGCCCGGTGCCATCGAGGGCAAGGCGGGTTGACTCCACGCGGATCACTCCGGGGGCCACCCGGTCAGGCCGGTAGCGAGCGCGGAGGGTGGCGGGGTGTTCGACGCCGTTCAGCAGCGGTACGACGAGGGCGTCGCCGAGGGCTGCGGGCGGGACGCGGGTAAGTGCGGTATCCAGAGCGATCTGCTTGACGGTGATCAGGCACGCGTCGACCGGCTCTCGCAGTTCGGTGTCCGTTTCCACGGCTGCGGTGAAGTCGCCGAACTGGCGGCTATGTACCTCGATCCCGCTGCTGCGCAAGGTGTGTGCCGTGGCTTCGCGGGCCAGGCAGATTACGCGGTGGCCGGAGCGGGACAGCAGGGCGGCCAGCAGACCGCCGATGCCGCCCGGACCCAAAATGGCCACCGTGGACTTACTCGTCATGAGCGTCACGAAGTTGTCCTCTCGTAGGTCGGCCCCGATGATCGGTGGCCGCCTTCAAGACGATCTTTGCAGAGGTGCCCGCCATGCGTGCGACTGGGGGTGCGGACCAGAACGCGCAGAGGCGCCGTATCAGGAGAGCTTGATCCTCAACCGGACCACCCAATGATCACGACTCAATACGCGCCCTAGCGCCGTCCGCGCGCGTCTCTGCAGGTTTGTCCCGCAGCACCACTGCGGCTCCACCATCGAGATGGTCAGCGCCTCGTCATCCGCCAGCTGCGCCATGTCTTGCCAGGTGTCGGTGATTTTCAGACGAAAGGCGCTGAACAGCCGACGGGAACTTGGGCAGCGAGCACGCTGAACGCGACGGTGTCCGCGTTTGTTGGAGGTTGGCTCAGCTTGGAGAGCATGACGGCTGCGGAGTTGCAGGAGACGTTCGGCATCAGCCGGGCAGACTGGCGGCGGGTGGCAACCGATCCTGGTATGCCCAAGCCAATAGACCCGAAGTACACCCAGGGCGAGACGGAGTGGTCCGGCCCCGGCTTCGTCCGTTGGCTCGCCGCCGACTACCCCGACCTCGCACACCTAACCCCGCACCTTCTGCGGCCCGCCGGCCAGGTGGAGTCGAAGTACATCGGCGGCCTGTACGGCAAAAACGAGCCCGAGCTGCGCGAGGAGCACTTCGCCGGCCACTGGCGCACCGGCTACGGACGTCTGGCCGTGGTCTATCCGCGTCACCACGCCTTCAGCCCCCGCCGGGCGCTGGAGCACCTGTCCCAGGCGGACACGGTCGTCATGGTCCACGCCGACTGGAGCATCTACGGGCTGCCCAACCTCGTTGCTGTCGACCGCGCCCGGCCGGAGCTCGAATACGAGCCGAGGTGGTCGGAGGTGGCCGCCCACGTCGGCGCTCCGGTGCCGTGGTGGCCGGCGGACCTGCGACGCCGGGAACACCTCACCACCTGGTCCCCGGGCAAGAAACCGGCGGCAGTGGAAGTGGTGACCTGGCCGTCGTGGGAGCCGCTCTACGACATGGCCCTGCGGGAGGCACAGGGCACGCCGGTACGGGTCGCCTGCTTCTCCCTCGGCCACGAGATGCGCCGCCGCGCGGTCGAGCACGTCGACTGGGAGATCGGCCAGATGAACGGGGACGACGACTCCGACTCCTCCGCCTTCGCCAAGCGCCGGGCGGCGCAGCGCGACTCCATGGTGATCCCGGCCTTCCCCGACCGCACCGATCCCGGCGCGAGCGAGGCCGAAGACGAGGAGTCGATCCGCGAGGGCGTGGCACAACTGTGGCGGCGCACCGACGAGCTGGCCGTGGAATGTCTGGAACAGATCGCCATGTGGAGCGGGGCGTACATGCCGTTCGGCGGCTCCTTCTCGGTGAACACCGCGGACGCCACCCCCGCCGGACGGGAATGGGTCCGACGCGTACAGAAGAGCGAACCGACAGCCATTCACCAGGTGTGGGAAAGCGAGATCAAGGAGGTCACCGGCACCTTCACCGACCCCGTCACGGGCGCCCCGGTCATCACGAAAAAGGGCTACTACATGTTCCGGCCCAGTGACGAAGTGACCTTCCACTCCTACGCTCCCCGCCGGCAGCGAGATCAAGGAGGTCATCCTGGACAACCCCATCTGGGTCCGCGTCCAGGACGGCACGCTCTACCCGGCCCCGACGATGGACGCCCCCGGCCTGTCCTGGGGCTACACCGGCTCCGGCCCCGGCGCCCTCGCCACGCTGATCGGCCGCCTCCTGGACGACGGAGCCGCCCACGCCCTCACCTACGGCGACAAAGGCGACGTACTGAACGGCGAACCCAAACTGGAGAAGTTCCTCCAGCTCAAACACCAGACCGGCACCCGCCTCAACCGCCGCCTGCTGGAAAACGTACGGGCAAACGGACCGGACAACCTCAGCCTCCTCACCCGCCTGCGCCTCGGCCGACCCGATCCCTCCTGACACATCCGCTCCGTAGCCCCGAGAAGGCCGGCCACGCGGGATCGTGGCGGCAAGGACGAACGCGGCGTCCGTCCCGGGCACATCCCCGGGACGGGCGCCGCCGTTACTCCGTCACGCCGTGGCCCACTCCAGGCCGGGGCCGCCCAACTGGTGAAGCTTGACGGCGGAGAGCTTGGCGAGCGGCAAGCGTGTCCCCGCCGAGGTCCTCAAGGCAGCCCGTCTCCGCGACAGCCAGACCAAGCGGACCAAAGTCCTGGCGGTACTGCACGACATGGTTGCCCGCGGCGAGCCCGTCACCTTCGCGGCCGTCGCCAAGACCGCCGGGGTGTCCAACTGGCTGGTCTACGCCGAGGGCGTCCGTGAGCACATCGACGCCGCCCGTGCCCGGCAGGCCGTGCACCCGCCGAAGCCCAGCACAGGGGCTTCCGTCAGCTCGGCGGGCTTGAAGACCGATCTGGCGCTGGCTCGCCAGGAGATCACCGCACTGCGGGAGGAGCGGGACAAGCTCAAGGACGCCGTGCGACGACAGCTGGGGCAGCAACTCGACCAGGTCGGCACGGGCGAGCTGGTGGCCCGCATCGACGAGCTCAGCCGCCAGAACGCCGAGCTGACCGCCGAGAGAGACGCGCTGACTCGGGGCAAGGCCGAGCGGGAGGAGAAGCTTGCCGAGGCGGAGGAGGACCGGGACGCGGCTCGCGCGAGCCTGCGCAGGATGATGCGCAGGAAGAACACCAACCCGGATGTCCCCGAAGCCGGATGAGCCCTGTCATCGGGCGGAGCCGGTTCCCGCCGCCGAGTGGGAACGCCCTCGCAGAGCACCTCGTCACAATTTCTCTGAGCTGCGGTGATGTCCCACAAACCGGAGCCGGTGGCGGTCTACCGCCTGGCTCGCGGCCCGGAATCGCGGTTGCTGACCAGATCACTCCGTTACGGGCAGGCACTCGGCGAGCAGGTCGATGACGTCGTGCCAGGCGCGCTGCGCGTGCTGTGGGTGGTAGCCGACGCCGGGGACCACGGGGTGGTCGACCGGCGGGTGGTGGAAGGCGTGCAAGGCGCCGCCGTAGACCACGAGGCGCCAGTCGACGCCCGCGGCCTGCATCTCGGCGGTGAACGCCTCCCGTTGCGCGGGCGGCATGATCGGGTCTTCCGACCCGACCCCGGCCCACACCGGGCAGCGAATGCGCGCCGCCTCGCCCGGTCGGCCCGTGGTCAGTGCGTTGACTGTCCCGATCGCGCGCAGGTTGACGCCATCGCGCCCGAGTTCCAGCCCGACGGCGCCCCCGGTGCCGTAGCCGACGGCGGCGATCCGGTCGGGGTCGGTCCGCGGTTCGGCGCGCAACACGTCGAGAGCCGCATGGCCGATGCCCCGCATCCGGTCGGGGTCGGCGAGCAGTGGCATGCAACGGGCCAGCATCTCCTCGGGGTCACCCAAATAGCGCCCGCCGTGAAGGTCGAAGGCCAGCGCTACGTATCCCAGCTCGGCGAGAGCATCGGCCCGGCGGCGCTCGACGTCGCTGAGCCCCGTGCCCTCTGGTCCGAGCAGCACCGCGGGCCGGCGGTTGACACCGGCCGGGAGTGCGAGGTGCCCGATCATCGTCAGACCGTCGGCCGGGTACTCGACTGTGCGCGTTGTAATCGTCGTCATGGGACTGGACCGTAGTGATCGTCGAGCCCGGTCGGGCCGGTGTTCACCGCTGGCAGAACGGCGCGGGTGTGCCTCTGAAATGCGGCGATGGCTCACAAGATCCGTCACAAACCCCGTTCCCGCGGGGGCATCGACGCCCAGCAACATGCCTAACTTCCCTTAACAAGCAACAAGGGCCTGAACTGAACTGTGACCGGGCCCTGGTCGCGTTCTGGATCTCTGCCGGAGTAAGGGCTTCGGAGCTGATCGGCATTCGCCATTGCGACGTCGCCCCTGGCGAGCAGTTGATCAGTGTGGTGCGCAAGGGTTCCCAGGCGGTGCAGCAGGTGCCGGCATCGGCGGACGCTATGGCTGCGCCTGTATCAGCAGGAGGTACACGGCGAAGTGCCGCGCGGTCGCAAGCAGCCGCTGTGGTGGACGCTGCGGCGCCCCTATCGCCCGTTGACCTATCACGGCGCCCATCGCATGTTCGAGCGGGTCAACACCTCGCTCGGAGCCGACTGGACACTTCATGATCTGCGGCACAGGGGTTTCCCCGGCAGCGGCCCGCTCCCGCTCCACCACCACCCCGACCACTGTGCCCGAGAGCCGGCCCCGGCCGAAGCCGCCGTCCCCGCCCACCGGCAACAGGGCGCGCCCACCAGGGCGCGGGACGCGGCCGGTTGGTGATGGCCGGCAGGCAGCGCCGTACCGGCGCCGGCGTGCTGGCGGGGACGGTGCTGGCCCGGCTCCTCGCACACGGCAAGTTCCGGATCCCCACCGCCCCGCCGGACCGGCCACGTCCGATAAGGGTGACGTGCTACCGGACAAGGGCACTAGAGTCCTGGCATGCGCATCGCAGGCCCTCTCGACGAGCTCCCCGACACCAATTTGAGTTTGGCTGTGGTCAGTCAGCTGATGGAAGCGGGCACGCTGCCGCTCTTCCAACCCCCGGTGCCTGAAGGCGCGCATGTCTGCATGGATGCGTGCGATGCCGTCTGCGAGGAGTGGCTCGACGGCCTCGACAGCTTCGACTACCGACAGGACGTGGCCGACGCCCTGCTCGGACTGCCCGTCACCGAAGCCCAGTGCGCCACCGTACGGGAACTGAAGTGGCACACCTCCTCGAAGGCCATTGCCCTGGTCTGGAGCGAGTGGGGCGGCGAGTGCGAGGAGTTCCACATTCGCGCACTCGACGGCATAGGCGCGGCCCTTCCCGGCCTGGAAGCACTGCATCTGGAACTGACCGAGGTCACCGACCTAACGCCCCTGACCTCCTGTGACCGGCTCCGTGCGCTTACCCTGGCCGGGGGTTATGACGACGAGACCGACCTCGCGCCTCTCGCCGGCACCCGCATGCTGACCTCGCTCGCAATGCGCTCCAAACGAGTGGAGGACCTGCGCCCCCTGAGCGGCCTCCCGCTGGAGCACGTCTCCCTCGACGGGTGCCACGACGGCAACGGCCACCACGTGATCGACCTCGCACCACTGGAGCACATCACATCCCTGCGCACGCTCCGCTACCGCCGCTTCGCCCGCATCCGCGGGGACGAGCACCCGGCCCTTTCCGCATTCGGCAACGCCCGGGTCATCGACAGCCTCGCTGCACGCGGTGTCGACCTCAGCTTCGACTGGTGACACGCTGCAGAGCAGCCTGACCGGATCGGGCGGGGCCGGCCGGTGACCGCGCCGGCCGACGTTGCCGCCAGATCGCGGGGCAATCAGACGAGTGACCAGCTCATCGGGCTGACTCGCTGCTGATCTTCATTGGCCTGGTGACCCTCGATGTTCCCGGGGCCCTGGCTGCGATCTTTCGGTTTTGGGGAGGTGGGGTGAGAGGCAGCCTTCCCCGAGGACGCGTACGGATGCGAGGAAGGCCCGGTGCACGCGGTGTCCGGTTGCGTCGATGCCGTTGGCGAACTGGCGCAGGACCTCGCGCCGCTCGGTCGCGAGGTGGTCGCCGCACAGCCATGCCGACCAGACGCGGTCCGGGGGGTGCCCCTATCTGTTTCGTCAACCCTGTCAGGGTCGGTTCGTGGGAGTTGGTGCTGGTTTTTGGGAACGTCCCGCGAAGCGGGACGTTCCCGGCGGATCGGGTGCCTGATGGGCAGCCCGGTGGCCGGCACGGCGGGGGTGGCCGTGCCGGTGCGCGCGTGATGGGGTCAGGAAGGGAGGGGCGGTGGTGCTGTCAGGCCGCGAGGCCGATGTCGCCGGGGGTTCGTGGTTCGTAGAGGGCCCCGGTGCGGATCATTGCGTGGATGACGTTCACACGTTGGCGGGCCAGGCGGAGGATCGCTTGGGTGTGGGTCTTGCCGCGTGCGCGTTGACGGTCGTAGTAGGTGCGGGAGGAGCGGTCGGATTTGCAGCCGATCGCGGCGAACGCGGCCTGGAAGAGGGCGCGTTTGAGGAGTCGGTTGCCGCGGTGGGGTGCGTGCTCGCCACGGATGGAGGTGCCCGAGGACTTGGTGGCGGGGGCGAGTCCGGCGTAGGAGGCGAGGTGTCCTGCGGTGGGGAAGGTGGTGCCGTCGCCGATGGCGACGATCACGGCGGCGGTGGTCCTGACGCCCATGCCGGGCATGGAGGTCAGGAGGTGGAAAAGAGGGAGGGCCTCCAGCAGGGCGGCGATCTCCTGCTCGGCCTGGCGGCGCTGGGTGTGGGCGGCGGCGAGCTGGGCGGCAAGTCCGGGCACGATCAGCGCGCTGGCCTCGGTGCCGGGCACGATGACGGTCTGCTCGGCAAGCGCGTCGAAGATCTCCGCGGTGAGGTGGTGGGCCTTGCGCGAGCCGTGCGCCTTGAGCAGGGCCTCGCAGCGGGCGTGGCCCAGTTTCTTCAGCCTGGCCGGGGAGCCGTGCCGTTCAAGGAGGGCCAGGATGTAGGGGTAGCCCAGCCGGGGGCCGACCACCCGCTCCAGGGTGGGATGGATCTGGGAGAGCAGGCCGCGCAGCCGGTTGGAGGTGCGGTTGACCTCGCCGGCCAGGTCGTTGTCGTAGCCGGTGAGCATGGTCAGCTCGGCCAGCTTCTCGTCGTCGCGGTCCACCGCGCGCAGGGTGTGCGGCATGGTCCGGGCGGTGTCGGCGATGACGAAGGCGTCGCGGGCGTCGGTCTTGGCTTCGCCCGGGTAGAGGTCGGCGGCCCGGCGCATCGAGAGTCCCGGCAGGTAAGCGACCCGGCAGCCGGTCGCGCGGGCCACGGTCAGTGGCAGCGCGCCGATGTTGGCGACCTGGTCCACGATCACCAGGACGGTGCCGAACTTGGCCCTGAGCTTGTCGAACAACTCCCGCAGGCGGGCCTCGGTGTTGGGCAGCTTCTTGTCGTGGACGGTCTTGCCCTGCCCGGTCAGGCCGCGGGCGTGGTGGAACTCCTTGCCCAGGTCCAGGCCGAGGAACAGACCTATGCCGGAGATATCGATGACGGTGTCGGCCATGCGCGATGCCCCTCTTCGGTCGTGCCTTTCGCATCCGTCCCGGCCGTCCCTGCGGCACCACACGCCGGCAACCACGTTACGCAGACATCCCGCCCGTGAAGAGGTCCGGCGTTGCACCGGACCAGGCAGTCGTCAGGCCCCTCATCAGCGGTCAAGCGGTGCCCCGAAGCCCGGCGGCAACACCCCCCAGGTCATCGACTTCGACAGGGGGCACACAGCCATACCGGACCCGGGGGCCAGGCGCCCCATTTCGGGGCCACAGAAAAGGTAACGGGGCTGTGGCGGCCGGCCTCCAGCTCGTACAGCTCCGCGTCGATCGACGTAGCAGACCCCCACGCGGACCGAGAAGTCCATGGGCGTCTCCGCTGGGCCGACCTGCAGCACCACCGCGGTTGGTACATACCCGACTGGGTCTCCTCGGCGGTGCTGGCCTCTCTGTGGGCCTTTCCCGCACCACCACTGCGGCGTCTCTCCGATCCTCGGGCAGATCCACTGTGACGGGGGCGTTTCTGCGAGTTCGTTCCGCAGCATCACTGCGGCGCCGACTACCGACGCAGCCCTGGGCGCCGGCCGCACGGCGTCTCTGCGGGTTGGTCCCGCAGCACCACTACGGCAGATAGATCGTTAGCGCGGTGAACCCGTGGGCCACCGGGTGTCTCTGCGGGTTCGTCCCGCAGCGCCACTGCGGCACCCGGTCCGCTGACGCCCGCCTTCTCGACGGCCGGAGCGTCTCTGCGGGTTCGTCCCGCAGCACCACTACGGCGGCTCCTACCGACGCCGCCATGGACGCCAGTCGCACGGCGTCTCTGCGGGCTTTTCCCGCAGCACCACTACGGCTGGCGGTCGTTGTCGATCAGGGCGAGGCCTGGGAGCGTGACGAGTTGGGTGACCTCGGTGAGGAGACCCATGAGCAGTACGCGCTGCGGGACCAGGCTGGTGATCTGGCACTGATCGGTCTTGTGATCTCGGAGCGTGGCCGCTGGGAGGGTGAGGGGGTCGTGATCGGCCTGGATGTCGTCTTCGCGGGGGCAGCCGTGCGGGCGTCGCTGTAGTCAGGCCGCGGCGGCCACCACCATCGGGACGATGGCGAAGAGCGGAAAGTTGCCCTGCGGCGTCGGCAAGGGAACGGTTGGATGACGGTGAAGGTCGTCGGGAGGGACGGATGGGTCGCTGAGGAGGTGTGGGGATCGTCCGGGCCCGCCGAACCGAGGGCCAGGCCGAAACCCCGGACGAGTGACGGACGGCTGGGTGCCGTTCCGCAAGGGCCCGCGCCCTGAGTAGGGTCCTCGCGAAGCCGGCAGCGCGCCGGTCTGGACGTGAAGCTCACCGGCCACTCCGCCCGCCGCGGACACTCGTCACGGCGGGGCATAAGCCCGCCAAGCGCACCGGAAGCTGCGCAAGCAGGGTGGCTGGGCACCGGACTCGCCGGTCTTCTGTGAGTACCTCGACGAGGGCTGAACGCTGGGAGGACACTGCCACCGGGGCATCAGGGTGCAGTCCACCGGTGGCGGCGACGCCGCCCGTGGAACCGCCCGGGGAATGTCGACGACCAAGTAGTGGGGCTACGCGAGCCCCAGGAACATCAAGCCGCCGCTGGCGGACCAAGGTGCCACGATCTTGCGGTGGCCGGCCCAGGAGCAGGAGTGAGATATGCGTTGCGTTAACTGTGGACAAGAGACTGAGTATGAACACCAGCCCCTCATGGGGGGCTCACCGGAGATAGGGTTGGTGCACGTCAGCAGCGGTATGATGGCCTGTTTTCCGGAGCGTGGTCCGGCAAGCCCGTTTGTCGAAGCTCCGGTGCCACCGCACATCCGCCGCTTTCTGGAGCAGAGACTGCGGTTGCCTCCGCCGCCACCACCCGGATTCCTGATCGAGGAGGACGGGCCCGGTTCGGGGGCTTGCAGTCCAACGGCACTGTGACGTCCGTGTCAGCGGGCTGCCCCAGCCGTCGGGACCCGGACCGTAACCCTGGCAGGTTCTCTTCGATCTCCGTGGCCGGGCCGGGGCTGTGCTGCGGGTAGCGCAGGCGCGAGCCGGCCGGGCCGTTTTGGCGGTGTGCCGATCACCGGTGTCACGATGCTGGTCCGTCTCACGGGCCAACTCGCGTACCCCCGCCCCCGTCGGCTCCTGTGGGTTCTTAGCTAATTAGGGTGCAACCGCGGTCCTCGGGGATTGGTGATCGGTGATCGTGCGGTGGTGTTTGGCCGATCAGGCGCGGTCGTGGAGAGTGACCTGGTAGCCGTCGGGGTCGGCGAAGGTGAATGTCCGGCCGAAGGGGCCGTCGATTGGTGCGGAGACGATGGTGTGACCGTCGGCGACGAGAGCATCGTGGATGGTCTGGACGTCGGTGGCGTGGAGCCAGATCGCGGCACCGATGCCGGGCTGAGCAACGGATGCGAGATCGGTGCCGGGAACGACGTCGCGGAGTGCGAACGCGATCGGCTTCGTCTCGAAGACGACGGCGTGCGGAGGTCCGGCCTGCGAGCGGACGAGGCCGAGGTACTGCTCGTAAAACGCCTGCGAAGCGTCGAGGTCGCGCGCCTGGAGCGAGATGAAGTCGGGGCCGGTGGCGGGCATGACGATGCTCCTTCTTTACGTGTCAGTATTCTGACACAGGTCAATCTATGTCAGAATGCTGACATGAATCAAGACGGTGTCGGCGTCGACCTGGAGACGTCACTGGGCTACCTGCTGAAAGAGGCGTCGAGCGCCCTCCGCGCAGCCATGGAGGAGGTGCTGCGGCCGCTCGGGATGAGCGTGACGCACTACTCCTGCCTCGAGCTGCTGGCTCAACGGCCGGGCTTGTCGAACTCCGAGCTCGCGCGTGGCGCGTTCGTGACACGGCAGTCGATGAACGTGCTGCTCCAGGCCCTGGAACGAGACGGCTACGTGACCAGGCCCGCGGAGGCACCCGTCGGGAAGGTTCTTCCCACGCGGCTCACGCCTCGCGGCCGACGGAGCCTCGAGAAGGCGACCGTAGCGGTCCGGTCCGTCGAGGTCAGAATGCTGGCCGGCATGACCGAGACCGAGCAGTCAGGCGCGTTCCGAATCCTGCAGAGCGTGATCCATTCCCTGCGCGATGGCAACGACGGTGCATAGCTCGTCCCCGGCGCACGTCTCGTCGGCGGAGACGGAACTGGTCGTGGAGGTGCTGGCCGGGTCCGCCCGGCACGGCACCCTCACCGTGATCCGGATGAGGTAAGGGTGCCGTCATCTTGGTGTGGTCGGTGGCCGGAACCCGGTGGACCGACGGTACTCACCCCATGAGTTCTACCGGCGGTAGAACTCATGGGGTGAGCAAACCGACGAGCATCAAGACCAGCGAGGAAGTACGCGACCGGCTGCGGGTTCTCGCCGACGAGCGCGGCACCACCATCACCGAGCTGCTGGAAGAGCTCGCCGGTCGCGAGCTCACGGAAGCCGAGCGTGAGCAGCGTGCTGTTGAGGCTGCCCGTGAGCTCGGTATCGAGTACACCGAGCAGGTCCAGCAAGTCGGGCAGGATGCCTGGGCGAGGATCCGCGCGCATCAGGGCGGCGCTGCCGCGTGAACCTGACGGTCGTCTTGGACCACACTGCTCTGGCTGCTCTGTGTCGTGCGGATCCCTTCTTCACCGGCCTGTACATCGAAGCCTCGCGTGGTACCGGCCGCGTCATCGTCCCGTCGCTGTCGGTTCTTGCTGCGGAGCGGCAGGTCACGGGTGCGGGCCGGCATGCGGCGTCCTTGCGGTTCGCGGAGAACGTCCCGTTCACCGCGGCCCACGCGGTGGGCGCGATGGACTGGAGGAACGTGGACTGGCCGGTGGCGCACGCGGCTGCGATCGCCTGGCACGCGGTGAATGCAGGGGAGCCGCTCACGGTCCTGTCGCTGGAACCCGAGCTGTACGCGGGTACCGGTATCACTCCGCTGAACCCCACCTGACACCTGGGCGAGGCGCCGCGGTGGGTTCCGGTTCAGTCCAGACGGTCGTAGGCGCCCGGCTCCCAGTCGGCGAACAGCGTCAGCGCCTCCGCTGTCTCGGTACGTTCCGGCGCCGTGGACGTGGCCGGCCACCAGTTCTCAACCTGATGCGCGTCCACGAGAACGAAGTCCCGCTATCCGCCGAAGTCGCAGGGATCGCCTGCCACGCCGATGTGGATGGGCGCGTCATCGGGCAGGCCTTTGAGCGCGTCGCGAAGCTGCGCGGCATTCCAGACCTGCGGGGTGTGCTCGAAGACGTCGGTCATGGGCGCAGAGTGCGGGATACAAATATGCCGGAAGCGATCGCGGTGCACCGGCGGCTCGACACGACGATTTCCGAGCGCCACCACGATCGAGTGCGGATCAAGTCGAATCTGGCCTCGCTGCTCGCCGCGAAGGCCGAATTGGACGGAGACGTCGAGATTGGCAACGAGGCCATCGAGCGTGGGCGGGAGGCCGTCGAACTCACCCCCGAGAACAGCCCCATGCGCGCGCTTCGCCTCTCCAACGTCGCGGCCGCACTCGCCATGCTGGGGGAACTCACCTCCGACGGCGCCGTCCTCACCGAGGCGGCAGACCAGCTTCGGGAGGTCGTCGATCGCGCGCCGGACGGCTCCGAACTGCATTGCTCAAGCCTGATCGCCCTCGGTCGTTGCCTGGTGAAGACCGCTGCCCTCGGTCCAGGCGACGACGAGCCAGCCGAAGCGATCGCTGTCCTGCGCCTGGCCGTCGGCCTCACAAGAAAAGAGGACGCCCTCCGCCCGGCGGCACTGGCAGAACTCGCCACAGCTCTGAAGCAGGGCAAGCACAGCACCGAGGCGGCCATTCCGGAAAGCGCCACGGTGGCCGCGAAGATCAGTGCCAGCCGCAGCGGGCCGATGCGGTGTTCGCGCCGCAGACGGATGACCTGTTCCTCGACGGCGACGGGGTGCGCAGGGGCTGGTGATGCGGGCAGCTGGAGCGGTCCTCCATTCCTGCCGGGCCGTGTGCTCGGTAGCGGCCGGCCCACCGGGGCCGCGGTGGTGTGTCAGTAATGCGTCAGGGGTCAGTTTGCCCGCTCGCGCCATTGCGCGGAGTTGCCCTGCACCTCGGCAATGCTCGGGTGACGCACGGCGTCCAGCCTGTCATCGGCGAGAAGATCGGCAATCAGGGCCGCAGGCCCGAACACCTCCGTGGCGCTCAGGTCCCAGTCGGTCAGGACGAACCAGGAACCCTCCACGGGCCACCAGTGCGCGGGGAACTGGATGCCTGTGCTTCGGTCGGGCCATGTGCTGGCATCGTGGTGAGCCAGTGCCTCATCCAGTCGGCCCCGGCGGGCCGGGATCGGCCGGCCGATGTCCTCGATCGCCGCCTGGGCCCAGTAGCACTCCGTGCGATGGCCTTCTGGGCTGTGGCGGGCGAGGATCTCGACCAGGTGAGTCAAACTGTCGCGGTCGATCTCCCCAATGTCCGGCCTCTCAAGGTCTTCGGGCAGGTCCAGCCCCTCAAAGACCCTGAAGGAGGGAGTGAACTGCCAGTCCTCCAGGCGTTTGCCGACGTGCGCCAGCACGTCGTTCCAGCGAGCTCGTTCCCCCTCACTGTGACGGCGTGCAGGACCCAGCAGCGGTCCGGGAAACCCTCCTGGGGCTCGTAGCCCGAGACGGCCTCATCTCTGTCAAGGACCGGACGCATGCCGCCCAGCGAATCGTCATCCGACACCAGCTCCAACACAGAATCCCTCGAGACTTCGATCACGCATATGACGTTCTGCAACCAGCCGAGGTTAGGTGACAAGCTCAGTCCGGGTTCGGGAAGAGGGATTCCGGGTGGTCTGAAGGCGGTAGGACTCGGTCCCGGTCTGGATCAGCGTGCAGCGGAAGGTGATCCGGTCGGCGATGGCCGCGCAGAGGCGGGCGTCGTCGAAGATCTTGTCCCACTCGGTGAACGGCGAGTTCGTGGCGACTGCGGTGGCCTTGCGTTCCTCGCGCTCGGTGAAGATCTGGAACAGCAGCTTCGCGCCCTTGCGGTCCAGGTTGAGATATCCGAACTCGTCCAGGCAGAGAAGATCGATCTTGCTGTCGCGGTGCCGATACCGATCAGCAAGTGGGACTTGCCGGTGCCGCTGTCGCCGATCAGCACCGCCGGGCGGCCCTCGCGCACCCAGGTCGGGGACTTCAGGTCCGCGACGACTTCCGGGGTGACATTGGGGTTCTTCGCGAAATCGAAGTCCTCCAGCCGCTTGGGACGCGGGAACGGCCAGCCGCAGCAGCCGCTGCTGGCGGCGAAGGTCCCGGTCGGCGAGTTCGACCTGCAGCAGGTCCAACAGGAACTGCTTGTAGGTGGCCTGTTCGCGCCGGGCGGTCGAGGCCAGGTCGATGAACCGCTCGCGGAACGCCGGCAGCCGAAGCTTCCGGCATGCCTCATCGATGAGCATGTCCTCCGGGTCGCCGGGCAGCGACATCCTGCGTCCTGTGGCTCTGGCCGCTGCCGCGGCCGGTGACCGGGCTCAACAGCCGGTCGTACTTGGTCATGTCGGGGAGTGCCTGGCGTGGATCGGGCGGCAGGCGAGGGGCGTGCAGGGAGATCACCCGGGCTCCGTCGTCCGCGGGATGGAGGAGGCTGTCAGCGCCTGCTGATATGCATGAGCCATGACCGTATTCCGTGATTTCAACTTCAAGCTCCTCGTCGTCGAGAAGCTCATGTACTGGGACGAGACGCTGACCCCGGCCTTCAGCATCGAGGAACACATGCGGGCGCGCGGTGTCGAGGACCTCGAAACCTACGTCGAGGAGAATGAACTGGAGTACACCGTCCTCGACGAGGCCCGCGCCTACTTCGAGGCGCTCGAGATCCCGGCCGAACTGCTCGCCACGGTGGACGAGTTGACGTTCGACGGCGGGCACCAGGTCTTCATTGAGTGCGCTCCGGTCTGGGACGGCGAGGACGACCTCTTCGACCTGCACAGCCTCGACGATCTCGATCTGCTGCCGAACCTCAAGCTCTTCACCGGGGGGCGGGCGCTGAAGCACATGATCCCTGAGGGGCCGGAGATCCTAGCGGCCAGAGATATCACGATGCGCTAGTCTTCTGAGTCAGGAATTCTGTTCAGATGTGTAGGCTTGCCCTATGGCACGGACGGGGCGGCCGAAGGCCGAGTTGACGTTGTCGGACGAGGAGCGGGCCGCTCTCGAGGGGTGGGTGCGGCGCCGTTCGACACCGCAGGCGTGGGCCCTGCGGTGTCGGATCATCCTGGCCTGCGCCCAAGGTGCCTCGAACAAGGACGTGGCCGCTCAACTCGGTTCCACACCCCACGCGGTGGGCCGCTGGCGGGCCCGGTTCGTGCAGTATCGAATCGCCGGGCTGGGTGACATGCCGCGTCCGGGTGGCCCGCGGACAGTGACGGACGAGCAGGTGGCCGCGCTGGTCACCAGAACACTGGAGTCCACGCCGAAGAACGCAACCCACTGGTCGACGCGTTCGATGGCGAAGGAACTGGGCCTGTCGCAGTCGACCGTGTCGCGGATCTGGCGGGCGTTCGGCCTGCAGCCGCACCGCTCGGAGACGTTCAAGCTGTCGACGGATCCGTACTTCATCGACAAGGTCCACGACGTCGTCGGCCTCTACCTGGACCCGCCTGAGAGAGCTTTGGTGTTCTGCGTCGACGAGAAGTCGCAGATCCAGGCCCTGGACCGCTCTCAGCCGGTGCTGCCGATGATGCCCGGGGTTCCGCAGCGGACCACCCACGACTACGTACGCGCCGGCACCACCACCCTGTTCGCCGCTCTGGAGGTCGCCACCGGCAAGGTGATCGGTTCCCTGCACCGCCGCCACCGCGCCGAGGAGTTCAAGAAGTTCCTCATCAAGCTCGACAAGGAAGTCCCGGCCGGCCTCGAGGTCCACCTGGTGCTGGACAACTACGCCACCCACAAGACCCCGGCGATCAAGACCTGGCTGCTGGCACACCCACGGTTCCACCTGCACTTCACACCCACCGGATCGTCCTGGCTCAACCTGGTGGAGCGATGGTTCGCCGAGCTGACGAACAAGCAGATACGGCGAGGCGTCCACAGATCTGTCCAGGCCCTGGAGAAGGACATCCGGACCTGGATCGCCGCGTGGAACACCGACCCCAGGCCCTACGTCTGGACCAAGACCGCAGAAGAGATCCTCGAACGCCTCGCCAGCTATCTGAACAGAATTCCTGACTCAGAAGACTAGGGTGCGTTTCAGAAGTGGATCTTGATGTGTCAAGATCCACTTCGTGGGAAGGCATGATCTGACGAATGCGCAGTGGGCGAAGCTGGAGCCGCTGCTCCCGGTCGGGAAGAAGCCTGGACGGCCGCCGGTGCACACCAAGCGGCAGCTGATAGACGGCATACGCTGGCGCACCCGCGCTGGTGCTCCGTGGCGGGATGTGCCCGAGCGGTACGGCCCGTGGGAGACGGTCTATGGCCTGTTCCGGCGCTGGCAGCGGGACGGCACCTGGCACCGCGTCTTCGAGCAGCTGCAGGCCCGGGCCGATGCCGAGGGACTGATCACCTGGGACGTCTCGGTGGACTCGACCGTCGCCCGCGCCCACCAGCATGCGGCGGGTGCCCGTAAAAGGGGGATCTGCAGGTCGAACGGCCAGGCGGTGTCTTCACCGAGCCCGATGACCATGGGCTCGGACGCTCCCGGGGCGGGCTGACGACCAAGCTCCACCTGGCGGTCGAGCAGGCTCAGTGCGTTGTGGCAAAGGGAGTCCCTGTTCGATGAGCGGGGGCTTCTTCGTGCTCAGAGCATGACCGTGGAGGGGTAGGGGCAGGCAGCGGACGGCTTGTTGTTGATCGAGGAGGATGCGATGCCGTCGGTGCTGGGGTTGATGGAACGGCGTGAGGCGCGGGCGAGGCAGGATCTGGAGTCCTGGACGGAGGTCCTGGAGCAGGCTCAGGCGGAGGTGAATGCCGCGCGGGAGCGTGTCGATCGGGCTCGGGTGGGGCGGGAGGAGCTCGTGTCGATGCTGGCCGAGGAGAGCGCGGTGAATACGCCGGCTTCCGTGCCGTCTGGTGGTGAGGTGGCTGCCGCTGTGGGGTCGAGCGGCTCTGGTGCGGGGGCGGGGTATGACGAGCGGCCACCGGTGTGGCGGTCGGGTATGGGTGAGGAGGTGCTCAGTGGCCTGTATCGGGAGGTGTTCGCCGCGGTGGCGGCCGCGTCGGGGCCGGTGAGCGGGGTGGAACTGGCGCGGGCGGTGGGCCGGGAGACGGAGATCAAGAACGAGGTGGAGAAGGTCCGTCACCGTGCCTATGCGCTGGAGAAGCGGGGCTGGCTGCTGCGGGAGAAGAACGGACGGTTCATGCCCGCGTGGGCAGTCGGTCGGGACGCTTCTCCGGCCAGCGCGGGGCGTCTCCGGCCAGGCGCCGGGACAGCCTGATCACGGCGGCCCACCACACCATCTGGGTGTGGTGATCGGCCCGGCGTTCGTGGTCGCGGTTGAGGCGGCGTGATCGCGAGAGCCAGCTCAGCGTTCTTTCCACCACCCACCTGCGGGCCAGTACGACAAATCCGCGTTGTCCGTCGGATCGGCGCACGACCTCGATCCGGACCCCGTGGCGGGCGAACGCCTTCGCCAGGGCCGGGCCCTGGTAGGCGCTGTCGACCCACACCAATTTCAGCAGCCGACCCGGATCGGTCATGAACGTCTCCAGCAGCGCGGGGGCGGCTTTTGAGTCGTGGACATCGGCCGTGGTCACGGTCACCTCCAGGAGCAGGCCCTCGGTGTCGGTCAGGATGTGGCGCTTACGCCCGTCACGTGATTTCCCGCCGTCGTATCCGCGACTGTCCTCGCTGACGGTTTCGGAGGCGTCCACCGACTGACTGTCGGTGATCCCGGCACTGGGCTCGGTGTTTCGGCCCTTGCGTTCCCTGGCCGTGCGACGCAGGCGTTCGTGCAGCTCACGCACGTAGTCGTAGGTCCGCCAGCGGCGAAAGAAGTCGTAGACGGCCCGCCAGTACGGAAAGTCGACCGGCAGGGCCAACCACTTGACGCCGTTGTCGACGAGGTAGCGCACGGCGTCGAGCATCTCGCGGTGGCAGTACGCCTCGGGGCGCCCACCCTGCCTGCGGAGCCAGGCCGGCACCGGCATCGCGGAGCGGACCTCGGCCCACTCCGCATCCGTCATGTCACTCGGACAGCACCGCGCCCGCCGCCCCGGAGCGATCGAACCGAACCGGTGCACGTAGCAGTCACACCCAGGGGTGACCGCGGTGGACTCGGCCACAGAGATACTGCTCAACTGGTCGGACAACGGGCTTCCTTGGTCGTGCTGGGTGTCGTAACCGCGTCACTACCAAGGGGCCCGTTCTTTCATGCCCGCGGCCGCACCCGTAACTCTGTCCAGATGGCCACCCGCGCCGCACACCTCGAACGAGATCCGGTTTGCCACAACGCACTCATCAGCCGGCGACCAGACCATGCCCAGTTTCTCCAGCCGCCGGGCGCGCAGGCCGGTCATCTGCCCCGCCCCGTAAGCCCGTCGCTGCTCCGCGATCCACTGCCCGAGGGGATACGCGCCCTCCTTGTGCCCGTACGGCACCCGGGCGTGAAGCTCACGCTCCGCGAACGTCTTGAGCGACGCCCAGCCGCGCGCCCAGTCCTGCTTCTCCGTGTCGATCACGTTGAAGGACACCCAGTCCGCGACCATCACCGGGTCACGAGGAGCAGCAAAACGGAGCAGCAGACGGGATTCTTCCTCGCCTTCCCCGGGCGGCGGACCGATGTACTCGGACGGCTGCACGACGTGGGAGTACTCGCTTCTGTGTCCGGGATGGTTCTCAGTCTGGTTGAGGTTCCCCCGAGATGCGGAGTGGGTTGACAGGGGGTCAGATGGGACTCATGAGAGGAACATCGACCATGGCTGCCCCCAGGAAGTACTCGCTGGAGTTGCGTGAGCGTGCGGTGCGGATGTATCGCACCTCCGACCCGAGGCCGCAGATCAAGAAGCTCGCCGCCGACCTCGGTGTGCATCCGGAGGCCCTGCGCGGCTGGATCCGCCAGGCCGAGGCGGACGCCGGCGAGCGGGATGACCGGCTCACCACCGATGAACGCGCCGAACTCGCCGCGCTGCGCAGGGAGAATGCCCAGCTCAAGCGGGCGAACGAGGTTCTGCGGACGGCCTCGGCGTTTTTCGCGGCGCAGCTCGACCCGACCCGGCCCAGGTGACGGCGCTCGTTGACGAGCACCCCGGCCTGGGGGTCGAGTGCGTACTCCGGGAGCTTTCCATCGCCTCCTCGACGTACTACCGCTGGCGCCGTGCCGAGCGCGAGCCGTGCGACCGCGTCCAGGACGCGGAGCTGACCGAGCAGATCCGGCAGATCCACGCCGACTCGGGCGGGATCTACGGCTCGCCGCGCGTCCACGCGATGTTGAAGCGCGAAGGCGTGCACGTGGGCCGCAAACGGGTCGAGCGCCTGATGCGCGAGGCCGGCATCGCGGGCGTCAGCCCGCGCCGGGGCAGCTTCACGCGCCGCGATCCCAAGGCCACGCTCGCCCCGGACCTGGTCGGGCGCGACTTCACGGCGCCCGCGCCGAACCGGCTGTGGGTCACCGACCTCACGATGATTGCGACCAGTGAGGGGCCCTTGTGGCTGTCGACGATCCGGGACGCGTTCTCCCGCCGGGTGGTGGCCTGGGAGACCTCCGCCTGCGCGGACGCCGACCTGGTCCTGACCACCCTCGAGTACGCCCTCGCCTCCCGCGAGGTCGAGCCCGGCACACTCGTCCACCACGCCGACCACGGCTGTCAGTACACGTCTGTGAAGCTCACAACTCGCTTGGTACGGGCGGGAGTTCACGCGTCCATGGGCTCGGTCGGGGACTCGTACGATAACGCTCTCGCGGAGAATTTGTGGATACTGATCAAGACGGAGTGCATCCGCGGGCGCGTCTTTGCTACCCGAGCCGAGGCGAACCTCGCACTATTCGAGTACATCGACGGCTTCTATAACTCCCGGCGCATCCAGAAACGACTCGGCTACCTCAGCCCGGTCGAGTTCGAGGAGAAGCACTACGCCGACCAGGCAACGGCCGAACGAACGAACCTGAAAGTCCGTCAACCCGCCCTGACCAGCTGATCAGCACCTCCCGCACACCGGGGGAACCTCAGGTGTCCGGTCTTGGGCGCTGTGGTCCGGGCCGGTTCGGGTGTTTCTATGGGGTGTTGAGCAGTGATGGCCGGGCGCTGGTGCTGGACAAGCAGTGAGGATTGGCTGGTCACTGAGTGAGGAATACGTGGTCAGCGGGGCGGGAGCTCCAAGAGGGGTGGGCCCGGCGTCAGCCGGTCACAGGCGTCCCGGCTGCTCGACGTCGCCCACGCCCTGGCCGCCATCCAGGCCGCCGTGGCCGCAGGCCCGTGCCGCCGCCAGGCTGACCGCCCACTTGATGTCCTGCGTCTGCTTCACTGGCCGTTCGTCTTCCTGGGCTGGTGTGATTGTGAGGGTGTTCTCCAGGGTCCACTGCTGTACGGGCAGGAGCTGTTCCCACCCGAACCGCTGCGTGTTCACCCAGCGTCCGAGGTCTTCGCCCTGGACGACGACGTCGCCCGCAGCCTCGGGGGGTGTGCCGCCGGCCTGGACGTGGTTCTGGACGAGGCGGTAGCAGCGCTGCCACGTGGTGTCCCATGCCGGGCACCATCCCGGATCGATCGCGTCCAGCTCGTCCCGCCGCGTTTCGGTCATCGCGCCGGCCGCCGAGGGGACGGGGCGGCCGGCCGTGCTTCCCCGTTCTCCCGCGCCCTGCGGCTTTCAGGGCGTCTTGTTGCGCTTCGGGATGTTGATCGCGCCTGGACGAGGCCGGGGCGGTCTTTACTGTTACTGGTCACAGATTGACACTCCCCGTGGCGGTTCCCAAGCTGATATGAGGGGCGCTGGTAGGGAGCGTGGTCGTGAGTGCTGAGCACAGCGAACTTCCCCGGTTGCTGGCGGCTGCGGAGACGGCGGCGCCGGTGGAGGCCGTCGATGTGGTCGCGGAGGACCTGCGGCGGCGTTTTAAAGCTACGAAGGTCTCTTTCCTCATCGTGGACCTGACGGGGAAGGCGGTGGCGCGGCTGTCCGTCGCCGGCACCGTGGGGCGGGAAGCGGAGCGGGTCCCCCTGTCCGGCAGCGTCTACGAGCAGGTGATCCGTACCCAGCAGCTGTATCAGAAGGCGACCGGTCAGGAACAGCGGGTGATCGCGCCGGTCACCAACCGAGGGGATGCTATCGGGCTGCTGGAATTGCTCCTGCCGGCCGACCCCGGCGAGGACTTCCTCGATGCGATCAGGGAAGCCGCCCACATCCTGGCCTACATCGTGATCGCCAACGGGCGGTTCACCGATCTCTACACCTGGGGCAAACGTTCCAGGCCTTCCACCTTGGCTGCAGAAATCCAGTACCAGCTGCTGCCCATGTCACTGTCGTGCGAGGCTGCACAGTTCACGCTGTGCGGGAGCCTGGAGCCCTCCGAAGACCTCAGCGGCGACACCTTCGACTACGCCCTGGACCGCGACACCCTGCACCTGTCGGTGACCGACCCCATGGGCCACAACATCGACGCCGCCTTGGCCGCCACGGTCTTGGTGAGCGCCCTGCGCAGCGCCCGCCGCGCAGGAACCGACCTGGCCGAGCAAGCCCACCGGGCCGACCAGGCTCTGGCCGACCACGGCCACGGCCACGCCACCGGGCAGCTACTGCGCATCAACCTCCACACCGGGCAGGCCCAGTTCGTCAACGCCGGCCACCCCTGGCCGCTGCGCATGCGCGAGGGGGCTCTGGAGGTGATCACCTGCGAGGTAGACCATCCCTTCGGCCTGTCCGTGCCCGCCCCCCACCCCTACCGCGTTCAGGACATTGATCTGCGCCCCGGCGACCGTCTGCTCATGTTGACCGACGGCATGCTCGAACGTCATGGGGAGAATGTCGACCTGCTCGCCCTGGTGGAGCGCACCCGGGACCTGCATCCGCGGGAGACCGTACTGACGCTGACGTCCGCAGTCCTGGACGCCGCTGGCGGCCGGCTCGAAGACGATGCCACCGTGATGTGCCTGGACTGGCACGGCCCCCAGGAGACCCAGCGGCAAGATGCCAGCTCCGGCGCGGACACTCAGCAAGCCTCAGCAGGCCGCACGAAGTCATAGCCGTGACCAGGGCGCTCTCCTGGACGGTGTCAGGCGGCCGGCGAGTACCTCTCGCTCGTCGGGGCATCGCCTCTGAGCACCGTGAAGTCGATGTCCAGTTTCGAATCGTACGCCTCGGACTGGATCTTCCCCGCCGAGAAGGAAGCCCTCGGCTTCCTGGCCATCGAGGTCGAGAAGGTACAGCCCCGGTGAGCGGCGAGGGCTCCAGGCCCCGGAGGATCCTGACGGTCTGCAAGGGCGGCCACTGCCGGGCCCCGCTCGCCGCCGCCGTCCTGGCACGCCACGGCGGGAGCGCGGTCCAGACACGGGCCGCCGCTGTCAGGGACAACCCTGACGGCGACCGGCTGTACGCGGTCCAGCGGGAGCAGGCCCGCCGCCGGGCGGAGCGTGAGGCCGCGGAGCGGGAGGCACAGCGGCCGGTGTGCACGCGCTGCGGAGCGAAGTTCACCGACGACCGTTGGCAGTCGATCCGGCAGTCCACGTGGCGCAGCGAGGGACACGACCTGTGCGGGCCGTGCGAGCAGGAGGCGGCCGGCCGCGCGGAAGCCGACCGCGTCGCGCGGCGCCAGGCCGAAGAGGCAGCCGCGCGCGAGGCGGCCGAAGCGGAGGCGAAGAAGAACCGCGGCCTGTTCAAACGACGCCGGTAGTCGCGGGCAAGCCCAAGGCACCCTGGGCAAGCCCGCGTGTGTCCAGGCAGCCATCGAGGACCCGCAGCAGAACGCGAACCCGACAGCAACCGACCAGCAGGCGTAGCTGACCCCTCCCACCTAGGACTGCTGTTCAGACGGCTGTCCAGTGCCACTAACCAGGAGAGCCCACACCTGTCATCAACCACCGGCCGCCATGGGGGGCGACCGGAGGCCGCTGCTGGGCTGATGGGCCCGGGCGTCTTGCCTGCCCGGCTCGCCCCGGCTTCGCTGCTGTGAGGTTCTGGTCGGCGTTCGGGGTTCAGGGGGCCTGCCCCCCGGTAGTGCTCGTCTCTTTGGACTTGGTCGCTGCCCAGCTTGCGAGTAGTTTGAGCCGGTCCTCGTTGGGGGTGCCCGGCTCGGCCGTGTAGATGGTGAGCGAGTGGACCTCGCGTGGGGAAATGGGCAGGTCCAGCGGCTGGTAGACGAGCTCGACGCTCCCGGCTTCAGGGTGCTGGAACTGTTTGATCCCGCCATGGTGGATGCGCACGTCGTGGGCGGCCCAACGAGTGCGGAACTCGGTGCTCACCGTGCACAGTTCACCGATCAGTTCGCGCAGTGCCTTGTCGTGTGGGTAGCGCCCCGCCTCGGCACGCAGCAGGGCGACGGTGGCGGCAAGGGCGCCGTCCCAGTCGGCGACGAAGTCGGGAGCCTCTCGGTCGAGGAACCAGTAGCGGGCGAAGTTCGGCTGTCCTCGAGCGTCGGTGGTCTCGCTTTCGAACAGTGGCGCGAACAGGGCGCGGGCCAGGGCGTTGGTGGCGACGATGTCGAGGCGACCGTTGGTGACGAAGGCCGCGGACAGTGTCATGGAATCGAGCAGCCACTGGACGCGGGGCGGCACGTCGACGGCCTTGCGGCGGCGGGGGGTGCGGCTGGACGGTTGTGCGGTACGGGCCAGGTCGAACAGGTAGGTGCGTTCGTCGTCGTCCAGCTGGAGCGCACGGGCGACCGCGTCGAGGACGTCTTCGGACACGCCGTTGATGTGGCCTTTCTCCAGCCTCGTGTACCACTCGGTGCTGACGCCGGCGAGGACGGCGACCTCCTCGCGCCGCAGGCCAGGAACCCGGCGCCGGCCGCTGATGGGCAGTCCGACCTGCTCCGGGGTGATCTTGGCGCGCCGGGTGGCGAGGAAGTCGCGGATGTCCGCGCGGCGGTCGGGGAGGCGTTCCATGCCCTCCACGCTACGGCGCGAGGCCCTGGCCTGGGGGGTTGAGCTTGTCCCCCCTATAAGTCCGGCCTCCCGCGCCTGCGGCAGAAGCGGTTTCGTGAGGTGCACCCCGATTTCGACCCGCTGCGGAGATGAAGCATGACGACGCGAGGAGACACCCTCCACGCCCCCGACGCCCTGCAGGGCACCGGCCCTGGGCAGCCGCCCGCCCGGCTTCCGCTCGTCGTCCACGTCCTGGCACTGGGCACGTTCTTGATGGGCACGACCGAGTTCGTGGTGGCGGGCCTGCTGCCGGCAATTTCCGGTGACATGCAGGTCAGCCTGGCTCAGGCCGGTCTGTTGATCACTGTCTTCGCGGTCGGGATGATCGTCGGCGCGCCGCTGATGGCGATGCTGACGTTGCGGCTTCCCCGGAGGCTGACGCTGATCCTGGCGCTGGGGGTCTTCGCGGCCGGGCACGTGATTGTCGCCGTCGGCTCCAGCTTCTCGCTGTTGCTGGCCGCCCGGTTCCTGACCGCGTTGGCGACCGGCGCGTTCTGGGCGGTGGCCAACGTGGTGGCCGCCCGTGCTGCGGGCCCCGCCTCGAGCTCCCGCGCCCTGGGCGTCGTGGGTGCCGGCGCGATGCTCGCCAACGTCGTCGGCGTGCCGCTGGGCGCTTTCGCCGGACAGGGCATGGGCTGGCGTGGCCCGTTCTGGGCGCTCGCGGCGCTGGGGGCAGCCGCCATGGTGCTCATCGCCCGCCACGTCCCGCACGACGAAGTGAGTCACACGGCGGTGTCGATCCGATCCGAGCTGTCCGCGGTGCGCTCGGGCCGGATGTGGCTGGTCCTCGCGGCCTGCGCGACCACGACGGGCGGCGTGCTATCGACGTACTCCTACATTTCGCCGCTGCTGACCGACCGGGCAGGGCTGGCCTCCGGCCTCGTGCCGCTGGTCCTGGTCGGATTCGGCATCGGTGCCCTGGCGGGCTTCCTCGTGGGCGGCCGCCTGGGAGACCACCGTCCGCACGCGACGGCCATCGCTGCCGCTGCGACCACCACGATCCTGCTCCTGGCGCTGTGCCTGCTGTCCCGGTCCGCCGCGCCCACGATTGTGCTGGTCGCCCTGCTGGGGCTGTTCGGACTCGGAGCCAACCCGGTACTGATCTCCCTCGGCGTCCGCTTCGCCGGCCAGGCCCCCACCCTGGGCTCCGCCCTCACCGTCTCGGCATTCAATCTCGGCACGGCCGTCGGCTCCTGGATCGCCGGCCTCGCTCTCGAGTCCCCCCTGCAAGCCACCGGTCCCGCTGCCGTCGGCACCGCCATCGCGGCTCTCACGCTGATCCCCACGCTCGCCATTGCCCTCACCCAGCGCCGCCGCTCGACGGTGGCAATGCCGAGCCCGGCACCGGACGCTTCGGCCCTTTGAGCGGGCTCGACCGCAAACGCCCCCGAACCGAGGAAGCCTCGGCTGCGCCGCGCCTTCCTGAACACGCACCGGTGCCCCCAGGCACCCGCACCATGAAAGCAAGGAGATCCACGATGCGTGGAGTAGTGATGTACACCGCCGGCGACGTCCGCGTCGAGGAGCGCGAGGACCCGAAAATCATCGAGCCCACCGACGCGATCGTGAAGCTGACCGCGACCTGCATCTGCGGCTCGGACCTGTGGCCGTACCGCGGTATCGAACCCGCCGACCACACCCTCATGGGCCACGAGTACGTGGGCGTGGTCGAAGAAGTCGGTGACGCGGTGAAGACCGTCAAGCCCGGAGACTTCGTCGTCGGCTCCTTCGTCATCTCCGACAACACCTGCGAGATCTGCCAGGCCGGCTTCCAGTCCAAGTGCGTGCACGCCGAGTTCGTCCACGCAGGCATCGGCACCCAGGCCGAGAAGGCCCGCATCCCGCTGGCCGACGGCACCCTGGTCGCCACCCCCGGACAGCCCGACCCCGAACTGATCCCCGCCCTGCTCGCCGCCTCCGACGTCCTGGGCACCGGCTGGTACGCAGCCGTCGCCGCCGAGGCCGGGCCTGGCAAGACCGTCGCAGTCGTCGGCGACGGCGCGGTCGGCCTGATGGCAGTCCTGGCCGCCAAGCAGCTCGGCGCCGAGCGCATCATCGAGATGTCACGCCACCCCGAACGGCAGAAGCTGGCCCGCTACTACGGCGCCACCGACATCGTCGAAGAGCGCGGCGACGAGGGCATCGCCAAGATCAAGGAGCTCACCGGCGGCCTCGGCGCACACTCGGTCATCGAGGCCGTGGGCACACAGGAGTCGTTCATGCAGGCCGTCGGCTCCACCCGCGGCGGTGGGCACCTGGGCTATGTGGGCGTCAACTACGACGTTCAGATTCCTGGTATCGAGCTGTTCTTCGCCGGCATCCACACCCTCGGCGGGCCCGCCCCCGTGCGCCGCTTCCTGCCTGAGCTGATCCAGCTCATCTGGGACAAGAAGATCGATTCCGGCAAGGTCTTCGACCTCACCCTCCCCCTGGAGCAAGCTCCGGAGGGTTACAAGGCGATGGATGAGCGCCGCGCGACCAAGGTCCTGCTTACCCTCTGACGACCGGGCCGACAGCCCCGCTCGTGCCCTCCACCCCGACGCAAGGACGGAGAACCCGACCACATGGCCCTGATCTTGGTGACCGGAGCCTCCAGCGGGATCGGCTACACGACGGCGACCACGCTGGCCGAGGACGGGCACGACGTGGTCGTCCACGCCCGCACCCCGGCACGCGTCACCGCGCCAGCGGGAGGGGGCCGGTGGGCGGGCGTGGTGACCGGGGATCTCGCCGAGACCGGCGAGATCCCCGGCCTCGCCCGGCAGGCCAACGCCTTCGGCCGCTTCGACACGGTCATCCACAACGCCGGCACCATGCACACTCCCGAAGCAGCCACCGTCAACCTGGTCGCGCCCTACCTGCTGACGGCCCTGATGGACAAGCCGTCCCGACTCATCTATCTGAGTAGCTCCATGCACCGGGGCGGCTCCACCAGCCTTGCGCAGTTCGCGGACGGCACCGCCTCCTACAGCGACAGCAAGCTGTGGGTGACTACCTTGGCCATGGCTGTCTCCGCCCGGTGGGAGACGACAACTTCCCATGCCGTCCGCCCCGGTCTCTCTGTCACAGGGGCATGGGGCAGTAGACCGTGAGCGCTTCTGTCAGCTTGTCGATCGTCAACTCCGTTCCTGAATAGGCCACTTCACCGTCGTACGCATACGGGGTCCCCGGTGCCAGGCCGGCGATCCGTACTCGGTGCCGCCGTACCGCCGCGTGGACGGGGGAGCGGGTCAGCGGACCGGCCACCGCTGCTGCCAGCAGCCGCAGCCCTGGAGTCCGGCCGCCGTGGACCGCTCTGATGTCCAGCAGGCCGTCCGCCAGGTTGTGCCGCCGTCCGGGAGCGGGCCCCACCCGCTGGAAGAGCCCGTTGCCCACGAACAGGAGCCACAACGGCCGCCGCTTTCCCTGCAGCTCGGCCGCCAGCGGGCGTCGACCACGCAGTACTTCGAAGGCCGCGAGGACTCCGGCGGGCCAGCCGCCGATGCGGGGCGCCCAGCGCTCCCGGGTCCGCACGAGCTCCGGATAGACCCCCAGGCTGAACGCGTTGAGGAAGTAGCCGTCCGCCCCGCCCGGCCCCTCGGGACCGGGCCGGAACCGGCCCAGGTCCACCCGGACCGCGCCCCCCGAGGTGAGGGCGGCCGCCGTGTCGTGCACCGTCTCGATGCCCAGATCGTACGCAAAGTGATTGAGCGTTCCGCCAGGAAAGACGGCGAGCGGCATCCCGTGCGTCGCCGCGACAGACGCCGCCAGATTTACCGTGCCGTCACCCCCGCAGACCCCCAGCGCCCGGCCCCGGCCCGCAGCCTCGGCCAGCGCCCCGGACAGCTCGTCGGGCGCGCACTCCACGACCTCGGCCAGCGGCAACGCCTCGCGCACCAGCGAAGCGGTCGCGGTGGCGGTGCCGGACTCCTGGTTCACTACGACGACCAGGTCCTTGCCGGCGGGCAACGGCGGAGCCGCCGCCGGCGGACGGCCCGGTGCGGGCAGCTGACCCCGCGTCGGTACGACCCCGCGCAACGCGAACGCCGCCCCTATGCCGAGCGCCACACCGGCCAGCACATCGCCCGGATAGTGCACACCCGTGTAGACGCGGGAGGCGGCCACGGCCACCGCGACCGGGGCGACGACCGCGCCCCAGCCCTTCGACTCAAGGGCGACACCCGTGGCGAAGGCGGC
The DNA here is from genome assembly GCF_035918155.1 of Streptomyces sp. NBC_01591. Classification (NCBI taxonomy): domain Bacteria; kingdom Bacillati; phylum Actinomycetota; class Actinomycetes; order Kitasatosporales; family Streptomycetaceae; genus Streptomyces; species Streptomyces sp. NBC_01591. The sequence goes on from NZ_CP109328.1 coordinate 1,076,599, forward strand.
CGCGGACGCCGCGTGCCCGGACGGGAACGACGTAGTGAACGGCTGCCGCTTGAGCTGCCGCACCACCGGAACCAGGTCCAGTAGCGGCCGCTCCCGGCGCACCGCCTGCTTGCCGACGGTGTTGATCGCGGCCGAGGCGACGGCCAGCGACGCGACCCCGCGCAACGCCGCCCGGCGTGCCCGCGTGCTGCTGCCCAGTGCCGCCATACCGGCCGCGGCGCCGAACCAGAGAAGTCCGTGATCGGCGCTGCGGCTCAGCCGGGGCAGCACCTGATCGGCGCCCGGCCAGCGCCGGCCGGCGACGCTGCGGAACAGGGCGAGGTCGCGGCTGTGCAGCAGACCGCGCAACCGGGCGGGGACGGCAAGGGAGACGGAATAGGAGGCGGAGAAGGGAAAGGAGGGGCTGCTGCTCGTAGTAGACATGAGTCAGCGAATACCCGGCCCGGACCCGATGAAGCGGCAGACGCGCCGAGACGCGGGCGGTGCCATCGTGACCGGGCTCGCCTGGTGGAGCCAGCGATAACCATCGGCCCGCCACCCAAGCGGATGGTGGGCCCCTCTCACGCCCGTGGTTCGGGCCCACCCGCCAACCCGCTCGTGCCAGGACCTGCCGTTCTACCAGCGCATGCCGAGTTGGTCGATGTCGGCTCGCCTGACAGCCCGCCAAGCCCGCTTCCGTCCCCACCTGCTCGACGTGCTTACGGGGTACCCGCAAGTGCCCCTCGCGGGCGTGGAACTGCCGTGCCGCACGCAGGTTGAGGGCCCACTTGTCGTCTTGCGTCCGTTTCACCGGCCGCTCTGCCTCTTCGGCGGGTTCGATCCCGAGGACGTTTTCCAGCAGCCACTGCTGTGCGGGAAGGAGCTGTTCCCACCCGAGCCGCTGCGCCGCGACCCATCGCCCGAGGTCCTCGCCCTGCACGATCACTTTGCCGACCACCACCGGCAAGGCCCCGCCGTCCTGGAGGAGGTTCTGGATGAGCCGGAAGCAGCGTTGCCACCCGATGTCCCATATCGGGCACCAGCCCGGGTCGATCTCCTCCAGCGCCGCGCGCCGCGCCTCGGTCAAGGCACCCGCACTGGAAGGGACGGGGAGGCCGGCCTGCCGCCGCTGCACAATCTGATCCGCGGTCCGGGCGGCGAAGCGTTGGTTCTTGGTCCAGGTCCCGACCGGGTATCCGTCCCAGACCGCGGTCGCGGGCGGCAGCAGGTGCCCGTGCACGGCCGCCCAGGCGCGGGCTGCTGTGAGGCCTTCCTCGAACGCGACGTCCTGGTGCGACCAGACCATGCCCAGCCCGTCGAGCTGTTCCACCCGCCCCGCATCCAGACTCCCCGCCTTGTGGAACTTCCGCTGGTCGGCGAGCCAGGTCCCCAGCGGGAACCCGGCCGGCGCCCAGTCGTCGGGGGTGACGTAGTCGTACGGCACCCGCAGCTGATCCGCCCCGGTCTCCTTCACGTACCGCACGCATGCCTGGATACCGCGCCGCCAGAACGTGTTCTCCGGCTCGATCACCCGCAGCTTCACGAACCGTGCCAGCAACGCGGGATCCCGGGGCGTGCTGAACTTCAGCAGTTCCTGCGCAGGCGCACTCGGTCCCCGCTCACCCGCCAGCTCCTCCATCTCGCCTTCCTCGCCCTCCTCAACCACCCAACTACCGCTGCGCACACGAGGATCGGCGAGGCTCTCGATCGTGTCGGTGTCGTGCGCCCGCAGCGCTGAGAGGACCTTCGCGAGGGTTCCGTAGGCGTCCGAGGTCAGCATGTCGTCTGGCTTTTCACCCGGTGCGAGGAATACCGGAACAATTAGAGAAGCGATCTTCCCTTCACCGGGCTTGATTCGCAGGGCGCGGCCGACCATTTGCACGATATCGATCATCGATCCCCGCGCGTCGCAGAACGCGACGGAATCACAATTCGCCGTATCGACACCCTCGCCCAGCACCTTCACCGTGGTGATCGGTGTCGTTTTGTCGGTGGGTGTTCGTCATCGTTTTGTCAGTGGCTCGGTGGTGTTTCCTGGCCGATGATGCGGGGTGCTGGGTTCTGACAGCGGATGCCGATGAAGGACTGTCGTTCTTGCGGGGCGTGGTGGTCGGTTTGCTGCTGATCGCTACGAGGGTGGGGTGTTCGTGCTGGTCAGTGGTGTGGTGTGGGCGGGTGTCCGATCCCGGTGAAGGTGGCGAACGGACCGCTGATCACGGCGAGCCGGTGAAAGGTCGAATTGAGTGTGCGGCAGAGTGGATCTGTCCGTCTCCTCCGTGGCCGTCCGATGGGTCAGCGGCCGGGGCGTGGTGCCGCGCGCATGGATTCGCGTGACGCGTCCAGGAAGGCACTGCGAGCTTTCCCTGCATTCCTGTACATGTCGCGATATATGTCGTAGTTGGGCCAGCCCGAGGTTCCGGATTTCGAGCGCACCGAAGATCCCAGGGCCTCCAGCGCCTCGGCAAGGTTGATGCACGCCTTGTCCACAAGCTCCGGGACGAGAAGCAGCACCCGCTCCAGGGGACGCTGCACACCTTCAGAGATCCGATCCACATGGGCCGCCGTACTCTCTTCGTGGTCCTCCCAGAAGCTGTCGCCCATCCGAGCTTCCTCATGCGCCGCTATTTCGTCGAAGTACTCTCCCTGGTCGATCTCCTCTTGGAATTCCTTCACCGCGGTGTCCCAGGCATCAAGGAGTGCAACGTATGCGTCCTGACGCTGTCCACGGAGCCACTGGCCGTGCTCAACCGCAGCTTGGTCCCTGACCTGCCGCCGACCGAGGAAGAAGCCACTAACCACTCCCGCCAACGCCACCCCCTCGCCTATCTGCTGCGCCGTCCCCGCGGGGCGTCGCAACGTGCCTTCAGCAAGGGCCTGCATGCTGCCTACATGTTCTGGCGCCGCCACGAACACTTCGACGTCCCCTACGGTTACCTGCATGAGGAGGACGGCCAGAGCCTCCATCTGGGGCGCTGGATCGCGGAACGACGCCGGAACGTAACCCAGCTCAGAGCTGAGCAGATCGCCGCCCTCGAGGCCCTCGACATGCGCTGGATCCCTCGCCCCAGCCACACAGGCGCTTGACCGGCCACACCCGCTTACGAACAGTCGTGCGTCGTACTTGACCAGCAACGGCCGCCGCAGCGGCTTGGCTGGCTCAGTCCCGTCGAGTTTGAGGAGAAGTATTGCGTCGGCCAGGTGACGGTCGAACAACTGAACCTGAAACCCCGTCAACCCGCCCTGACCAGCTGATCGGCACCTCCCGCACACCGGGGAAACCTCATGGCCGGCCCGGTCCGTGCCGCTGGATCCGCGCTGGTCGGACGCGGAAGCGGCCTGCCCTATGCCCAGATGAGCGCTTGGACCGGTATTCCTGAAGACGACCTGGCCCAGCAGGTCCAGGACTATCACCGCCTCATGGCTCTCTGAGCTGCTGCACGATCGCTGTCGCGAGGCTCGACGGGTCGGACCCGGGGCTCGCACGCCCGATTCCTGAATGCTGGTCTGGTGGGTGAGGGCAGCGCTGGCGGGGCGGGTTGGTCACCTGGTGGCGGGGGCGAGTTGCACGCGCATGCTGCGAGAGTTCGTCACGTGACCGCAGAGTCATTCCCGGCGGTCACGCTCTGGTACCGCCTGGCCAACGCGGGCCCTAGAACCCACGTGATGTCGTCGGATCCCGGGTCGTACGACCACCCGTCCGCTACCCGGGCGGCAACCAGCCGGTCGAGGGTGGCAGTCAGGGCGCCAGGTGTGTCTGCTGCGCACACGCGCCCGAGTCGGTCTGCCTCGATGATGCCGTGCACGTGGCCGGGGGAGAGGTAGGTGGCCAGCGCGAGTCCGGCGAGCTGTTCTGAGGCCGACAGGCTGCGAAGCGCCGGGCAGGATGTCAGGCGCAGCGCTGCGTCGGCGGCATGGGCACGGTCCCGGCGCCCAGGGGCCTGTGTCAGGACAGCAGCGTCGAGAAGTTGAGGTTCCCCCGAGATGCGGGGATGGGTGACAGAAGGTCAGATGGGTCTCATGAGAGGAGCCCAGACGATGCCTGCGCCGAGAAAGTACCCGCTGGAGTTGCGTGAGCGTGCGGTCCGGATGTACCGGACCGCCGAGCCGAAGCCCGTGATCCGCCGCATGGCCGAGGAACTCGGCGTGCACCACGAGGCCCTGCGCAACTGGATCCGCCAGGCCGAGGCCGACGCCGGCGAACGCGACGACCTGCTCACCACCGCCGAGCGTGAGGAGCTTGCCGCCCTGCGCAAGGAGAATGCCCAGCTCAAGCGTGCGAATGAGGTCCTGCGGACGGCCTCGGCTTTTTTCGCGGCCCAGCTCGACCCGACCCGGCCCAGGTGACGGCGCTCGTTGACGAGCACCCGCATCTGGGGGTCGAGCCCGTACTCCGGGAACTGAACATCCCTTCCTCCACCTACTACCGGTGGCGCCAGGCCGAGAAGGAACCGTGCGAACGGCGCCGCCGGGACGCCGAGCTGACGGGCAGGATCCAGCAGGTCCACGACGAGTCCGGCGGGATCTATGGCTCACCTCGCGTGCACGCCGTCCTCAAGCGTGAGGGCGTCCACGTCGGCAGGAAGCGCGTCGAGCGGCTCATGCGGGAGGCCGGCCTGGCCGGGATCAGCCCCCGCCGGGGCACGGGTTTCACTCGCCGTGACCCGGACGCCGATCTGGCCCCTGACCTGGTGCAACGCGACCTCACCGCGAATGGGCCGAACCGGCTGTGGGTTACCGACTTGACCATGATCTCCACCGGGGAGGGGCCGTTGTGGCTGTCCGCGATCCGCGACGCGTTCTCCCGCCGGGTGGTCGCCTGGGAGACCTCCGCCCGCGCGGACGCCGACCTGGTCCTCACCTCGCTGGAGTATGCCCTGGCCAGCCGCGAGGTCGCCCCCGGTGAGCTCATTCACCACGCCGACCACGGCTGTCAATACACGTCCGTGAAGCTCACAACACGCCTGGTCAGGGCCGGTATCCAGGCGTCCATGGGCTCGGTCGGCGACTCGTTCGACAATGCCCTGGCGGAGAACCTGTGGATGGTCATCAAGACCGAGTGCATCCGCGGCCGCGTCTTCGCCACCAGAGCCGAAGCGAACCTCGCGCTCTTCGAGTACATCGACGGCTTCTACAACCCCCGCCGCATCCAGAAACGACTGGGCTACCTCAGCCCGATCGAGTTCGAGGAGAAGTACTACGCCGCCCCGGCAGCGACCGAACAAGTGAACCTGAAACCACGTCAACCCGCTCTGACCAGCTAGTCAGCCACTCCCGCGCTGCGGGGGAACCTCAGCAGCGTCGAGAAGTTGCACCGCGAACCCGCGCTGCTTTGCCCAAGGCGGGTTCGTAGCCAGACGCGTGAGCCAGCCGGATTGCTCCAGCTCTTGCCAGAGAGACGAATGACGATTCATGCGCAGGCCTCGCAGTAGCCCTGCCAGCATCCAGAGCCGGCCGGAGACAGTTGCCCGCAGCGCGCACTGCAGAGCCAGCAGCCGCGCAGCGGCACCGACCTCGGAGGGGAGGGCGGCTGCGAGGTAGCTGAGCATTTCCTGGATCCGAACTGCCGCCCCTGGCCCGCGCTCCCGTTGCTTGCGGCGTTCTGGGAGAGCGTCGGGGTGGGGTGCCGTCGCGCGCGTCGTGGGTTCGGGGACGATGGCGCTGTGTGCGGTGGCCTGCGCGCAGGCGCTGCACCGCCCTGGCCTCGGCCACGAAGGCTGCGGGGGACTCCTCGAGACTCCGCCCGTCCAGCATCAGTACGGTGCGATCCGCTGCTGCGGCCCGCTGGGCGAAGCGTCCCAGCAGCGCCGACTTGCCGACACCGCCGGGGCCATGAATGAACAGCACTCGGCCGCCGGTGCACAGCGCCTCCTCGAAGGCAGCGAGCTCTTCCTTTCGTCCGACGAAGGCACGTTGCCTCGCGGCCTGGAGACGCCCCTCCAGGCGCCCGGCATGCTGCCCCTCGTCAACGAGCTTGCAGGGCATCGCGGATCTCCTGGGTCGTTGGTGGCACGTCGGCGTCCGGGCGGTACTCGAAGTGCCACCACTCGTTGTCGTAGATGCGGTAGAGGTCGTAGCGGGCACCGTGTTCCTCGAGCCAGCGCGCGCCTTCGAACGGGCGCACATCCAGCGCGGTGCCCTTGACGTGCCTGGATTCCGCCGGTGGCAGTACGAGCATCCGGGCCGCGGCCGGTGAGCCGACGCGGCGCACCTCCTCGTCGAACAACCGCTGCTGGACGAGGGGATCGCGGTATCCCGAGGTGAGGCCGACGAGCTGCCCATGACGCCAGAGCGCCTCAGCGCGTGCAGCGGTGAACGCCGCCCTGGCACCGTCGGTGAGCCCGGTGAGATCCTCGGCAGGAAATCGGATCCCCAACGCCCAGTGGCAGGCCAGTTCACGGGCGCGGCCGGGATCGCGGACGAACGCAACGGGGAGCAGGAGCACGGCGAGCACCACCGCAAGTACGGTGAACAGCCGGTCACGGGGCCGAAGCGGGATAACGTGTGGCTCGTTCATGCCCCCAGTCAAGGGGGCGTGATGTTGCCAGCCCGTATCCAGTTTTCGATATACCGACGATACGTACCGGCTCGTAACATCGGACTATGCGTGTATTAGTCGTCGAGGACGAACCCTACATGGCAGAGGCGATCCGCGATGGGCTGCGCCTGGAAGCGATCGCGGCCGACACCGCCGGTGACGGTGATACCGCTCTGGAACTGCTGAGCACCAACGCTTACGACATCGCCGTCCTCGACCGGGACATCCCCGGACCTACCGGTGACGAGATCGCCAAACACATCGTCGCCTCCGGCAGCGGCATGCCGATCCTCATGCTGACCGCTGCCGACCGGCTCGACGACAAGGCCACCGGGTTCGAGATCGGCGCCGACGACTACCTCACCAAGCCCTTCGAACTCCGCGAACTCGTGCTCAGGCTCAGAGCACTCGACCGCAGGCGAGCCCACAACAGACCACCTGTGCGAGAGATCGCAGGCTTACGTGTGGATCCGTTCCGCCGCGAGGTCTACCGCGAGGGCCGCTACATCGCGCTGACCAGGAAGCAGTTCGCTGTGCTCGAAGTCCTCGTCGCTGCCGAAGGCGGTGCCGTCAGCGCAGAAGAGTTGCTGGAGCGAGCGTGGGATGAGAACGCCGATCCGTTCACCAACGCCGTGCGCATCACGGTCTCGGCCCTGCGCAAACGCCTTGGCGAGCCCTGGCTGATCGCCACCGTGCTCGGGGTCGGTTACCGCATCGACGCAGGACCGGACGCCGATGACCGGGGAGCGGTGCGTGGATAGGCGTCAAGGGTTGAGCGTCCGCCTCAAGTTCACCCTCAGCTATGCCGGGTTCCTCGTGATCGCGGGCGCATTGCTGCTCGCCGCCGTGTGGGTGTTCCTTCTGCGGGGAAGGTCGAACAGCCTGGCCGTCCCCGATTGGTCCGACTTCCTACGCGTCTTCAAGCCAAGCAATTTCGGCCCAGTCGTCTTCGTCCCGGCGGGAATCCTGGCGCTGGGGTTCCTGCTGGTGTTCGGTCTCGTGGGCGGGTGGATTCTGGCCGGCCGGATGCTCGCCCCGCTGATACGCATCACCGACGCCACACACAGGGTGGCGAACGGACCGCTCTCCCACCGGATCCGCCTACCGGGCCGCCGAGATGAGTTCCGCGAACTCGCCGACTCCTTCGACACCATGCTCGCGCAGCTCGAAGCCCACGTCGCCGAACAGCAGCGATTCGCGGCCAATGCCTCTCACGAACTGCGCACCCCGCTGGCGGTCACGCAGACGCTTCTCGACGCGACCCGCAACGATCCGAACCGCGACACCTGTGAGCTTGTCGAGCGCCTCCGCGTGGTCAACACCCGAGCCATCGACCTCACTGAAGCACTGCTCCTGCTCAACCGCGCCAACCAGCGGTCATTCACCAGGGAAGACGTCGACCTGTCCCTCCTGGCGGAAGAAGCCACTGAAACGCTCCTCCCCTTGGCAGAAAAGCATGGCGTCACCATCGAAACCTCCGGCGACATGAGCACCACCATCGGCTCACAGGCGCTCCTGCTGCAGATGGTCATGAACCTTCTGCACAACGCGATCGGCCACAACCTGCCTGAACAGGGCACCGTATGGGTGCATACCAGCGTCCGCCCCGACACTGTTGTGCTCACTGTCGAGAACACTGGCGAGAAGCTCACCTCACAGCTGGTCTCGACACTCACCGAGCCATTCCAGCGCGGCACCGAACGCATACACAGCAGCCACGCAGGTGTCGGCCTCGGCCTGGCCATCGTCAAGACCATCACCCAGGCACACGACGGAACCCTCACCCTCACCCCCCGCCCCGCCGGCGGGCTCCGCGTCACGGTGCAACTGCCCGCCGCGTCAGCGCACACACAAACAGATGGCGATCAGGCCTGAAGAACGTCCGAATCTCACCGGGGAAACCCGCTGCCTGCTCACGCCCGAACTACGCCGGTCGCTGCTTCCACGCCCACTTCGCGTCTCGCCCGCCGAGTTCCGCCACCGACAGGCCGCCTCAGCCTCGATGGGATATGGAGACGTCGAATGCCTTACAAAGCAGGCGATTCAGCGGCAGATCCCATTCGCCGAGATACTCCAAGGCTTCGCCGCCGGTGCCGACCTTGAACTGGATCAGGCCCAGGTGCAGGAAGTTGTCGTCCACGGCGCCGGTGATGCCGCGCAGGTCGTGGACCGTACATCCGGCAGCCAGAGCATCAGTGATCATCTTCCGCTGCACGGCGTTCGACCCACATACCTCCCGTTCGGCCGTGGCGGAGGCGCCGTAGCTGTACCAGGCGTGTTCTCCGACCCGGGCCCGCAGCTCGCAGCACTCCAGATGCGGGCCACCGCCGTCGACCCGATGCGTAGGGCGAAGGTGCCAGAGTGCTTCAGGTGGTCCACCAATGGGTCGAGCCAGCCGGCCAGATCATCCGAGGCCCAGTCGATCACCGGCCCTTCGGGCAGGTACGCCAGCGATGTCTTGAACCCGGGCAGCCGCCACCGCAGGTTGGGTCGCGTTGGACGAGGCGTGATCGCTCACCGTGATGGCACGTACCCGAAAAGCCACAGCCGCTCCTACCTGTCGTCCATCGGTCGACCTACCAGCACATCGTGGGGTCCGGACGCGAGCGCGGCGGCGACCTTGTCGAGGCGCGCCCCGCGGGAGGCCTTGACGAGCACCACATCGCCGGCAGTGAGCCGACCGCGCAGCCACTCGACGGCCGCGGCGTTGTCGGCCAGCGCCACCGCCCGCTCTCCGGCACCGTCGGCGAGCGGCCGGGTGCCGACCGCGACCACCACGTCGGCCCGGGAGGCGGCGTACTCCCCGATGGCGCGGTGCTCGGCCTCGTTGTCGTCGCCGAGTTCGAGCATTTCGCCGAGGACGGCGATGCGGCGCCCGCCCTCGATTGCCGCCAGCGCGTCCAGGGCGGCGCGGGTCGAGTCGGGGTCGGCGTTGAAGGAGTCGTTGAGCAGCGTTGCGCCGCCGACGAGGTCACGTAGTTCCAAGCGCCACTTCGACAGCGAGACCGTGGGCAGCGCTGCCGCGGCCCCATCGAGGGGAACGCCGGCCGCCAGCCCTGCCGCCGCGGCAGCCGACGCGTTGAGCGTCTGGTGAGTGCCCACGAGCGGCAGCCCGACGCGAGCCGAGGTGGCGGCGGTCCGCAGTGTGAAGGACGGCCGGGCGAGCCGGTCAAGGACTACGTCGAGTACGCGAACGTCGGCGTGTTCCGCCTGGCCGAACGTCAGCACCGGGCAGTCGGTGAGCGAGCGCATCGCGACCACCCGGGGATCGTCGGCGCTCAGGACCGCGGTGCCGCCGGGCGCCAGACCCTGCACCAGCTCACCCTTGGCCTGGGCGGTTGCCTCGCGCGACCCGAGATGGCTGAGGTGGGCCTGGCCGACGTTGAGGACGACACCGACGTCGGGCGCGACCAGGCCGGTGAGTTTGGAGATGTCGCCGATGCGGCGGACTCCCATCTCAAGGACGAGGAACCGGGTGGCCGCGTTGGAACGCAGCATGGTGAGCGGCACGCCGAGGTCGTTGTTGAGCGAGCCGATCGTGGCGATCGTCGGCGCGGCGCTCGACAACACGGCCGCCAGCAGGTCCTTGGTGCTGGTCTTGCCGCGGGATCCGGTCACCCCGACGACAGTCAGCCCGTCGCGCAGCCGTGCCACGACGTGGGTGGCGAGCGCCTGCAACGCGGCCTTGGCGTCCTCGACCACGACGGTCGGTAGCGCCGTGGGCCGGGAGCCGAGCACGGCCACCGCGCCGGCCCGGCCGGCCTGGATGGCGTAGTCGTGGCCGTCGACGTGTTCGCCGGCGAAGGCCACGAAGAGGCCGCCCGGCTCGGCCTGCCGGCCGTCGAGCACGGCCGGCGCGGTCACTGTCACGGCGCCGTCGCCCTCGACCGTCCCGCCGACAACTGTGGCGATCTCACCGAGGCTGAGCGGGATCATGCCCGGACCACGCAAGGATCGGCGAAGCACATCAACAACCGTCCGGTCGCTGTGCTGGCGATCGGGGGCGGGCTGGCGAAGTAGAGGATGGCAGAGGCTGATTCGCTGGAACTCATGCCTTCCAGTCAAGAGAGCGTGGTGTTGCCGGCGCGTATGCAGTTTTCGATACGTCGACGATATGTATGTTGCCGGCCGCTACAGGCGCAGGACGATGCTCGTCCTGATCTTCAAGGACGAGTCCCCAGCCCGTAGAGGTGCCGGCGAGGCGAATGCACAACACGTTGCGTGTCGCCCGCAGAGCTCCGGTCGATCCCACGGGCGAAGCCAGCGCGGCCGACCAGCCGCATCCATGCTCGCGCAGGGTGTTGGCCGGCAACGTATCGTCGGCGTATCAAAAAATGCATACGCGCTGGCAACACCACGCTCTCTTGACTGGAAGGCATGAGTTCCAGCGGACCAACACGAGCAGCGGCGTGCCGCACCCGAGCGCCAGCGTCGCCCTCACGGGCTGTCTCGGCAACGGGAATCACAGTCTATGGGTGCGAGCAGGACGAGGCCCTTCTATTCCGAGAAATGGCGCCTCGCTTTGGCATGGCGCCAACCATCACAAAGGAAGCGGTATCTGAAGCCAATATCGACCTGGCAGTCGGGAACCGATACATCAGCATCGGCCACAAGACGCACGTCACCCGTGCCACACTCAGCGCACTGAGCCGCGCCGGTGTGGAGTATCTCTCCACACGAAGCGTCGGATGCAACCACATCGACGTGAGCTACGCGGACAGCGTCGGTATCTCCGTCGGAAACGTGGCGTATTCTCCCGACAGCGTTGCCGACTACACGCTCATGCTGATGCTGATGGCCGTGCGCCACGCGAAGGCCACCGTCCGCCGCACCGATGCTCATGACTACCGGCTGAGTGAGATACGCGGCAAAGAGCTGCGCGACCTGACTGTCGGAGTGGTCGGCACGGGGCGTATCGGCACAGCAGTCATCGACCGATTGCGAGGCTTCGGCTGCCGCGTGCTGGCCTACGGCAATCGCCCCAAGACCCCCGCCGATTACACGCCGATCGACGAGCTGCTTCAGCACAGCGACATTGTCACGCTCCACACCCCGCTCACCGCAGAAACCCGCCATCTCGTCGATCGCCGACGTATCGACCAGATGAAACACGGCGCGTTCATCGTCAACACCGGACGCGGGCCACTCATCGATACCGAAGCCCTTCTATCGGCATTGGAGAGCGGCAGATTGGGCGGCGCGGCGCTGGACGTCCTCGACGGCGAAGAAGGAATCTTCTACACCGACTGCCGGAACAAGCCCATAGAGAACCGCCAGCTGTTGCGACTACAGGATCTGCCGAATGTGCTCATCAGCCCGCACACGGCCTATTACACCGACCACGCGCTGAGCGACACCATCAGAAACAGCCTCATCAACTGCCTCAACTTTGAAAGCGGGAAAACATGGACAGGTTGAAGATCGGCGTCATCTTCGGGGGCTCTTCCGAAGAACACCCCGTCTCCGTCAAGTCCGCCCAAGAGGTCGCAAAGAACCTCGACACCGGTAAATACGAGCCGTACTGGATCGGCATCACGCAGTCCGGTGCCTGGCAGCTCTGTGACTCCCCTGGCACAGACTGGGAGAACACCGACGCTCGGCCGGTCATGCTGTCACCCGACCGAAGCGTCCACGGACTGCTCGTCCTGGAACAGGACCGATTCGAAGTGATCCGTCTGGACCTCGTGCTGCCCGTCCTGCACGGCACACTCGGCGAAGACGGGGCGATCCAGGGCCTGTTGGAGCTCTCTGGCGTCCCCTATGCCGGCTGCGATATCCAGAGCTCTGCCATCTGCATGGACAAATCCCTGACCTACGCCGTCGCCAAGAGCGCGGGCATCGCCACGCCAAATTTCCGGGTGGTCGCGGGAGACGAGAAGGTCGACGCCGAACAGCTTCCTTATCCCGTCTTCGTGAAGCCAGCCCGTTCGGGCTCATCCTTCGGCGTCAGCAAAGTCGCCGGAGCAGAGGACTTGCCGAGTGCGCTGGAGGCCGCACGGCAGTACGACTCGAAGGTCCTGATCGAAGAGGCCGTGGCCGGGAGTGAGGTCGGCTGCGCGATCCTGGGGGACCCATCCACCCCGATCGCGGGCGAGGTGGACCGCGTAGCCCTCTCCCACGGATTCTTCAGGATCCACCAGGAGGAGTCACCCGAGAGTGGTTCGGAGAACTCGACGTTCATCGTTCCCGCCGACATCTCCGAAGAATCGCGTCGGCTCGTCCAAGAGAGCGCCAAGACCATCTACCGCACACTGGGCTGCCAGGGGCTTGCCCGCGTGGACGTGTTCCTCCAGGACGACGGCCAGGTGGTACTCAACGAAGTCAACACCTTTCCCGGCATGACCTCCTACAGCCGCTATCCACGGATGATGGGCGCCGCAGGAATGCCGCTTTCCGACGTCATCGACCGGCTCGTGTCAATGACACTGCACCGGAAAAAGCGATGAACGGCGACTTCGGGTACCTGGACGAGCTGGTGCCCGGCATCCGTTGGGATGCCAAGTACGCCACCGGGGACAACTTCACCGGAAAGCCGGTAGACGGATACCTGGTGAATCGGATAGTCGGCACCAGAGCCTTGTGCGCAGCCCTGGGGCGAGCGCAGGAAAAAGCCGCGTCCCGCGGCTTCGGCTTGCTTGTCTGGGACGGATACCGTCCGCAACGCGCCGTCGACTGCTTCATGCGCTGGTCCGAACAGTCGGAGGACGGCCGGACAAAGCAGCGGCACTACCCCAATATCGACAGGTCCGAGCTTTTCGACAAGGGATACGTGGCTGCCAAGTCAGGCCACAGCCGCGGCAGTTCCGTCGACTTGACGCTCTACACCCTTGCCACCGGAGAAAATGCTTGCATGGGTGGTGAACACGACCTCATGGACTCGATCTCACATCATGGAGCAGCAGGAATAAGACCCATCGAAGCGGAAAACCGCGAGCACCTTTGCTCCGTAATGGAGGACTGCGGATTTGCTCGCTACGCCTGCGAGTGGTGGCACTACACGCTGGAAAGCGAGCCTTACTCAGATGTCTATTTCGACTTTCCCATCACCTGATGGAAGCCTCCCTTACGTCTCACAGTGGGGAAGCCTGGACCGGAACGACGAGGTCGTCATGCGGCGTGCCGCCCCATCCAGGATCGACGTCTTCCTGAGGCGCACCGATCCATCGCAACTGCACGACTGGACCTCCGACGGGTACCACTCGCGCGAGGAGTACCTGTTCTGGTCCCGCAAAGTCTGCGGCTTGGCATGTCTGCAGTCCCTGCTCCACGGCTGGACGGACACCCGACTGCTGATGCGTGAACTCCTTGCGCTGGCCCTCGACTGGGGTTGCTACGTGGTGGAACCCCAGGGCAAGGTCCAAGGACTGATATACCGGCCATTCATGGCTTGGGTCAGCTCACACTTCGGATTCAAATGCCAACTGGTCGAGAACACACCGATTCAAGCATCCGCCCGAGCGGTGCGCCCCGGGCAAGCCCTGATCGCTTCAGTGTCTCCTGAGATTCGCGACCCAAGCACCTATAAACCGCGGCGGGGAGGGCATCTTGTGCTGGTTCATGAGGTCCATGGCGGGACGGTGCGGTTCCATAATCCGTCGGGCTACTCCCACAATGCGGACTCCGCATCGCTGCCCATGCGCGTATTCGAGCGCTTCCACGCAGGACGAGGAATCCTGGTCAGTGTGACACCGTGAGGCCAGGCGAACCGGCACCGCGCGCCGCTGCGAGCGCACGATTGAGGGTCTGCTGAGCCGGCATCAGCCCGGCCCGGGCGGGCGCGGGAGGAGTGTGGTCCCTCACGGCCCGTCCCCCGAGCCGTGGTCGGCCTGAAAGAGCTCCAGTTGAGCTTCTTCGGCGCTGCCGCTGCGGGCTGGAGACCGCTTCGACGATTGACGTCCTGCGGTGGGACTGCCACGGTATCTGCGGACGACCCGCCAGGACGTCAGGCGGGCGGCGCCGCGCTCGACCGGTGCCCGGGCCCGCCGGGGGCCCCGGTGACGCCCGCGCTCAGCCAGGGGCCGGCGCCCTGGGTCGGCGGGATCGGCCAGGACGGAAACGGCCTGGCCCTCACAGATGCGGATGATCCGGTGAGTGCGGGCGCGGTCAGGTCGTGAGCCCGGCCCGACAGCGTGCGGGCGGAATACCCCACGACGGTCGCTGAGATGTACCACGGGGGTCGGGACGCCCCCGTACACAGCCTTCTCCACACCCAGCTCCACCGGCCGGTCCGCGTTGCCGGACCGGTCCGACCCCTGCGGTACGGCGATCACCGGGGCCCTGTTCGCGGCGGTGCCTCACTGCAGTCGGGGCCGACCACTTCGGTGGTGGGCTGCATGACCCTCGGGATCAGGACCAGGGCTTGTTCCGGGCTGCCCGGCATGAAGGTGAAAGCCGGCCGCCCGGTGACTGCCCGCACCTGCACCCCGTGCCGGCGGCGCGTGGGGGAGCAGTCCGCGCGTGAGACTGCGACCCGGTCGCACTCGGCGAGGGCGCCGCCCGGCAGAGGGTCGAGTACGGCAGGACAGATGACCAACGAGGCCCCCCGGGCAGCATGATGGAGACATCAGACATCTCGATCAACAGCCCCGGGGCCTCGCTCGTGGCGGCTCGCAGACCGTCACTTGACGCGGCCACCTCGAAGAGGCTCACCGTCGGCAAAAGCGGGATCACGTCACGGCGGCAAGCCGACGAGCCCCGGGGCGAGAGGGTGATCGCGGTGGTCCCCCGCGCCGCGGCAGCCGTGCGGCACGGACACCGACAGATGCGTCCAAGTGCCCGAAGTCTTCAGTTGGACTCACT
Organism: Streptomyces sp. NBC_01591; assembly: GCF_035918155.1. Taxonomy (NCBI): domain Bacteria; kingdom Bacillati; phylum Actinomycetota; class Actinomycetes; order Kitasatosporales; family Streptomycetaceae; genus Streptomyces; species Streptomyces sp. NBC_01591. Next base: position 1,091,912 of record NZ_CP109328.1, read on the forward strand.
CGTGGACATCGACTTGGTTCAGCACGATTGAGATTCGCTGACTTCGTGAGCCGTGTGAGAGGGGCACCTGCGTGGAAATGGTGTTGCGCTACCAGGGGGTGAGGAAGAGCGATGACGATCCCGATCCCTGGCGGACCACGATCCACCCGGGGACGGTGCGCCGAGTGCTCGCCTACTTCCGCCCGCACATCCGCATGGTGGCGCTCTTCGTCGTAGTCGCCACGATGGAGGCGCTGACCGTCGCCGCAACTCCCTTGCTGCTGAGGGAGCTCGTCGACAACGGCATCGTCAAGAACGATCGCGGGGTCGTGATCTTGACGGCCTGCCTGGCCGTCGGCCTTGCCGTGCTGGGCGCGGGGTTGTCGCTGGTGTCCGCCTATATCTCCGGGCGGATCGGGCAGGTGGTCAGCTACGACCTCCGGGTTCAGGCGCTCGACCACGTCCGGCGGCTGCCGCTCGCGTTCTTCACCCGCACCCAGACGGGGGTGCTGGTCGGCCGGCTGCACACCGAACTGATCATGGCACAGCAGCAGTTCAGCGGCTTGCTGATGGCGGCCACCAGTGCGGTCATGGTCGTGGTGGTGCTGGCCGAGCTGTTCTACCTGTCGTGGCTTGTCGGCGTCATCACGCTGGCGCTGGTTCCGATATTCATCGTGCCCTGGGTTCACGTGGGGCGGGTGATACAGCGGCGCACCCAACGGCAGATGGACGAGAACGCCGGCCTCGGCGGACGGCTGCAGGAGCGGTTCAACGTACAGGGGGCGATGCTCTCCAAGCTCTTCGGCCGTCCGGACGAGGAGATGGCCGAATACGCGGATCGTGCCAATAGGATCCGCGAGATCGGCGTGAACCTTGCCGTCTGGGGCCGGATGGCCTTCGTGATGATGACGCTGATGGCCTCGCTCTTCCGCTATCCCACCGCGGAGGAGGTCTCACTGGCGTCTCTGGAGCATCTGCGGACCGATCGCGAGCACGGGAAAGCGACGCCGGATGTCCTGCGCGACGTGAGTTTTCACGTGCAGGCCGGAACCCTCACCGCAGAACTCCCGCCTGGGGCGGCTGTCCCTGGTCGCCGCCTCGATCGACGACGCGGCGGCCTGGTGCTTCCTGGCCACGCTGACGGCCGTGCACACCGGTTCCGGGGCCGCCGACGCTCTGCCCATGATCGGCTACAGCATCCTGTTCACCGCCGTGATGCTGCTCGGAGTGTCCCGGCTGCTGCGGCCGCTGGCGCGGCACGTCGGCCGACAGGGCACGCTGAGCCCCGGCGTGATGTACGTCGTCGTCATCGTCCCGATCGTCTGCGGATACCTCACCGACCTGATCGGGATCTACTCGGTCTTCGGCGGCTTCATCGCCGGCCTGGCCATGCCCCGTGACCCGCAGTTCCGCCAAGCGCTGCACAGCCGGATGATGGATACCGTCTCCACGCTACTGCTGCCCGTCTTCTTCGCCCTGTCCGGCCTCACCACCGACCTGCGGAGCATTTCGGCCGACACCCTGCTGTTCGGCGTCGCCGCGCTCCTGGCGGGACTCGCGGGCAAATACTTCGGCAGCACCCTGGCTATGAAGACACTCCGCTTCAGTTGGCGCGAGGCATTCGCTGTGGGAGGACTGATGAACGCCCGCGGCATGATGATCATCATCTTCATCAACATCGGCTTGGCGCAGGGCCTGATCACCAAGCCGGTGTTCTCCGTTCTCGTCATGGTCGCCGTCATCACGAGCACCGCGGCCCTGCCGCTGTACCGCCGGGCGCTCCCGAAACACCTGGAGATGCACTCGGCAGCGAAGCGCCCACTCCGGCGCCGGCACCACGCCCCCTGACGACAACCGACATGCACTGATGTGCAAGTACCCGCCGGAGGTCCAGACCCATGGTCGGGTCGAGGACATCCCGGCAGCCACCGGCTGGTGGCGGCCAGAACCAGATAGTGAGCCGCCGGGTGGTGACATATCGTCGGCGTATCGAGAATCGCATACGCCCGGGCAACACCCTGCTACATTGACTGGTGGCATGTCCTTCAACCCCTCCAGCGAACCAATGCGACCTGCAGCCCGGAATCCGGTCGTCAGGCCGATCAGCGCCGCCGAGCATATGGCGTTCGTGCGGGCCCAGCGGTCGGTCAGCTTTCTGCAGACCCCGGCGTGGGGCCGCGTCAAGACCGAGTGGCGCAGCGAGTCCCTCGGCTGGTTCGAGGGGCGGCGCCTGGTTGGTGCTGGGCTCGTACTGCACCGCCCGGTGCCGCGGCTCGACCGCTTCACGCTGGCGTATCTACCCGAGGGCCCGGTCATCGACTGGAGCGGCGAGATCGGTGCTTGGCTCGATCCGCTGGCGATCCATCTCAAGGCCCACGGCGCGTTCGCGATCCGGCTCGGCCCGCCGGTGTGCACACACACCTGGAGCGCCGCCCAGGTCAAGGAGGGCATCGCCGACCCGGGCAGCAAACGGCTCACCGACATCTCCGGCCACTGGGCCGACCCGGTCGGTGCCCGCGTGGCCAGCTGGTTCCGGGACGCCGGCTGGCTGCCGCAGAGCCCGGAGGACGGGTTCGGGGTCGGGCATCCACAGTTCAAGTACGAGATCCCGATGGTAGGCAGGACCGAGGACGAGCTGCTCAGGGGCATGAACCAGCAGTGGCGTCGCAACATCAAGAAGGCGGCTAAGGAGGGCGTCGAGGTCACGGTCAGCGACAGGGGCCCGGAGGACCTCAAGGCGTTTCACGACCTCTACGTCCACACCGCCGAGCGCGACCACTTCACACCCCGGCCGCTGCGCTACTTCGAGACCATGTTCGCGGCGCTGAGTGCCGAGGACCCCGAGCGGATCAAGCTCTACCTGGCCCGCCATCAGGGCGACTTGGCCGCCGCTACTCTCCTGGTCCGCGTCGGCACCCACGCCGTGTACGCCTATGGCGCCTCCTCCACCGCGAAGCGCGAGGTGCGCGGCTCCAACGCCTGCCAGTGGGCGATGATCCGCGACTCGCTCGCGGCCGGCTGCGACGTCTACGATCTGCGTGGCATCACCCCCACCCTCGACGCCGACGACCCGCACGTCGGCCTTGTCCAGTTCAAAGTCGGCACCGGCGGCCAGGCGATGCGGTACATCGGCGAGTGGGACCTGCCGCTGCGACCGATGGTTTACCGGGCCTTCGATCTCTATATGAGGCGGCGCGGACGCTGAACCGCACACACGACTCGATCGGTGCGGCGGTCACGACGACTCCCCGAGCCGGATCGCTGTCGCGGGGCATATCGTGGCCGACTCGCGTACGGCGTCGTGGAGTTCGGAGGGCGGAGTGTCATCGAGGAGTTCGACCATGCCGTCCTCGTCCCGCTGGTCGAAGACGTCGGGGCGAGCATCACGCACTGGCCCGAGGCAACACACCTGGGAACGTCGACCTCAACACGCATCATGGTTCTTCCCTGTTTCTCTGTGTGGGGCCCGTCACCAGATGACGGGTATTTACTCGACGCCGTAGACGATGGAGCCCTGCCTGAAGTCGATCTCCCTCCGGGGCACGGCAATCTTCAGGTCGGGAGGTGCCGGAAGAGCTCGGGCAGGACGATCCGCAGTTCGGTACGGGGCGGGCACTGGAAGGGCCGGGGATGACTCCGTTGCGCGAAGGGGACTTGGGAAGGTCACCTCCGCAACGGAGAAGCTTCGTTGCGTGTGGTTGCGCATCCATCCATCGTCGTCTCGCTACTGTGACCTGCGCACTCACAAGATCCCCGGGGCTTTGCAATCGCCCTGCCTGGCTACCGGCGACTGCGATATTCGCGTTACGCCGACGACACCATGCTCGGTGTCGTTTCGTGGGGTGTAGTTGAGGTACGGGGAGGGGTGTGTGCTGGGGATATCCGGGATTGGTTGAGACCGTGTGAGCGCGGGTTCGCGGGGGCGTAGGCCTGCTGGTCTGGGGATGTCTCTTCTTCGTTGAGATCACCTTGGCGTTCCTCAGATAGCGTCAACTCCTAAAGGACCAAGTGTGTTTTCCCTGGTCACAGCCTTCTGCGTCGACCGCTGGGCAGAAAATGAGAGGGGCTACCGGCGGGGTGCGCGGGACCCGTTCGGGGCGGGGCGGCGGTGGGTTTCGGCGAGGTGGTCCAGGCGGACCTGGTCCAGGGACGCCTTGGTGATGCGTTCGGTGCCGTCGAGGATGCTCGTGATCGCGGCTTGGCGGATCAGCCGGGTCAGGCTCCCGATCCTGCCTGCGGTCCTTTGGTGGAGGTAGGCGGTGTGGCGGGGGAGTGTCCCGGCCCGGTGCGCGCGGAGATCGAGTGCGGCTTCTACGCCCGCGATCAGTTCTCTGAAGGGTTCGCGTGTGCCGAGCCGTGCCGGGAACGCCCCGCATTCCACGAGGGAAGCCCGCCCGGCAAGCTGGGCCCCGCGCACACCGCTGAACAACGCGGTGGTGGTGACGTCGATGCCCGCGTACACGAACGTCGCCCCGATGCGTTCGGTGAGGTCTTTGAGCAGGTCGGTGGTTTCCGCGCCGGTGGTGGTGCGGGGGTTGAGCCGGTGGATCTCGTCGATGAGTACCAGACGCACGCCCGCATGGTTGTAGGTGTGGCAGACGGCGTCGGTGATCTGGGCCTGGGTCATGCGGGCGGTGACGGGGATGCCGAGGTAGCGGGCGAACTCCGTGGCCAGGGCTTTTGCTGTCGCCGCGGGCGGTACCAGGACGTAGGCGACCGGCACCGGCGCAGGAGGCGGCGGCCTGGCTGCGCGAGCTGGTGGCCGGCGGCGAACTCACCGCCGGCGAGGTCCTCGACGAGGCGGCCGACTCCGCGGTGCTGACCGGTCTGCTGGCGCTGCAGGAGGCGCGCATCGCGTCCAATCCGTGCACGGCGGCGGAGCTGTGCCTGAGCGCTGTGCCCCACATCGCGCTCGCGGTCACCCTGGCCAGCGCCGACCTGGACTGAGCGAGACCAGGAAAGAGACCCCCTATGTCAATCATCGGACCCGGCTACGACGACCCCGAGTACGACAACTACGACGGCAGCGCCGGTCCGGGTGCGCGGGTCAGGATTCGGGTCAGACGCACAGCGTTGAGCACCAGGAGGACGACATCGGTCCGCGGCTGCTCCGGCCGCGGCGGCCGTGAGGACCGGTTCTCGTCCAGGGCTGTTCGGTTGGCTGACCAGTGTGGATTCCTGAAGGTGGACGACCGGCTTCAGCGGACCAGGTCGTCCACCCCCGCCCAGCAGACCTCGGGGCAGGGCCGATTCTTGAAACCAGCTCGCCGACGCCCGCTGCCATGGGGTGGCCAGTTGCGGCTCCTCCAGGATCTCGGCGACCTTCCGCGCCAGCCCCGCGACCTGCGGCGGCAGGTAGCCGTCCAGCGAGTCGACGTCGTCACACAGCCTGGCCCTCAGCCCGTGCAGGCACGCCTCGGTGAACAGCTGCTGCTCATCGACCTCGGCCATCAACCCACCCTCGGCATAGCCCTGACCACAGCAATCGTCAAAACCTGTGGGTCGAGGCGTTAGCGTCGCCGAGCGGGGCGTTTGCAGCGGCGCCGGATGTGTTGCCTGAATCCTTCAGAGTCGCGCACTATCCGCGTGCCACAACTGCCGCAACGGCACGTCAGATTGGATTCTCCCCAGCCACCGACGTCTCGACGGTCACGAAGATCCGGTCCAGGTGATGATGGAGTACCTCGATGGCCGACTCCGGACTCCGCTGGCCCACGAGGATGCTGGTGCCCATGGTCGCCGCCATCGCAAGCAGACTGATCGCCTCCGTGCGTGCGTCGATGTCGGGACCGGCCAGGCCTGATGCCTGGGTCTGTTCGAGCAAGCCTGTCAGGGCGTTTTCCGCGGCGTCGGGGTTGTCGAGGAAGGGCTGAGCAGCCAGCGCCTCATTGGTCACGGACAGGATCGAGTAGGAGCTGTAGAGGAGGTGGAAGGTGCGGCTCTCCTCGTCGGTGGGGAGGGACGCCACGAGGATCGCCTCGATAGTCGCGCGGGGGCCCGGGTCCGGGCCGGCGGCAGCCAGGCGGGTGCCCACCCGTGCGGTGAAGCGATCGGTCAGGTGCTGGACCCCGTAGAAAAGCAGCTTCTCCTTGGTCTCGAAGTAGTACTGCACGAGCCGGAGTGACACTCCGGCCTCCGCGGCCACGTCGCGCATGCCGACGGCGTGCAGTCCTCGCCGCCCCGCGACCCGGATGAACGCATCGGCGATCTGGGTGCGCCGCTCCTCGTGATCCACACGCTTTGGCATGTGCCGGTGTCTCCGCCCGTCGGTGGTGGGGTTCGCCGTCCGCTCTCTCCGGACCCCTTCATGGTACCGCCGTACCACCATCATGGTACGGTCGTATTACGAAGAACGGATCTTCCCGGAGGTGCCCCGTGCCCGAGAACACGACCCGTGTGCGCCGCGACGTCGGCCGCTACGTCAACGACACCCTGCGCGACCGCTACTTCGCCGCCAGCGACGTCCTCTACGCGATGGGCGCACCCGTTCGTTCCGAGACGGACGTCGAGACGAGCTTCGGCACCACGCACGTCTACCGGTACGGCCCCTCGGACCCCGCCGCCGAATCCCGCACGCCGGTCGTCCTGATCCACGGCGCGGGCTACTGCTCGGCGATGTGGTACCCCAACACCCCCGCGCTCAGCGGCGAACGGCCCGTCTACGCGCTCGACACCCCAGGTGACGCCGGGCGCAGCGTGCACCGGGAGCCCATGTGGCAGCCCGAGCGTGCCGCCCAGTGGATGGACGAGGCCCTCGACGCGCTCGGCCTGGACCGGGTCCACCTCGTCGGCTCCTCATATGGCGGCTGGCTGGTGCTCAACCAGGCGCACCGCCGACCCGGACGGCTCGCCTCGGTCACCGCCCTCGACCCCGGCGGCCTGGAGAAGGTAGGCCTGCGCTTCTTCGCCTGGGTCTTCGTGAGCCTCTTCGCCAGCTTCGCCCCCAAGGCGCTGCGCCCCCGCCTCGCCTCCTGGCTGGAGCAGCCGGTCATCGCCGTTCCCGAGTTGCGAAAGTGGGTCCAGGTGGGCGCCCGGGCCTTCAGGATCCGCCGCCCCGCACCGCTGCCGCTGGCCGAGGATGCACTGCGCTCCATCCGGACCCCGCTCTACGTCATCATGGGCAAGCGCAGCCTTCTGGTACACCCGCAACGGCAGTTGGAGCGGGTGCCGCGCCTGATCCCCGGGGCCCGTGCCGAGATCATCGCCGCGACGGGCCACGGACCGCAGATCGACCATCCCGACGTGGTCAACGCCCGGATGCTGAGCTTCATGGAGGATGTCGACTCCCTCGACCCGGCCGCAGTCGACGCGTAGGACCTGCGGCTGGGGAACACTGGCGCAGGTGTGGCGGCTGCAGTCAGTGCAGGTGCAGCGGTGGTACGACCAGGACCACGGCGAGGAGACGTGGCCTTGGTGACGGATATCGCCTGCCCCGAATAGGCGAGAGTCGACACCGTTGGCCCGAGAGGCTGGACCCTCCCCGAAGCGGACCGACCTCGAGGCCGCCCGGTACGGTATCCACCGGCTGGGCCTGCTTCACCACCGGTGATCAGCTTTTCACCCCAGTCCCCTGTACCCCGGATCAGCGCTCTGGCCCGGGGTACAGCCGTGTCTCCACCAGCAACGCCGCCTGGTTCGGCACTCTGTGCGCATGACCGACGTCTTTGACCACGCGCCGCAGGTATGGAACGCCGCGCAGCTCCGCGCAGCACTCAAGGACCTGCCCGACGACACCCCCATTCACATTGGTGTCGCTGAAGACCCCGGCGACTTCGGCGGGTACCGCGAATCCGTCCTCGTCGACGCCGACCACGTGGAGAACTGGTGGCCGGCCACTGGCACCACGCCCGAACGGGCAGAGAAGGAGAAGGCGCTCACTCTCTTTGCCGACTGGACGCCCGGAGAGTACGACCTGCTCGACTGAACCTGTGAACCTGAATCCGGCTCTGACCGGAATTGCGTGAAAGCTCAGCCCGGTGACCAACTCCGTTGGTCGCCCAGGGACAGCGGCTCTAATCTGACGAGGTGATGAAACCGGAGGGGAGCCTGGTGCCGCGCCCGAGCGCGCGCGTGGTGTTGCTGGACGACGTCAGTCGGCTACTGCTGTTCTCCGCCCTGAACAAGGGGGACGGTTCCGTCCGGTGGTTCACCCCTGGAGGCGGGCTCAAGCCAGGCGAAAGCCACGAGCAGGCAGCCCTGCGGGAGTTGCAGGAGGAAACCGGGCTGACGAACCTCTCGCTGGGTCCGGAGATTTGGCGAGGGCGTCCGTGGACAGCGGTCCGGGGCAGCGTCGCTTATGAGGTTCGCCAGCGCTACTACATGGCCCGGGTGCCTGCGTTCCAGGTCGATACCTCGGCTTTCGAGGAGATCGAGAAGGCCGCGATCACTGGGCACCGCTGGTGGACCGTAGCGGAACTGGCCGCGACCTCGGATGTATTGCGGCCGGCTGGGCTGCCGAAACTGTTGGCGTCCTTGCTGACCGACGGCCCACCGGACCGACCGATCCCCGTAGACGGCTGAGCGCACGTCCTTACTGATCGTTTCAGAATGAGATCGGTGTGTTGGCTTGGCACTTAGGTGTTGCGTCGGCAGGATCTGCCGGGTGTCTGCTGATCTTGTGCCTGATGACTTGTGGGAGCGCATAGCCCCGCTGCTGCCGGTTCGTCCGCCTCGTCGGCAGCGGTATCCCGGGCGGTTGCCCGCCGATGACCGTGCTGCCCTGCGGGGCATCGTTTACGTGCTGCGCAAGAGTGTGAGCTGGCGGGATGTACCTGCAGAGCTGGTCGGCTGCAGTGGGGTGACGGCCTGGCGGCGCCTGCGGGACTGGACCGAGGCTGGCGTATGGCCCCGCCTGCATGAGGTCCTGCTTGCAGAACTACGCAGAGAAGGTCTGCTGGAGATGGATGACGCTGCGATCGACGGTTCGCACGTCAGAAGCTGTTGTCTTTCCGGACGTGATGGACGTGTTTCCGCTGGTCGGGGATAGGAGTGGTGGGTTCGTGGGAGTGGTGGCCTGTCGGGTCGTCGTTCCCCGGGAGGTCGCGGATGCCGTCGGTTGTTGGACTGCTGGAACAACACGAACTCGCTGCTCGGCGTCGAGTCGACGGGCTGCGGGCGGAGGCCGACCGCATCCAGGCCGAGCTGGCTGCGGCCGAGCTGGAATGGCAGGAGTGGGCGATCGCTCGCAGGCGGGTCGATGCGGTGCTGGCTCCGGTCGGCGGCACCGCCGAAACGGAGGTCCCCGAGGATCCGCGGGACGCGGAGGCGCGGTCAGTGTCTGGGGAGGCGGCGAAGCCGAAGTCGCAGGTGCCGGTGTGGCGTGACGGTCTTTCCTCGGCGGCGCTGTCGGTGGACTACCAGCGCATTCTGCAGGCTCTCGCGGACCGGGCCCGGCTCGGTCAAGGGCCGCTGACCTGCCAGGAGATGGCCGCGGTGTTCGGCGTGGACCCGGTGCCGGCCAAGGTGGAGGCGCTGCGGTCGAAGGCGAAACGTCTGGTCGCGCGCGGCTGACTGGCCGAGCGGCAGCCGGGCCGGTTCACGCTCGCTGCGGGTGTGGCCGGGCCAGGCGGCGGGTCATGAGCAGGGTCATCGACCAGTAGATCATCGCCTCGGCGCTGGTGGTGCGGCGCTCGAAGTCGCGGGCCAGGCGGCGGGTGCGCATCAGATGCGCGAAGAACCGTTCGACGATCCACCGCTTGGGCAGCACCACGAAGCCGCGCATGTCGTCGCTGCGTTTGACGATCGCCAGGACCAGGGCGAGCGTGGCCAGGCAGTGCTCGACGAGGCTGCCGGTGTAGCCGCCGTCGGCCCAGACGCGGGCGAGGCGGTGGTGCGAGTCGGCCACTTGCCTCAGCAGGACGTGGGCGGCAGCGCGGTCGCCGGTGTCCGCGGCGGTGACCATCACGCCCAGCAGCAGGCCGAGGGTGTCGACCACGACGTGCCGCTTGCGCCCGTTGACCAGCTTGCCGCCGTCAAAGCCGCGGCTGTCCACGCCGACGACGGCGTCCGCCTTGACGGACTGCGAGTCGATCACACCCGCACTCGGCTCCGCATCGCGGCCCAGCCTCTCGCGGACCCTGGCACGCAGCCGGTCGTGGAACTCCTTGACCAGCACGTGGTCGCGCCAGCGGCGGAAGAAGGCATACACCCGGTCCCACGGCGGGAAGTCGGCGGGCATCGCCCGCCACTTGATCCCGTTGTCCACGAGATACCGGACCGCGTCCAGCAGCGCGCGGTGGCAGTACCCTTCCGGCCGGCCGCCCCGCCCGCGCATCCAGCCCGGCACCGGCAGCAGCGGCCGGACCTCAGCCCACTCCCCGTCCGTCATGTCCGTCGGGTACCGGCGCTGCCGCGCGGGCCGGTCGGCCGCGTTGCCGTACACGTGCGCGAGGCAATCACACGATGGAGCAGCCGAGTTGGACTGCCCGGCCGTCGGCACGGAAGACTGCGGCATCGGGGCCTCCTGTTGCTCTATGGATTCGACACCCACGAGCTGTTCAGGAGGTCCCGTCTTCATGCCCTGGCCACGGCAGGATCACCCAACCGGGAATCCACGTTCGACCGCCACCGCTCAAGATCGAAAAGACAACAGCTTCTGAGCGGCGGGATCACCATGTGGCGCCCATGAGATCAGGTACCCGATGCGTTCGGCTCTTGGCGGGCCTCGCGCCTGGCCTTCTGGGCGGCGGGCTGGGCGGGCTGGGCGGGGGCAATGAACAAGCCGTCGAGCACCCTGTTCATGAAGTTCATCACGACCAAGAGCTTCATGCCGTTCGTCATCTACCGGATCATTCTGGGCATTTTGCTTTTTGTCCTGGTCGGCGCGGGAGTCCTGAGCCCGCACGCAGGCGAGTCTGCCGGGTGATCCACTCTCCATCCCCTGCCTCCCCCCGTTATGTTTTTCGCGGTCCTGCAAGAGGGCCGCTGGCCTCCGGGCCCGGCATGACTGTGTCCCCCTGTCGAACGGATGACCTGGGGGGTGGTGTCACCGGGCCCGGGAGGTGCCGTCGGAGACGCTGATGAGAGGTCCGGCCACCGCCCGGTCCGGCGCAATGCCGGACAGCTCGCGGGCGGCAGGTCTGCATAACGTGGATGCGCGCGTACGACACCGACGCCGAGGCCGGCACGTTCAACTCCCCTGGAAGGGAACAATGTTCGAAACCGAAGACGTGGGCGTGTTCCTCGGCCTGGACGTCGGCAAGACGGCCCATCACGGCCACGGGCTCACCCCGGCAGGCAAGAAGGTCTTCGACAAGCCCCTGCCCAACAGCGAGCCGAAACTGCGGGCCGTCTTCGACAAACTGGCCGCCAAGTTCGGCACCGTCCTGGTGATCGTGGACCAGCCCGCCTCCATCGGAGCCCTGCCCCTGGCCGTCGCCCGGGACACGGGCTGCAAGGTCGCCTACCTGCCCGGCCTGGCCATGCGCCGGATCGCCGACCTCTACCCCGGCGAGGCCAAAACGGACGCCCGCGACGCCGCCGTCATCGCGGACGCGGCCCGCACCATGCCGCACACCCTGCGAACCCTGGAACTCACCGACGAGATCACCGCCGAGCTGACCGTCCTCGCCGGCTTCGACCAGGACCTCGCGGCCGAGGCCACCCGCACCAGCAACCGGATACGCGGCCTGCTCACCCAGTTCCACCCCTCGCTGGAACGTGTCCTCGGCCCCCGTCTCGACCACCAGGCCGTCACCTGGCTGCTGGAACGCCACGGCTCGCCGGCCGCCCTACGCAAAGCCGGACGCCGCCGCCTCGTCGAGCTCGTCCGCCCCAAGGCCCCGCGCATGGCAGGACGGCTGATCGACGACGTCTTCGACGCCCTGGACGAGCAGACCGTCGTGGTCCCGGGGACCGGCACCCTCGACATCGTCCTGCCCTCCCTGGCCCGCTCGCTCGCCGCCGTCCACGAACAACGCCGGGCCCTGGAAGCCCAGATCAACACCCTGCTGGAGGCCCACCCTAATGGGCAGTGATGCGGGGCACCGCCAGGCCCACCCCGGCCCGTCGACGCCTTGAAAGAGACTGCGGGCCCCGCATCACCCTCGTGACGGTGGTCGGTGCCGGAGAAGCCGCGCACACCCCCAGGGACTTGGATCCCTTGGTCAAGAGTCGGCCTCCGGTGCCGTCCAGCGTCACGAGTCCGTACCCCACCGCATCCAGTCCGATGATCGGATCGTTGAAGTTTGTGGTCCGAGCCGCCCACAGGGGTCACCTCTCACCACGCCTGGAGCCGCCGAGCTCTGGAGCAGACCGAGGGCCCTGTGAGTCGCTGGGGTCACGAACGGCTAATCGGATGCAGGGCCATCGAGCCCTTCCATTAGGGAGACGCGTGCCCCCGCACGGCTGCGACCAGCAGGACACCCCAGACCGAGAGGACGAACACGCCACGATGACCGTCACCTGCGGAATCGACTGGGCCAGCGACCACCACGATGTCGCTCTGATCGACCACGAGGGCACCTTGTTATCCAGGGCCCGAATCAACGACGACCTCGAGGGCCTGCACCAGCTCCTCAGTCTCCTCACCGCTCACGGCGACAGCGCGAACACCCTGATTCCTGTCGCGATCGAGACCTCCCGCGGCCTCCTTGTGGCCTGCCTGCGAGCCACCGGCCGGCCCGTCTACGCGATCAACCCGATGGCCGCCGCACGCTACCGCGACCGGCATACGGTCACCCGCAAGAAGTCCGACCACCTCGACGCCATGGTGCTCGCGAACATCTTGCGCACGGACAAGGCCGCCCACCGGCCGCTGCCCGACGACAGCGAACTCGCCCGCGCTATAGCCGTCCTGGCCCGCGCTCAGCAGGACGCGGTCTGGGACCGCACCCAAGCGGGCAACAAACTCCGCTCCCACCTGCGCGAATGCTTCCCCGGCTTCCTCGCGACCTTCCAGCACAACCGCGAAGGAATCAGCAGCAACGTCGCCCGCGTCCTCCTGGCCGCGGCCCCCACACCCGAACAGGCGGCCAGGCTCACCCGCGTCCAGCTGCGCTCGCTCCTGAAAAGGGCCGGCCGCCAACGCGGCATCGAGGCGGAAGCCGAACGGCTCCGAGACGCACTGCGCATCCCGCAGATGCGCCAGCCTCCGCAGGTCGAGCAGGCCATGGGCCGCCAGGCCATCGCCCTGCTCAGACAACTTGATGCCGCCTGCACCAGTGTCGACGACCTCGCCGAAGCGACGGTGGAGTCTTTTGACACGCACCCGGACGCCGAGGTCATCACCAGCTTTCCAGGGCTCGGGGCTCTCACCGGCGCCCGGGTGCTCGCCGAGATCGGTGACGACCGATCCCGCTTCACCGACGCTAGAGGGCTCAAGGCCTTCGCCGGAGCCGCACCGGTCACCCGGGCGTCCGGCAGGAGCCTCGCGGTCATGGCCCGACGGGTCAAGAACCAGCGTCTGGCCTCGGTCGGCTATGTCTGGGCCTTCGCCAGCCTGACCGCTTCACCCGGAGCCCGGGCCCACTACGACCGGCGGCGAGCCGATGGAGACCGTCACACCGCCGCTCAGCGCAACCTCTTCAACCGCATGCTCGGCTGCCTCCACCACTGCCTTACCAAGCGAACCCGCTATGACGAGCTCGCCGCGTTCCCCGCACCGTCAACCCCACAACTCACCATCGCCGCTTGACAGATCAACTGCATCGGATGTCTCTTTCCCCGGTCCTGACCTCGATGCCCGGAGTCGGCGTCAGGACCGCCGCAGTCCTGCTGACCACCGTCGGCGACGGCACCGGCTTCCCCACCGCCGCCCACCTCGCCTCCTACGCCGGCCTCGCCCCCACCACCAAGCAGTCAGGCATATCGATCCACGGCGAACACGCACCCCGAGGAGGAAACCGGCAGCTCAAACGCGCCATGTTCCTCTCCGCCTTCGCCTGCATGAACGCCGATCCCGTCTCCCGCACCTACTACGACAAACAACGCGCCCGCGGCAAGACCCACACACAGGCCCTCCTCCGCCTCGCACGCCAACGCATCAGCGTCCTGTTCGCCATGCTCCGAGACGGCACCTTCTACGAGCCCCGCGAACCCCGAACCAACACCCCAGCAACCGCATGAACCCCACCCCGGCAAACCACCCCAGAACCGGCACCTTGGGGTTGACGAAGAACATAGAGGCACCCCCCGCCAGAAAGCGAGATTGCTCCGCGTCGTCAGGGCGTGGGGGGCACCGCGTTCGCCGTCGCCGCCGCGCTCCTGGTCCCGGCTGTTCAGGCCGAGGCGACGGCCGCGTGCGCGCCCCGCGCCACCGGCGTGTGCAAGGCCGGCAGCGCGCACCCCGGCGGGTGTCACCGCCCAATGCAAGGACGGGGCCTACAGCTCCTCGAAGACGTTCCGCGGTACTTGCAGCCGCCACGGCGGTGTTCGGTACAGGTACAAGTACAGCTGCTTGGAGACTACTTGGTGCGCGATCGACCTGCTCGGCCACCACGGAGCCGTCCACGTGTGGTGGTGGCACATCACGACACGCGCCTCAGGTTCGCCGAGCGAAGGAGACCGCCCCACTCGCCCTCACCGGCTGCTGTTTCGGGCGAGGGAAACGGGATCGGCCACGAGTCGAGCCAGGCGCCGATGTCCTTGGGTGTCTTGGGATTCGGGCCCGGTTTTCAGTGACCGCCTGCCCCAGGTGCAGCGGACGGTTTCCTGCGCGACGGTGGATGGGGGCCATCTGACTCTCGGGAGAGCCATGATCATCAAAGTGCTGCACGAGAAGGGCCTGAAGTCCGAGCACGCGTACTGCGCCGGCTTCCTTTCCGTCGGTCTGGCCGTTGCCTCGTGGGCCGGGTCGTTGAAAGCGGAGTGCCGGACGGGGCGTGCAGATCACTGGGGCATCTTCGTCGGCGAGTGGGCGCCGACCTTCTTCGCTATCGGTCTGGCCCTCGCCAACTACGAGCACGACGACCAGGAGACCGCATCTGAGGCGTTGCACACCGTGGCCGACTGACAACCGAGCGCGCTGTCGTCGTGATCACCCACCGTGAAGCCCTCGCCCGGGCACTGTCACGTTGACTGACCGGCCTGGGATGATCTTCTGGTTGGTCGTGCTGGGAGGGGGCGTCCGTGGACAGCGCGCCGCCGTCGTACAAGGGGCACCGGTAACCGGTGGAGATCATTGCGCACTGCGTGTGGCTGTACTTCCGTTTCCCGCTGTCGTTCCGCGAGGTCGAGGAGCTGATGCTCGAGCGCGGCGTGATCGTCTCCCACGAGACGGTCCGCCGCTGGTGTACGAAGTTCGGGCAGGCCTACGCCAACGGCCTGGGCCGCCGGCGTGTGCAGCCGGGTGACAAGTGGCACCTGGACGAGGTCTTCCTCAGGATCAACGGTGAGCTGAAGTACCTGTGGCGGGCCGTCGACGCCGATGGCAACGTGCTCGACATTTTGGTCCAGGGCCGAAGGGACAAGGCTGCGGCCAGGCGGTTCTTCCACAAACTGCTCAAGAAGACCTGCTCGGTGCCGAGGGTGATCGTCACCGACAAGCTCCGCTCCTACGGCGCGGCCCACCGCGAGGTCATGCCCTCCGTAGAACACCGCGCCCACAAGGGTCTGAACAACCGGGCCGAGAACAGCCATCAGCCGACGAGGCAGCACGAACGCGCGATGAAGGGCTTCCGCAGTACCGGCGGGGCCCAGCGGTTCCTGTCCGCGTTCAGCGGCATCTCACCGCACTTCCGACCACGCCGCCACCTGATGACCGCCACCCAATACCGCACCGAGATGACCACCCGCTTCACCATCTGGGACGAGATCACCGGCGCCACCGACCAGCCCATCGCAGCGTAAGCCAGGCCCCCACCCGACCCCTACACACCCTGACGCGCCCTCAATCGATCAACACCGCACCAACGTGACAACGCCCCGCTGCGCACTCACCCACCGTCCGAGGTCTTCGCCCTGGACGACGACGTTGCGTTCACGGTTCGCCAGCGGGCCTTTCACGCGCTGGGGCGTACGCTGCGTTCGGCGATGCGGATCAGGGGGCGCTCGGGTACCAGGCGGCTGACGACGCGTGACACCAGGGCATTGCCGGCGCCGTCGACGACGGTCGCCTTGCGTCCGCCGAGCGCCGCGAGTGCTGTGGCGACGACCTGCTGCGGTGTGCGCCGGCTGCCGACCGACGCGTTGTCACCGGCCACGTCGAAGAACGGGGTGTCGGTGGCGCCCGGGCAGATCCCGAGGACGGTCACACCGGTGCCGCGGGTCTCGCCCCAGAGGGAACGCGTGAAGGACAGGACGAATGCCTTCGTCGCGGAGTACACCGCCATGTGCGGCACCGCCTGGAATCCGGCCGTGCTGGCGACGTTGATGACGGTGCCGCGCCCGCGCTCGACCATGCCGGGCAGGAGCCGGGTGGTGTTGCCGACGAGCGTGCCGACGTTGAGCTGCACCTGGGACGCCATGTGGCCGGGGTCGGCCTCGGCGAGGTCGCCGTGGGAAGCGAAGCCGGCGTTGTTGATGAGGATGTCCACCACGACGCCCTGCTTGTCGAGCGTGCGCGCGAGGGTCTCGGAGGAGTCGGGCAGGGAGAGGTCGAGGGCGATGGGTCTGACGGTCACGCCGTGCTTGGTCCGCAGGGTCGAGGCGAGCTCCTCCAGCTTGTCTTTCGAACGGGCGACGAGGACCAGGTCCACACCGCGGGCGGCCAGCTGTCGGGCGAACTCGGCGCCGATCCCTGACGAAGCGCCGGTGACGACGGCCAGCTGGGAGGTGAGAGTGTCCGAGTAGTTCATGTCTGTCTCCATACCGACTTGAAGGTTTTTTTCTTGGCGATGAAAAGGCCGACGTGGCCGACGTGCGTGATGTCCGGCCTGCCCGCGTTCAGTGAGCTTCGATGGTCGCCTCAATGACTTCGGCGAGAGCGCCTGCTGCACGGCGCAGCTCTTCGGGAGTGGCGCGCCCCGTGGCCTCGAGGACGCCCTTCAGCCCGTCGAACGCGCCCACGAATACGGTCGCCAGCACGTGGGCGTCGGCCGGAAGGTGCAGGTCGCCCGCGCGGGCGCCGGCCAGAAGGAGTTCTTCGACCAGGCCGACCCACTCCGCGAGAACGGACACCTGAGCGCGTTCCTGCGGTGACTCGGTGGTGAGCTCGCGGTCGAGCCGCACGACGGACCATCCCGCGGGTTCGGCGATGACGAGGTCCACGAGGACGGGGACGAGTCCGCGTACCTGCGCAGCCGGCCCTCCGAGCCCCTCGAGCTGCCTGCGCACATGCGCAAGCATCCCCTGCTTCTGATCGTCGACGACCGCATGGGCCAGGGCGGCCTTGCTCTTGAAGTGGAAGTACACGGCACCCTTGGTGAGGCCGGTCTCGCTCACCACGTCGTCCATCCGGGCCAGGGCGTACCCCTTGGCATCGAAGACACGGGCGGCGGCGCGCAGAATCTCCCGGCGCGTCGCCGCGCCCTTCGGTGTCAGTTGATCCACTGGCCTTCCCATGCCCCCAATACTAAATACCTTCGAGTCGGTTTTTCAAGTTGATCAAGAGCCGCGTCACCCGGAGGGCCCCGGCCGCGGCGAGCGGCGAACTGGTGTGTTCGGCATGACCGGCCGGATGCAGGTGCCCGATCCGGGAATCGTGGAGGCGGCCCAGACCGCCCTCGACGAGGCCCTGGCGCCGCCCGCTGGTCTCAGCCAAGCGGTTCTGCCCGTCCATGCGCTCCCTGTACGCCGGGCCCAGGCCGCGCACCCTGACGCGGCCGGCGCTAGCGATCGGCTGCTGTCCCGGCTGGGAACAGGCCGGTTTCCCCCACGCGGTCCTGGCCGCCCAGGACCGTGTCCGAGGGGCCGAAAAGCGGCACGGCTGGACCAGTGTCGTGGACAGCGAGGCTGCCGAACTGCTTCCACTACGCCCGCCGGTCATCATGGTCAACCCCGAAGACCTGGCCGAACTGGGCATCGCCGACGGCGATCCGGTGGACCTGGCCAGCGGGCGGCGCAATGGCTGGGAGCGCTGCGCAGAAGGCTATTGCATGGTCGTCTACCCGGCGAGCGGGGCCACGGTCTGGCGCTCTGGGGCCCTGCACAATGAAAAGGGGCTGAAGGGCGAACCAGGCCCGCGTGGGCGGCATAGTGTCGGGGACTTTCGCAGTCATCGGTGTCACGGATCTGGCGGGCGTTCGACCCACAGCCGCACCGCTCGGAGAAGACCTTCAAGCTGTCGACCGATCCGTACGTCGTCGACAAGGTCCACGATGTCGTCGGCCTCTACCTGGACCCGCCGAACGGGCATTGGTGTTCTGTGTGGATGAGTCGGGTCGGACTGGGGCGCGGTGACACCATTTCTGGTGTTCCGTTTCCCCGGCCCGCCCGCCCGCCGAACCGGACGTGCCCGTCTCCGAGCATCCGGCTCTCCACGTGCTCTTGCCGCCGGTTGGCCGACGGCTGCCGGTATTGGCGTCCATGGTGTCGGTATGTTCCGCCTCCGATATCGGTAGCGGACCACCGGAACCTTTTGGGGTTGGATCAGCGAGATCCCGTCTTCGGCCGGCGTTTCCCCGGGAGGAAACGCCGGAACAAGGATGCCCACGGGACACGAGGATGTCGTTTACGCAGCCAGCGGGTCACCCGATGCCAGGAATACTCATCGAGATAGCAGCCACGCAACCGTCGACTTTCGTTGAGACGGTCGAATCGTCATGCCTGTCCGATTCTTTCGGGGACGCCGGTGACGTCCCGTTGGTGTGGTTCAGCTGAACGTGATCGTCAGGTGGAGAGCGCCAGGGTGCGGGATGCGGAGTAGGTGGGCGCGGCGGGTGGCGTCGCGCAGGAACGTGGTGGGGCCGCTGGTGAGGCTGGCGGCGCGTGGGGCATCCCACCGGATCAAGATCGTGGTGTCGCCACGGCGCACGGTAAGGCCGTCCGCGGCAGCCGAAGTCGCGCTGCCGTAGGCCGCCTCCGTGCCGTCGGTGAAGGTCACCTGGTCGGTCGGGTGCAGCACGAGCGGGATCAGTTCGCTCGCCGCCGAGCCGGCGGTCACGACGCGACGCACGGACTGCTGGGCGACAGTGACGTCGGTGGTGACCGCGGAGTCGGGGGTGCGATACTGGATGCAGAAGGGTTCGCCGGGGGAGAGGTCGCCGCCGGTCCAGGGCCGTGCGGTGGGCGCACCGGTGAAGTACTCGGCCGTCAGGTCGCTGTTGGCGTCGAGCCGGCCGCCGTCGAGCTCGGTGGCCCAGGAGTCGCCGTTGTTGAGTGAGTACACGACCATGCCTGCGTCGGGGTGCCACAGGAAGGTGAGGCCGGAGCGGACGAGGCTGGTGGCTCGGGTGCCGAAGAAGGTTCCCAGGTAGAGGCTGGGGCGCCGGATGAAGAGGAAGTCCTGTTTGGCGTCACGGCGGAGTTCGACGAAGTTGTCCTGCCTCAGGTACGGCAGATCGGAGATCGCGTCGTTCTTCTCTGCACGGGTCGGGGACCCATCGCCGTAAGGGACGTGCGCGATGACGCGCGGGGAGGTCTTGCCGCGCTCCAGCACCGGCACGGGATTCGGATCCGCCGCCCAGGCGGCGCGTGCGTCCGCCCGGTCCTCACGGGCGGTGAAGAACGCCGCGAGCTCGGGTGTTTCAGGCACGAAGAGCGAGCCGAGGTGCGTGCGGTCGGGCTCCAGCATGACCCCGTCGTACGAGAGGGAGCTGGTGCGGGCGGAGGCGGCGACGTTGGTGAAGTAGCCCGATCCATCGGGCTCCCACACCAGGTTGTAGCCGAGCCAGGGGGCGAATTTGCGGGCCATGGAGAGCATGGCCGGATCGCCGGTGAGGTGATAGAGCTCGGCCATGTCCGGCAGCATGACATCGAAGTTGTAGCCGACATCCATGCCGCGTGGTTCGTAGAAGAAACCTTGTGGGCTCTGACCGCGGTCTGCGATGAAGGTGATGCGTTCTGCCAGCCGTGTCTGCAAAGCGGCATCGGGGTCCAGTTGCAGACTCAGAGTCGCGCCTGCGAGGCCGGCGATGTAGTGGTTGGTGTATCTCAGGGGGTTCTGCCAGACGGTGGTGTTGCCGGGGTCGAGGAACCACACCATCGCTCTGTGCACGGCGGTCCGGATCTCGGTCTGCCGCTCGGGCAGGGCCCCGGCCGTGCGCAGAACCTGCAGCGTCTTGCTCAGATACCCGAGTCCGAAACCGGTGGCCGCTCTGGAATATTCGGTGGGGCGGTACTCCGGCCATGAGCCGTTGTCGTGCTGCAGGCGCAGATAGTGCTGGAGCGCTGCGTCGAGGCGGGCCAGCAGTGCCGGGTCACCGGCGTACGGGTTCCAGGGCCGGGAGTTGGCGTAGAACCAGCTCAGCGTGTACACGTGCTCCTGGATCCGGGCGTTGTACGGCTCGTCCGGCGTGCGCCACCAGCCGCCCTTGAACCAGCCGTATGTGGCCGGGTCGGCATCCTCGATGTCGTTTGCCATCGGCGCGAGGGTCACCAGGTACGGCGCGTACCGCTGCTCCTCGGGGGCGAACAGCGTGCGGTCGGGGAGTCCCGGGGGCAGCGGGTCGAGGAGCCGCAGGGCGGTCGTCCCCTCGGTGGCGCCGGCGGGGCGGGCGGGCAGCGCGGTCAGCAGCGCTGCGGCGCCGGCAGCTCCGAGCAGCGCGCGGCGGCTGAGGCCGGGGAGTCCGGGCGCGGTGTGGATAGGTCTGTCGGTCGGGTGTCGCACTGGTGTCTCCTTCTGAAGAGGTGGTTTCAGCTGCGGGTGAATTCAGTGAGGAGTTCCGCCAGCGGCGTGCGAGGTATACAGGCGTCGACGCGGAATGAGCCGGCCAGAGCTGCGATGCCGGCGTCGTCGACAGTGGCGAAGAGGGCGGCGAAGTCGGCGAGCATGGGCTCCCCGAGCAGAAGTTCACGGACGAGCCTGCGCACGTACCAGCGCTGGCCGAAGGGCTGGGGGTCGAAGTCGGGGTACTCGGTGGCCATCAGCTCATCGAGCGGGGCGAGGGCGTGGCCGATGCCCTCCTCGCCGGTGGACCAAGGCTCGGTGCCCAGCCGCTCCTTCTTCTCCCTGATCGGCTGCAGCAGCCGGGACCAGGGTGAGTCGGGGTCGAGGGACACCAGCCCGGACAGATGGGTGTCCTTGTAGGTCCAGATGGACCAGTTCGCCCCGTGCTCACGGTAGATCTCCAGCTGATCGCGCAGTACGGCGTAGCGGTGCTTGTCGACTGCGGGGTCGCCGGAATAGACCGGCCCGAACTCGCCCACCCAGACTGGTGTGCCCGTTCTGCGGGAGTGCTCGGTTCGCTCCAGGAAGCGCTCCTCCAGCCAGCTGCGGTCGACATACTGTCCGCGTACTACGCCCGGGTACTCGGTCGCGTCACGGATTCCGGCGAGGGCGTAGTCGTGGGCGGAGTACACGGTGTTGTCGAATCCACTGCCGATGGCATCGAAGTCGTTGGCGTAGCGGTTGCCGTCGAGGAAGATCACATGGTCCGGGTCTATGGCCCGTACGGCGTCGACGAGTCGGCGGTAGAACGGACCGATCACCTCGCCGGTGGGATCGCCGGGCTCGTTGAGCAGGTTGAACCCGGCTACCTCGGGCCGGCCCCGGAACCGGTCCGCAAGCGCCTCCCAGATGGCCACCACTCGGTCCTGGAAGTGGCGGTGGCGCCACAGCCAGGCATGGTGGCTCGGATTGTCGCTGTGCTCGGACTGGTTCTGAAAGCCTGGTGCGGCATGCAGGTCGATGATGGTGTAGATGCCGTGCCGGGCGCAGGCGTCGATGGCGGTAGTGAGCCGCCGTATTCCGTCCTCCTTGATGTCGAACGGGTTGGCATCGTCGGAGAGGTGCCGGTAATTGACCGCAATGCGAACGCAGTTGAGTCCGGTGCGGGCGATCAGCGCTGCATCGGCGTCGGTGAAGAACTCGTCCAGGATGAGGTCGAACAGCCGGTCGGCCTTTTCTGCGCCCATGGAATGCCGCAGCGCGTCCCTGGCCTGGTGCTCGGCGCCGGGGAAGCCGTTGAGGAAGTTCTCCATCATCATCCAGCCGCCGAGCCCGGTGCCGCGCAGAGTCACTGGATTTCCGGACGGGGTGACGAACCGGTCACCGGATACTGTGAGCATTTCCATGACTAACCCTTCAGACCACTGTTGACGATTGACTTGATGAACCAGCGCTGGGCCACCAGGAATACCGCGAGAACCGGAATGACCGTGAGCGTGCTGGCCGCGAGCTGCACATTCCAGACCGGGGCTCCAAAGTTGTCCACGATCTGGGTGAGCGCTACCGGCAGGGTGAACATCTCCGGGCTGCGCAGGAACACCAGCGGTTCCAGGAAGGAGTTCCAGCTGTGCAGGAAGGAGAGCAGTGCCACCGCTGAGAGCGAAGGTCCGGCCAGCGGGAGCGCGATCCGGAAGAACAGCCCGAAACGCCCCAGACCGTCGAGCCTTCCGCTCTCCTCCAGCTCGGCCGGCAGGCCAAGGAAGAACTGGCGCATGACGAAGGTGCCGAAGACCGAGTTGCTGCCGAACACGGCCGGAATGATCAGCGGCCAGTGCGTGTCGGTCCAGCCGATCTCGGAGAACAGCCGGAACAGCGGAACGATGATGACCTCGCTCGGCATCAGCAATGCGGTGAGCAGGAGGACGAACATGGTGCCGCCGCCGATGAGGCGGACCCGGGCGAAGGCGTAACCGGCCATGGCCGAGACCACGACGCTGCCGACACACACCAACGCCGCGATATAGAGACTGTTGAAGTACTGACGGCCGAAGGGCTGGTAATCGGTGATACGGGCGTAGTTGTCCCACCGCCAGTCGCTCGGGAGCAGCGAGGGCGGATAGGAAAAGATCTCCGAGATCGGTTTGAGGGAGCTGCTCACCATCCACAGCAGGGGCAGGAGGAACGGCACCGCGAGGGCCACCATCAGTACGTACAGCAGGATCCGCCCGAATGCGGGCTTCCGAGCCCTGCGTCGGAACAGGGCCAAGGGGTTACTGCTCATGGAACACCCACTTCTTGCGCAACCACCACTGCACGACGGTCAGGACCAGGACAGCGAGGAAGAGCAGTACCGCGAGGGCACTCGCGTAGCCGAGGTCGAAGAACTTGAATGCCTGCAGATAGACGTAGTAGGCGAGTACGGTCGTGGCGTTACCCGGACCGCCGCCGGTCAGCACCATGACCTGGCCGAAGACCTGAAGCGAGCCGATCACCGTGACGATCGCGGCCAGCAGCATGGTCGGGCTGATCATCGGCAGGGTGATCCGGCGGAATATGGTCCAGGGAGGGGCGCCGTCGACCCTTGCCGCCTCCCGCAGCTCCGTGGGGACGCTTTGCAGGGCGGCCAGAAAGAGCACCATGTTCACGCCCACACCTTTGAGGACCTGCACCAGGATCACCGAGAACATCGCGGTGTCCGGCTCGCGCAGCCAGTTGGGACCATCGGCGCCGACCATGCGTATGAGCAGGTTGAGGCCGCCGTCCTTGCTGAGCAGGAAGCTCCATACGATGGTCCACGCGATGACCGACACGACGGTCGGGGAGAAGAAGATCGCGCGGAACACTATGGTGCCGCGCAGCCCCTGGTCCAGCAGCACGGCGAGCAGCAGGGCGAGGCAGATGTTGAGCGGCACCAGACCCAGGGAGAACACGGCCGTGTTCTGAGCCACCTCAATCGCGAGCGGGTCGTCGAGCAGCTTCCGGTAATTGTCACCGCCGATGAAGCTGATATCGCCGGTGAGATTGTTGTACTTCGTAAAGCTGTAGTAGACGACGGCTATGAGGGGCCCCAGCACGAAAGCGGCGAATCCCACCATCTGCGGGGCGATGAGTACGTACCCGGCGAGCATGTCCCGCCGACGCCACCGCGGGGTCCGTTGCCGCCCGCCCCGGCGGGCCGGCCGCACCTTGAGAGGCACGGTGGCCCGCCGGGACACGGCAGGGGTCGGGGCCTTCTTTGTCAGGCTCACGATCCGGCCTGCAGCAGGGGCTCGATGGCGGTACAGACGGCACGGGTGACCTTGTGCGTATCGGCCTTCGGCTTCCATGCCGCGTCGAGGGCCGCCCGCGTCTTCTCGTTCAGCTCGGCGTACCCGCTATGGCCGGGGCGCACCGTACCGGACTTAAGCGAATCGATGATGCTCTCTTGGAGCTGGTCCTTGCTGAGCAGCGGGTTGGTTCTGGCAAGGGTCTCGGCCGTCAGCAGTGAGGCGCGCGGCGGCGGGAAGAACTGGGCAAGTTCGGCGGTGTTCTTCTTGTCGGTGGCGAAGAGGAAGAACTGTTTGGCCAGTTCCTGGTTCTTGGCCTTGGCGAAGACGGCCAGGCCGGCCTGCCCGATCACCTGGTGAGCTCCGGCCGGTCCGGACGGCAGCGGTACGACGCCCCACTTCCACGAGACGTCGGCGAGCGGGCCGGCCTTGCTGACCTGGGTAATGATCATGCCGCTTTCGCCGGAGAAGAAGTCTGCCTGCTCTCCGGGCCCCGGCGTACTCCGGTCGGTGAAGGCCATCTTCCGGAAGAAGTCAATCGCGTCGACCATCTTCCCGTCGGAGAACCCGCAGTCGTTGTCGGACGTCCACGGTGCCGCCCCGTACGCGCTCATGATCGGATAGAGCCGGTCCCAGTGCTTGTAGTCGAAATCGTGGACGAGCAGGCCGAACCGTGCAGTCTTGGCATCGGTGACCTTCCTGGCCGCGGCGGCGAGCGCGTCCCATGTCCAGGCGTCTTCGGAGGCGAGCTTGGCCGGATCGTCCGCGTCGGCCTTGGCCAGGGCGTCGGCGTTGTAGAAGACCGCGAGGGGCGAGCTGGAGAACGGGTACGCGTAGAGCGATTTGCCGCGCCGCCACTGGCTGAGCAGCGCCGGCTCCAAGTCGTTGTATCCGTAGCCGCTCTCCGCCTTCATGGCCGGAGCCATGTCGACGAGCGTGTCGGCCTCGATGAAGTCGGCCGCGTTCGTTTCCAGAATCCAGCCCAGGTCGGGCGGGTTGCCCGAGGCGAGCTGAGTGGTCAGCGCGGTGGTGTAGTCCATGGGGTTGAGCGATTCGAACTTGATGCTCTTCACCTTCGGGTTACTGGCTTTGAAGGCGTCCGCGATGCTGTTCAGCAGCGCCAGATGCTCCTTCACCGCCGTCCACACGGCGATGCGCAGGTTGCCGTCGTCGGCTCCCGACCGACCGCCGCCGTTGCCGCAGCCGGCGGTGAGGGCAGCGGTCGCGGCTGCGGCCGCGGTCGCCGCGAGGACGGAGCGTCTCGATGGGTTCATTGCTGTACTCCTTGCGATGATTGGCTAGTAACCCGCTATTCGCGGCCACTGCAGCTCGACCCCGTCGCCGGTGAGACGGTCCTGGAAGTCGGCCAGGAGGCCGGGCGTGTTTCTGACGGCGCGCGGGGAGACCCGGCGCTCCAGGCAGAAGGCGGCCAGTGCACCGGCCGCCTCGCCGACGTTCCACTCGACGGGGTGCAGGCGGTAGCACCCATTGGTGATGTGTGTCGTGCCGATGTTCTTGGAGGCGGGGAGCAGGTTTTCCACCCGCTGTGGGAGCAGCGCACCCAGCGGGATCCGGAACGGGCAGCACGCCACATCGAGGTAGTTGTCGCCGCCGGTGGTGGGGTGCAGGTCAATGCGGTACATGCCGATGCCCACCGTGTCGGGATACTCCACGGCACCCTTGTCGCCCCGTAACGCGATGGACAGGTCCTGTTCGACGACCGTGTATTCGGCGCGGATACGCCGTGACTCGCGGATATACGGTGCCTGTGCCAGACCGTCGGCCGAGCCAGTGATATCGCCGCGCAGCCGCAGACCGGGGAAGCCGGTGCCGCCGTCGGGCCGTGGAGCCTCGGTCTGCAGCCAGTACAGGTACGCGAAGGACAGTTCGCGAGCGGCCGCGAGGTGCTGCGCGGCATCAGGTACGTCGTAGACTGGACCTGCCAGGTAATCGATCATCGGCCAGTTGACCAGCGTGATGTCGCTACTGTACGCGCCGTCGGTGAAGTTGCGCCGTGCCGCGATACGCCGGAACGTCCACAGGTTGCTGTCGCCGGCGCTGAGCCGCTGGTCCGCGACGACGGCCAGCGGGTCGTCGTCGGGATTCGGGGTGAAGCTGCGCTCGACGATCTCCTTGGTCCGTGGGTGAGGCGCGCTCAGGGAGAGCATCGGGCCGCCCCAGAAGTCCGGCTGGTAGGTGCGCCAGAAGTCGTATCGGACCGGTTTGTCGATCGTGTGATCGCCGTCCACATGGTCCAGCGCGAAGCAGACCGAGGCGGCTTGCATGTTCAAGGGCTGCGCCGTGCCCGGGGCGCTCGGCTCACCGGTCTCGGACTGCGCCTCGAAGCCGGTGACGTACTCGGTACCGGTGAGAGGTAGCAGCTCGCCGGTCTCCGTCGCGTCGAGAATGTACGGTGCGGCGATGGTGATCTCGTCGCCATCTCCGCAGTGCCCCACCGTCACGGCACAGACCCGGTCGCCGTCGGTCTCGGCGGACACCGGTCGGTACGGCTGCAGCACGCGCAACCGCCCGCTGCCCCGGTACGGCGCGAGCATTGCCTCGATGACCGCCACTGCCACCTGCGGCTCGTGGCAGAGCCGACTGACGTGTCCGGCCCCCGGGTTGAGGTGGCGCCAGGCCCGGGACCGCTCGGTCAGCGGGTAGTGCTGGCGGTAGTAGTCGCGGATTCCGTCCCGCAGTGCCCGGTAGCCGGCGGTCACACCGAACTGCTCCACCCAGCTGGGCTCGTCCGGTGGGACGGCCTGGCTCGTCAGCTGGCCACCCAGCCAGTCGTACTCCTCGGTGAGCACTACCCGCCGGCCGGCGCGCAGGGCGGCCAATGCCGCTGCCACTCCGCCGAGCCCTCCGCCGATGACGAGGATCTCCGTTTCCATCCACGTTCCTTTCACTGTGCGGGTGCGGGCGCCAGGGTGGCGCCGGTGACGAGTTCGCAGGGCAGCAGTAGCTGCGGGGTGTCCGCGGTGCCTTGGAGGAGGTCGGTCAGCAGCGCGATGGACTGTCGGCCCATCTCCTCTCTCGGGATCTTGAATCCGGTGAAGTCCACATCGGCAGGTACGGGCGTGGTCGGATCGCCGAGAGTCAGGACCGACAGGTCCTCCGGTACGGCCAGGCCGCGCCGACGCGCGGAAGCGACCAGATCCGCAGCGGTGGCGAAGTCTTCGACCAGGACTACCGTTGCGCGTGAGGCCAGCAACGCCGACAGCAACTCGTCGGGTTCGCGTCCGGGAGACAGCTCGTCGAGCGCGATGAGGACGCCGGGCCCCGGTGCCGCCTGGGTGGCCTGCAGAAAGCCTTTCCGACGGTCTGCGGAGGACTCCACGTCGGTGGGGAGTCCGAGGTATGCCACGCGACGGTGGCCGCGGGTCACCGCCAGCTCGACGAGGCGGCTGACGGCCGTCGCGTAATCGGCGCCCACGTGAGGCACCGGGCCTCCGGCGTCATCGCGCCGGCCAACTGCCACGAAGGGGTATCCGTCGGCGACCATCCGCCTCAGGTCGTCGCGGTCGAGCGACCGGCCGAGCAGCAGGCAGCCGTCCGCCAGCCGGAGCCGATTGTCGCCCTCGAAGACACGCCGCCGACCGCCCGTCACTGATGTGCTGGTGAGCAACAGCAGGTCGCAGCCGACCTGTTCGGCCGCGCCCTCGATACCGACCAGGAACGGGTGGTAGAAGTCGCTGGTGGCGCTGGGGAAGACCGCCTCATAGGTGAAGACGCCCAGTATGCGGTTGCGTTTGTCAGCCAGCCGTCGTGCCACTGGATCGGGCACGTACCCGGATTCCCGGATCACCTTCAACACGCGCTCGCGGGTCTCCTCGGGAATCCGGATATCCGCGTCGGCCCGACCGTTGAGCACCAGCGACACGGTCGGCTGACTCACCCCGGCCAGCTTGGCAATGTCCCGCTGCGTGATCCGCCGCGCAGGGCGACCAATTGTCACTTGAGCCTCCGCTAATACGAATTATCTCGCCTCGGGATCAGTGTGAACCCTGTGTTTCAAACACGTCAAGACTTGGGGGCGCTGATAATGCGAATTAGTAAGTCGGGCGTCAACAGCTTCCGTTGGCAGCAGCTGAGCCGGGGGCGGGCCAGAGCGCCGGAGTGTTCCGTGGATGTCTGATTCGTTCCCGGGATGTCGTGGAGGGCGAGGGTGATTTCGCGGGTGAGGGATCCACGCCCCGGTGGTGAAGAGGCGCTTGAGCGCGTCGTAGCGGCTGATGCCCCACTTGGTCACAACCGGAACGGAACCCGTGGACACTCTGGTCAGACCAGCGGATGACCCCTGCCCGCACCCGGCCAACGGCACCGAACGCCGCCCTGCACAGCCTCAGGAAACCACTTCAAACCGGACCGGTAAATCGAGGCTCAGGCGACCGGGAAGCCAGACGGTGTTCACCGCGTCGGGCAGGGCTGAGGTTCCCGGTCCGCGCTGTGCTCGGCGTGCAGATGCGAGATCCAGATCGCGTCCAGCTCATCCAGTTGGACGTGCCGTTGAAGCTGAGCCAGCGTCCCGCTGCCCGCGTCCATCCACACCCGTGTGTCGCCGCTGGACACCAGGTGGCCGGAGCAAGGGATTGTCCACGCTCGGACAAGGCGTCGCACACCCCGGGACGGTGAGACGGAGAAGCTCGGTGGTCATCCGGGGAGAACGCTTGATCCACAGGTGTTGACGACCTTGATACTGCACCGGCGACTGGTCCGCGACTACGAGGGCCGCCCGGCCCCCTCGGAGTCGCGATGAAGCTCTTGTCCTGCGGGTTCCGCTCGACGATCTCGATGCCGATCCCGTGTCTGTGGCCGTGGGCTTCGCCTCGGTCTTCGCCGGACGGTCGCCGGCGCGCGGGCAGGCGTCAGTCGGTGACGAGGTCGTCCGGGGCGGACCGGGCGAGTTCGGCCAGTGTGGCCAGCGCCTGGGAGAGAACGTCGGTCTGCGGGGAGGCAAGCCCCAGCCGGATCGCGTTGGGGGCCTGGTTATTGCCGACGGTGAACGCGGCGGCCGGCACCACTCCGATGCCGTGCCGGGCAGCGGCGGCGACGAAGGTGTCCGCGCGCCACGGGCGGGGCAGTTGCCACCAGCAGTGGTACGAGCGCGGGTCGCTCCGTACAGCGAAGCCGCCGAGGTGCCGGGCCGCGATCTCCTGTCGTACGGCGGCTTCCCGCTGCTTGGCCTGTACGAGCGCCTTCACGGTGCCGTCCTGCTGCCAGTGGTAGGCCGCCTCCAGTGCGAAGCGCATGGGGGTCCAGCCCCCCGAGCGCAGCGACGTGGCGATCTCGCCCACCAGGAAGCCGGGCGCCACCACGAACCCGAGGGTCAGGCCAGGGGCTATGCGCTTGGACAGGCTGTCGACGAGGACGGTCTGCTGGGGGGCCAGAGAGGCGAGCGGCGGCACTTCGTCGTCGGTCGGCGGCGGGGTCGAGGAGGACGACGCGACCATCGAGGCGGCCCTGCACCGCGAGGTATTCGAGGAGCTGGGCGGCAAGCTGCAACGTGCCGAGCTCGTCCACCTGATCACCGACGAGCTGGAGGGCGGCACCGGGGTTCAACACGGTCGCGGCGAGGCTGAGTTCGAGCCATGCGGCGTTGACCAGGAAGTGGCGGGATGGGAAGCGTCCGAAGCCGGTGGTCTTGCCGCACCGGATGTGGTCCTCGACGGTGGCATGCCCGCGGTGGCGGACTTCCAGGAACTGGGCGGAGCCGGCGCCGGCGAGCGGGGTGTCGGTGAGGAAGACCTGGTGCCGCAGGCCCTCGTCCTGGTCGAACAAGGAGAGCTGGGCTCCGGGGTGCGGGCGCTCGCGGCGCACGATGATGCGGGTGCCGTCCGGGTAGCCGGCAATGTCGACCGTGCCGGTCAGCTCGGCGACCGAGGCGCCGGCACGCAGTGTTCCGTCCTGGTCCAGGGCGGGGTGCCAGACCTGTTCGGGCAGGGCCCGGATCGCGCGGCGGACCGGTTCGGTGACCGCGTATCCGACCGAGAAGAAGGTGCGGATTCCTCGTATCCGCATGTCTCGGACGTGGGCGAGGAAGGCTTTCGCCGATCCGGCGCTGTCGGTGCGGACGAGGATGTCGGTGCCGTGCCGGTGGGTGTCGGGGATCTGCGCGAGAGCGTCGTCCAGCACCGCGATGTGATCGGCGGCGGTGTTGGCTCCGGCGTTGCCGGGCCGCAGCCGCCCGGACATGCCCTCGCCGGTGTTGGCCAGGAAACACACCAGAGGGTGGAATCCGAAGCCGCCTTTGTAGGTGGGTGCGGCTTGGTCCTTCTCGGAGTGGCAGGTCACCAGCGTGGCGTCGAGGTCCAGGACCAGGCCGGGCAGTTCCCGTCCGCCGGCTTTTGCCGCCGGTATTCCGCAGCGGGTCTCGGCGGCCTGCAGCCAGGCCACTTCCCGTGCCTGGGCGCGGGCCGCTCGCAGCCGAGCGAGTCCGGTCTCGTCGATGTCGGCGAGCAGCCGCCAGGCCGTCGGTGTCGAGGCGACCGGGCCGAACACCTTGCCCTGGTCCCGCAACACGGCCAGATCCGTGATGGATTCCCCGCCATCAGCCAGCATCACCGCGAGGTCGGTGGCGATCCGGCCCGGGTCGTGGCCAGTGCCGCGTGGCCGAAGTGGTCCCAACGCGGTGGAGTACGCGCTGGTCAGTTCGGTGGCATCGGCAAGATCAGCCAGCAACCGTGCCCCGGCGTGACCAACCACCCCGGCACCGTCAGCAGAGACATGGAGCTTGGGACGCGAACCGATACCCTGCACGCAGAAAGTGCCTTCCGCCTGGACCGACAGAACCCCTTGGCTCTGTTGATGACGAGGAACAGCGATTCGATTCTCGGGCAGTTCGGGAGGCGCGTACGCACTCCAGAGGGCCCGAATGTCGACGAGTCCGGACGGCACACTCCTGGATCCGCGTGACCTAATTCCCGTCTGCGCGTCCCCGCACCGAGGCAAGCTGAGGTCAAAGATGCTGGCTACGGGATCAGGTGGCCGGGTGGACCGACTCCGTTGCCGGCGCGGAGGTCTCCGTGGGCACTGCCTCCCGTACTCGTCGATACCGGGATCGGGACACCGAAGGCGCCTCCCAAACCCATCGAGAAGCGCCTTCACTGCTGCTCGATAAAGCCACGCCGGTCTTTTGACCGGGGTTCGCTTCCTGAGTCAGGCCGTCTTCGTCCAGGTCGATGTCTCAGCTCAGGCGGTAGCCGAGGAGGGCGAGGCCCGCGGCGGCGGCGCGGTGCTGGTAGGCGCGCAGTCCGGGGGCGCCGGGGGTGCGGGTTTGCGGGCGTTGCGGTGCCAGTGACCGGTGAGTGCGGTGAGGAACGCGGTGGTGGCGTCGGGGTTGGTGGCGGTGGCGGGGTGGTCGCAAAGCAGGCGGGCGATGTCTGCGGGTGCGTGTCCGGCGAGGACGAGTTGCGGGGCGAGAGATGCGGCGTCGATGCAGGCCGGGCCGGTGGTGGCGTGTGCCCAGTCCACGAAGGTCACGCCGAGGTGGCGGTCGCGGACCATGTTGTCGGCCCGCAGGTCTCCGTGGACGATGCGGTTGCCGCGGGCAAGGGCGGGCCAGGCGGCTTCCAGTTCGGCGAGCTGGGGCAGGCGGTCACGGGCGGCGGGGGCGAGGTCTGCGGGCGGATCGCGGAGGAGTTCGTCCCAGCCGTGCAGGCCGGCCGCTGTCGAGGGTGTGGTGCTGACCGCCTTGGCGTACGGTGCCGGGGCGGGGCTGGAGGTGAGCTTGTCCAGGAGCGCCCATGTCTGCCCGGCGTCGCCTGAGGCGGGGGAGAGGTCGGGGTGCGGGCCGTCGAGGTGGGCGATGACGACGGCGGTCCAGTTGGCGGCGTGGTGGATGCCCAGCAGTTTTGGGGCCGGGGCGCCGGGAGGCAGCGCGTCCAGGACGGCGGCTTCGTGGACGTTGGCGGCGGTGAGCGGGTCGTCGTCGGGAGCTGCCTTGACGAAGGCCCGTCGCCCGTCGGCCAGACGGAGGGCGGCGGCCAGTTGGTGGCCGAAGCCGCCGCCGGGGGTGACGGTGTCGGTGACGGGTGCGCCGAGGGCGTCTTCGAGGCGGGCGCGCAGCGCCGTGGGGACGTCGGTCCATTGCAGACGGCCGCTGGTGGGCGGTACAGGCATCGGGGCAGCTTTCAGAGGTCCAGGGGACGGGTGACGGGGTGATGGGGGTGCGCGCCGAGCCGGACCGGGAGTCGGGGCTGAGGGGCGGGGTCCGCTCTCTCAGTGCTCCAGCTCGGCGCCGGGCGCTCGTCGCCGCATCACGCGCATTCGCCTGTGTCCTCTGAGCTTGATCTTTAAGGCTGCTGGTCGGCCCCGTCGCGTCTAGGCATTATCCGTTTTGCGCTGTTTCTTGCCGACTGGGTGGCGGGGTGCGGGTGTGGAGGTGCGGCCCTTGGGGCGGCCTGGGCCGGGGCGGGAGGCTTTTGGCGCGCGGGCTGGAGTGCCCACGGTCCGTCGGATGCGGGGATAGCCCCGTCGGACTCGGCCCGGGGTGAGCTGATCCGGTGTCAGGGGTTTCTCCCAGGGCCGCCGGAGGTCCTCGGCCAGAGGCCGGATGAGACGGAGTTGCGCGTAGGCGGCGAGGATCAGCCACACCCACCGGTCGGCCTGTTCGGGGGTGCGCAAGCGGGGTCGGGTCAGGCCGAGCGTCTGCTTGAAGAAGCGGAAAGTGTGCTCGATGTCGAACCTTCGAAGGAAGATCCGCCAGAGGCGGTCGACGTCGTGCGCGGTGGCGTCGGGGTCGCTGTGCCACAGCCATAGCGGCTTGGGGTCGCGATTGCCGGGCAGGTGCTCGACCGCCAGATGGACCAACGTTCCCTCGACGATGGGGAGTTCGCCTTCGTGGTCAGCCCAGGAGCCGCGCCGGTCCAGCCTGGGGTGCAGGCGGCCCCAGCAGCGGGCGAGGACTTGACCGAAGCGGTCGTGGACGCCGGCCGACTCCTGGACCGGCGCGGGATAGGTCGCGGCGTGGGCCAGGCGGAACTCCGCTCCATGCCGGGGCGGGCGCCCGGGGTTCGTCCCGCGGCGCTTGCCGGCTGGGGCGCGCATCACCCGGTCGGCGCGGATGCGTCCCAGTAGCCGCACCGGCTCCTCGCGCAGCAGCCAGGTCAGACGAACCAGGTCGTAGCCGGAGTCCAGGACGAACAGCACCGGCAAGTCCCCCGGGCGCCACTGCCCGGCCCGCTCCAGGCGGGCGACAAGGTCGCGGATCTGGGCGGCGGTGACCTCGGTGGGATCGTCCTCGGGCCCCAACCGCACCGCGTCCAGCGGCCCGGTCCACGAGGAGCGGCCCCCACCCAGGGCCGCCGCGACCTGGTAGGGCCAGCCCGGGATGGTCTGACGCACCCCGTCGCACCGGCACGGACGGTGGCAGTGCAGCCGCTC
Organism: Streptomyces sp. NBC_01591; assembly: GCF_035918155.1. Lineage (NCBI taxonomy): Bacteria > Bacillati > Actinomycetota > Actinomycetes > Kitasatosporales > Streptomycetaceae > Streptomyces > Streptomyces sp. NBC_01591. Next base: position 1,125,185 of record NZ_CP109328.1, read on the forward strand.
GGGCGAGCACTCGGCATCCGGACGCGGCCACGGCGTGACATCCAACGCGATCGACAGCTGCCCGTCCGTCCCGCGCGGCAGCCGCAGACCGGCCAGCGCCATCCGAAGCCGGGACACGTTGATGTGTCCCTGGGTCAGCGCGTCGTACATCGCTCCGTGCCCGCGCCGATGCACCCCCGACAGCGAGAGTTCCGGCAGGGACGTCACCGGCCCGTCTGCGCACAGCACCGCATCCATGAGCTCGAACAGAGCATCCGCCCGCAACGTCAGGCACTCGTACAGCTCACGGCGAAACCGGGACAACCTGGCCAGGGCCTCGACGCGCACGGCGCCGTCTTGCAGACTGTCCATCACGGCCTTTGGTTGATCAACGTGTCTCTTGGCGGAAACATATGATCAAGCAGAGGCCGCTCAGCTGTCAGGCGAACGACAAACCCCACCAAGAAATGATCTTGGTGGGGTTTAAAGCCAAGCTGAGTGCAGAAGTGCAATAAGGGGCGCCCGTGGGGGGCGCCCCTTCACTGTAGTGCGGCGGGTGGGTCACGCGCTGTCGGTTGGGGGCAGGTGGTTGAGCAGGGACGGCCCGATGCTGGCGGGTTCGGGCAGGAGGTGATCGGCCCCGGCGGCGTGCAGGGCGGCGGGAGGGTGCCAGCCCCAGACCGCTCCGAGTGCGACGACGCCGGCGGCGCGGGCCGCGGTCATGTCGGTGGGGCTGTCCCCTACGAACACCGCGCGTTCCGGTGGGATGTCGAGCCGGCTCAGGGCGAGATGCAGTCCGTCGGGAGCCGGTTTGGGCGGCGCGTCCTGCCGTGTGACGACGACCTCCAGCAGTTTGGTCAGGGCTGGTGGCAGCAGCCACCGCAGCCGGTCGGGGTCCTGGACCGTGACGACGCCGACGGCCGTGCCCTGCGCGCGCAGGGCCAGCAGCCCGGCGAGAATCCCGGGGAACGGTTCGACGGGGAGGGTTGACGCCGCGCCGTCCCACCACCGGTCGCAGGCGTCGTCGGGATCGGCGACGTCCAGGAGTGCCAGGACCTCGCAGCGGGGGCGGCGCAGGGCAGCAGGCGGAAGGTCATCCGGCATCACCCGGCGGCCGAGAGCACAGGTGGCGACCGCCGCGAGGGTGGAGCGCACTGCGGCGGCACTGTCCAGCAGCACTCCGTCCAGGTCGAACAGCGCCGCTTGGCGGGGCCCGGTCACCGGGCACCGTCCGGATCTTGGACCAGGGCGCGCAGGACGATGTGGTGGTCGGCGAGCAGGGTGGCGGCGCCCGCGTCGCGGTCCAGGACGCACAGGGCCGTGCCGACCCGCGCGCCGCCCATCCGCAGCAGGCGGGCACTGCGCAGGAGACTTGTGCCGCTGCGGGCGGTGTCGTCCAGCAGGACCGTTTGCCGGCCGCTCAGCTCGGCGCCCTCGATCTGCTGCCACGTGCCGTGTTCCTTGGGAGAGGGGCGAAGGAAGGCGGCGGGCAGACCGGTGTGCAGGGACACCGCCGTGACCAGCGGGATGCCGGCCAGCGCGGGACCCGCCAGGACCTCGGTGCCAGCGGGCAGCAGGCTGGCGAGCGCGGCTGCGGTCTCCGCCAGCAGCTCCGGGTCACCGGCCAGCCGGTACGGGTCGAAGTAGGTGTCCAGGGTGCCGCCTTCCGGCAGCCGGTAGGGGCCGGGCCGGTAGGCGACGCCCGCGATCTTCTCCGCGAAGGTGACGGCGGGCAACGTCATCGCTTGCACCGCCCGGCATCGAGGGCCTTGAGATCCGCTTCGAGCGCCGCGGCGTCGGGCAGTTCCCGCAGGAAGCCCAGCGGCCGGATGGGGCTCTCGGTCAGCCATCCCCCGGCCCGCAGGAACGCACCCAGACGGCACGCGGTGGGCCCGAGCAGCCGCACGGGAAGGGAACGGATCGTGGTGGCGTAGTACAGGGCGGCGGTGAGTTCGTGCAGCGTGCCGACCCCTCCGCCCATCGCGACGACCAGGTCGGCGTCGTCGAGATAGGCATGCAGCCGGGCGCCGATGGTCGGGGCGTACACGGTGGCGGTGACGTGGGGGTTGAGCGCTCCCCAGTCGGGGCGGCCGGCCAGCGTGATCGCGGTGACCGGTACTCCGTGGGGTGCGGCGCCGCGCGCGGCGGCCTCCATCAGTCCGTTGTAGCCGCCGTGCCGCAGGGCGTACCCGGCGCGGGCCAGTGCGGCGCCGGCAGCCTCCGCCAGCGGTTCCTCGCCGTCCGGCGGTACGACTCCGGCGAACAGGGCCGCGGTGAGGTCGGTGCTGTTCATACGAGTCCTTCCTCGTGCTGCTGGTAGGAGCGGTATGCGGAGATCTCGTCGGTCAGCGAGCCGGCGGCGTGCGGGGCGATCCGCTGCGCAAGGCGCACGATGCGGTCCAGTGCTTCATCGGCCTGCGCCACGGTGGGGACCGGCGGACTGGTCAGCGCCTGCGTCAGCTGGGCCAGACACTCCCGGCCGGTGGCGGTGCGGCCGACTTCGTCGGGCAGGTGGTACCAGCCGTGATGCCGGGAGTGCGGCACCAGCGCGGTGCGGATCACGTCCCGGCAGGTGGCGTTCAGGTCGTGCAGGAGGCCGTAGGCGATGTAGTGCTGGCCCCTGGCCAGGCGTTTGCGGAGCATCGCGTGCAGGACCATCGCCTGGACGAGGAGACTGCCGCAGTCCGCGGGTGCCTGTGCCGCGCGGGCGAGTTCCTGCGCCGTGCGCTGCCGGGTGCCGGCATCGGCGAGGCTGTCGGCGCCGGGGCCCTGCCACAGCAGGCGGGGGCCGATCCTGCGGCGCAGCGCCCCGACCGTGCTGGTCGGGCACAGGTACAGGTCGAGCTGGAGCAGGTGGCCGTCGTGCGGCAGCAGGTAGACGAACCCGGCGCCGCCGAGATCGCCGACGATGGTGTCCCGCCATCCGGGCAGCAGCGTGCCGAAGGTGGTGGACATCAGCGCGTCCAGGCTGTTCATCAGGTCGGGCAGTCGGCTGTCGTGGACGGCGACGACCAGGTCGACGTCGGAGAGCCGGTCCGCGGTGCCGGTGGCCAGCGAGCCGCGGACCAGGAGGTGGGTCACGGCCGTGGTGGCGGACAGGGCCTGGACCAGGTCGCCCAGGACGGCGAGTTGCGCCGGCCGGTGGGCGTGCGCGAGTTCCTCGATCGCGGGCAGCTCGCGCGGCGGGGATGCCGAGGTGGACATCAGTGTCCTGCCTTTCGGATGAAGAGGATCGGGGCTGGGGTCAGGGGCGGTCGAGCAGGTGCGCCTTCGCCTGGCGCCACCGGTGCGCATCGCTGTCCGCGCCGCGGCCCGTGTGGAGTTCGGCGATCAGGTCGTAGGCCCCGCCCTCCGGCAGGGCGTAGCTGTAGAAAGCGCGCAGCAGGGTCTGTTCCGCCGCGTCGGTGAAGCCGAGTTCGGCAAGCTGCCCGGCCCCGGACAGCAGTGCGGCCCGGTTCGCCCCGGTCATCTCCGGCAGGTCCGCCGCGTCCCCGTCACGCAGGCAGGGGCGGGCGGCCAGGGCCTGGTAGGCGTCGTTGGCGTACACGTCGGCGATCAGGTGGAGCCGGTCCGGGCCGGTCGTGTTGCATACGCCGTGTGCCTGCGAGGGCGTCAGCCGCCACAATGCGCCGGCTGCCATGTGGACCCTGGTCCCTGCGGTGACCAGAACTGCCGAAGGATTGGTGACGAGCGGGATGTGCAGACGGTGCCTGCCCATGTCTCGCAGTTCCGCGTAGTCGCGGTGCTCCCACAGGTAGGAGTGCGGTTCCAGGCGGGCCAGGCGCACGTACATGAAGTCCAGTCCCAGCCCGTCGAGGAACCGCGTGGTGGCGGGCATGGCCTCCAGTAAGGAGGTGGGCCGGGGGCGGCCGTCGCCGATCACGACGTCGTGGGGGTCACCGGAGTGGTTCAGCAGCGACGTGGTCCACCAGCCGCCCGACTGGTACTCGCCGTACGCGACGACGCCGCGGGCGGGCGCTGCCAGCGCCTCGGCCCGCATCTGCTCGACCGTCAGCTCGTCCAGGTCGGCCAGCCGGGCGACCTGGGCAAGGACGTCCGCCCGCCCGGGGCCGGCCTGCGCCACCGGGGTGGCTGCGGGGAGTATGGTCACCATCGGAATCCTCCTGACATCTTGTCGGACGCTGCCCTGCAGGGCAGCCGTGCAAGGACACCGCAGGCACGAACCGCCTCACAGACCGCTGGCGTTGCCGCCCGTTGCAGGCCGTTGCCGTTCACCTCCGGCGGCCTTCCCCCGCCCGCCGGAAGCCGGGAAACTGGTGGCGCCCGCGCCCGCGAAAAGGGATGGCCGTGACCACTGACGCCGCCGAACGCCACCCGCTTGCCTACCTCCTGGCCGTACGCGGCCAGAAGGCGCAGGCGTACCTGCTCCGGGTCGCCGAGCAGCACCAGCGCATGGGATACGGGCAGATGGCGTACCGCCGGGAGAAGGCATCCCGCTGGATCAGGGGGGACTACGCGCCCAACTACCGCACCCAGCTCGCCATGGCCGCGCTCGAAGGCATCCCGCCCGAGGCGATCCACGCCCACGGCTGGCCGGGCTGGCTCCTGTTGGCCCTGCCGGACCACACCCTCTTCACCCTCCCGTGGACGACCACGGGGGTGGTGCAGGCACTGGAGATCACAGGAGGTCCGGTGGACCGCAGGAAGTTTCTGATCACCACATCCGTCACCCTGGGCACCACCGTGGCGCAATGGTCCGCCGCCGCCCCCGCAGGAGCGGCCCCCACCACGGGCTGCCGGATCGGTGACGACGTCCCCGACCTCTTCGAACGCCGCCTTGAGGGCCTGCGCCGGCTCGACGACACCGTCGGCTCCGGCGACGTCTACGACGCGGCCCGCGCCGAACTCCGCCTGATCACCGCCACCCTCAAGAACGCCTCCTTCGGCGAAGGCGTCGAGCGCCGCCTGTTCGCCGCGGCGGCCGAAGCCTCCCGCTCCGCGGGCTGGACGGCCTACGACAGCGGGAAGACCGCCGCCGCCGAACGCCACTACGTCACCGCCCTGCGCGCCGCCGCCAGCGCCGACGACCCCGTGGTCGGAGCGAACACTCTCGCCTTCTGGGCCATCCAGCACTACTCCACCGGCAATCCCCGCGGCGCGGTCGACCTCATCGAGGCCGCCCTGTCAAAAGCACCAAGGACCGGCTCGCCCCGCCTGACCTCCATGCTCCACGCCCGCGCCTGCCGGGCCCACGCCCATGCCGGCGATGCCCGGGCCGCCGACCGGGCCGCCAACGCCGCCCTGGACGCCTACGAGCACGCCGGACCCATCGAGGACGATCTCTCCTGCGTCTACTGGTACAACCTCGGCGAGACCCACCAGCTCATCGGCAGCTCCGCCCTCAACCTGGGCAACCCCAAACGGGCCCTCGCCCACTTCCTGGAAGCCTCCACCGTCCACACCAACCAGGAGGCATACAACGGCGACGCCTTCCCCGCGGCCACGCCATCTACCTCGCCCGGCTCGCCGAGGCCCATCTCGGTCTCGGCGATGTCGATGCCGCCGTGGCCACCGCCCACGACGCCGTCGACCGGATGGGAGGCATCACCTCCGCCCGCAGCACCCACACCCTGGAAGACCTGCGCAGCAAACTCGCCCGCCGCCGCGGGATACCCGCCGTCGCCGAATTCCTGGACTACACCAACACCGAGTGATCGCCCAACGGCCGGCCGCCAGGCACCCCTCCGGCCATGCTCAACCGTTCTCAAAGGCCATGCGGGGTTGTCCGATTGCGGGAGCGGCTGTCTACAACAACCTCGAATGCCCAGTGGTCTTCGGCGCCCGACGGCGGCAGGCTGCCGGGCGTGGCGAGCATCGGAGCGATCCGCGGCAACCTCATGACCATCCCGCTTCGCGCCTGCTCAGGACGCGCTGCGCTTCTTCGTGGTGGTCTTCTTCGCCGTGCGCTTCTTCGTGGCTGTGGTCTTCTTCGCGGTGGTCTTCCTGGCCGGGGCGGCCTTCTTCTTGGCCGCGGTCTTCTTGCGGGGCTGCATCGTGTGCACAGTGGCGTCCTGGCCGCCGTGCTCGCCGCGCGATTCCTTGGCTGCCTTGACTGAGGCGTTCAGGGCCGCCATAAGGTCGACGACCTTCCCGGATTCCCGTTCCTCGCCCTCGGCCGGCTCCGGGAGCTCCGTGCCTTCCGCCTTCGCCTCGATCAGTTCCTCCAGGGCGTCGCGGTACTCGTCCCGGAAGCCGGAGATGTCGTCGAGGGCCATGGTGTCGGTGAGCTGGACGGCCCGCTCGATCTCGTCGTCGTCCAGGTCGACGTCCTTCGGCTTGAGGGACTCGGGGCTGCGGATCTCGTCGGGCCATCGCATCGCGTGCAGCACGATCGCGTCCTCGCGCACCCGGAGCAGCCCGAGCCTTTCGCGGTTGTGCCACGCGAATTTGGCGACGGCGACCTTGTCGGACCGCTCCAGCGCCTTGCGGAGCAACGTGTAGGGCTTGGCTGCGACTTGTCCGTCGATCGCGAGGTAGTAGCTGTCGCTGATCCGGATCGGGTCGATGCTGTCGGCATCGACGAACGCCACAATCTCGATCGCCTTCGCGGTCGGCAGCGGCATCTCGTCGAGCTCTTCATCGGTGACCGCGACGAGTTGGTCCTTGGCGACCTCGTAGCCCTTGCCGATCTCCTCCTGCGGCACGACCTCGTCCTCGATCTCACAGACCTTGCGGGTTCGGACCCGGCCCATGTCCTCCAGATGGACCTGGTGGAAATGAACCGAGCGGTCTTCGGTCGCGCTGACGACCTTGATCGGGATGGTAACCAGGCCAAAAGAAATGGCTCCGGTCCACAAGGGCCGCGGCATACGTACCTCCAGAACCCCCTGATCGCACTGCGCCGGGAAACGGTCGGAGCACCGGGGAAAGGCAGGAGTCGGGGGCGCGACCGGCCGCCAATACGATCCTTGCCTGAGGCGGACGTGATCGCATACGGAGCGGCCGGCTGCCTGGATCGGGTAGCCACCCGTGGCCGCCGGCAGCTGAGGCAGATGCCGGGTACGCCCAGCGGAACGGTACGAGTAGCGATGACAACCGGGCTTGGTCAGTCCGGCGGCCACGACTTCAGCACGCGCCCGTCGGCCGCTTCGTCGGCGAGGGTGACCCGGGCACCGTTTACGCTGCCGCGCTCGCCGATCCATCGCAGGTACTTCCGTTCGGCGGTTGGTAGGTCGGGCCACCAGCCGCGCATGATGGTCCGGGCTCCGATCGCCAGGGTCAGTCGATAGCGATCCATGATCGCTACACCCCGTCAGCGGCAGTCGTCAGGGTGACGCCCGCCGTTCGGGCCGCCTCCCGCAGCACGGCGAGCGGCTCCGCGAGGGGCGCCTGCGGGCCGCCGCGCGGGGTGGTGGCGACGAGGCAGGGAACGCAGCGGTCCACCCAGCGCCGGCCGTGCTCGGGCACTTCGACGACCCCGGCCACGGTCGACGGCCGGCCACAGCGCACGCATGGATGCCTGCCATGGAGACGCTGGATGCCTGCGCTCCCGCACGGCGTCCATGGCGGGGCGGGATCCAGGTCCGACGGGTCGATGGCGAGGGATCGCAGCAGGTCAGCGTTGATCATGCTGTCCTCCTCGTCCGCTCAGTCCCACGGCGTAGAGTAGAACACATATACGATTTGCCGCCCGATCTGCCGCGTCTCCGCACCCTAGAAGTTACGTGGAATCAGCCGGGGTGATCATGTCCCTCGGTGCCCACGGACCGAGGGAAAGCGTGAGGATGACCCCGATAGAGAAGTGGCCGGTCTTTCGCCGTGGCTTCGTTCACTTTCAGCAGCAGCGTTTGTCCGGCACTTTGGTGTCCTGTCTCAACCAAGCCAGTCGATCCCGAGTTGCTGACCAGTGCGGACAAACTTCGTTGAGACGGGCGCCTTGGAACGGAGCCGCTCTCTCAAGGACGCCGACCTGCAGCGACTGGATTCGATGAGACGGATCGGCGGACAACTCGGTTCGTCGAGACAGGACATTTGGTGTCCTTTGTCATCCAACCGAGTCGTTTGACATCGAACCCAGTCGTTCCGACTTCTCTAACAGGGGTATGTACGGTCGACGGTGGATCTTGAACGCGCCAGTCGAGCACGCCCCCTTCCTGCGCATGCCCCGTCTTGCCAGCGCAACGGCCAGCCCTCGTTGGTGCGCTGGGCAACGACTGCCCGTTCGCCGAGCTCTACGAGCGCCGGGTCACGTCTGCCTTCGCAGGCATCGGCCACAACTGGGTCGCGGCGGTGCCGGATGTCGGCGACGCCAATGGGGTCCACTTTCCACGGGTCGGCGAGGAAGCGTACGCGGCTGGTCTGATCCGCCGCCGCACCATCCGCTCCGCCGTGTGCGAGCTGATGGACGCGCTTCCCTTTGTCGACTTCGCCGCAGCCGGCCCTGGACGCAGGGCAAAGGGCAGCTCGGAGGGGGTACGGCCGTGCCTCACCCGGCCGGTGACGCCGTCGCGACACCGCACGACGAGCCCGGGCGAGGGAGGGGAGCTACGCGGTGACTGCGTCCGTGGCCGTGGTGTCGTCGTCGAAGGTCATCTCCGGTGCGGGCCGGCGGAAGCCCTTGGTCAGGACGGCCAGGTAGACGACGCCGATCGCCAGCCAGACGCCGCCGATCTGGAGTGCGACGTCACCGAGCTTCGTGAGCAGGTAGAGGGAAACGCCGGCGCCGATGGCCGGCATCACCAGGAACGAGAAGAGGTTGGGGGTGCGGCCGTGTCTGCGCTCGCGGACCAGGTGGGCGATCACACAGACGTTCACCAGGGCGAAGCCGAGGAAGGCGCCGAAGTTGATGAACGAGGTGGCTGTGGTCAGGTCGAGTTTCATGGCGATGACACCGGCGGCCGCGGTCAGCAGCAGGTTCAAGACGGGCGTGCCGGTCTTCTTCGACAGGTTGCCGAAGACGGCCTTGGGCAGTGCGCCGTCGCGTCCCATGACGTACATGAGGCGGGCGGCGGAGGCTTGCAGGGCGATACAGGAGGCGATGGATCCGGCGATGGTGACGAAGTTGATGATCTCGGCGTACGTTTTGCCGCCGACCTGCACCTTCAGGTGGTAGGCGGCCGCGTCGACGTCGGCGAACTTCGCGCCGGGGTGGACCAGTTGCATCACGAAGGACAGCACGATGAAGATCGCTCCGGCGGCGATGACGCAGCCGATGATGCCGCGGCCGATCGTCCTCGCCCCGCCCCTGGCCTCCTCACCGAGCGTGGAGACGGCGTCGAAGCCGAGGAAGGAGTACGCGGCGATGGCTGCGGCCGCCGTGACCGCGCCGATCGACGTGCCGGAGTTCCACACGGCGTCCGTGGCAGGGGCGGACGAGCCGTGCTTGCCGAGGAAGACGACACACAGGGTGGCGAAGAGGACCAGCGACCCCAGAGCGATGAACATCAGGACCTTGTTGACGCGGTCCGCGAGCTTCATGCCGAAGACGTTGATGGCGGTGGTGATGCCTACCGAGACGATCAGCCAGACCCACTTGGGTATGTCAGGGAACTGGGCGTTGAAGTAGATCGCCGTGATCAGCCAGCCGACCATCGGGATGAAGAAGTAGTCGAGCAGCATCGCCCAGCCGGACAGGAAACCGATGCGGCTGTCGAGCATCTTGCGGGCGTAGGTGTAGACCGATCCCGCGCCGGGCACGGCGCGCGCCATCTTCGCGTAACTCAGCCCGGTGAGCAGCATCGCGAGGGTGGCGATGGCGAACGCGGTCGGGGCCGCGCCGCCGCTGGTGGCGGCGACCACGCCGAAGATCGTGACGACGATGCCGGGGGAGATGTAGGCCAGGCCGAACAGGACGACGGAGAGGAGGCTCAGGTCGCCCTTCAGTCTCATGGTGTTTCCTGTGGTCTCGCTGTTCATCGTGGCGGCTCCTCGGTGGTGTGGGCGGGGTTCCAGGTGGCGGGGTCGATGCGGCCCCCGTACAGCGGGAGTTCGAGGGCTGGGTCGCCGGGGCGGAACTGGTCCCAGATCCGGTTGAGACCGGCGGTGCCGTAGCGGCGGACGTTGCTGACCTCGTCGAGGTCGATCACGTCGGTGAGGGTGGAGTCTCCGGCATCGACGGTTTCGGCGCGCACCGTGCCCTGTGGATCGATGACGAGGCTGCGGCCGATCCCGGATGGGGCGGCGGAGTTGACGCTGGCAACGAAGACCTGATTGGTGATGGCGTTGGCGCGGCTGAGGACGACTTCCTGCGCGCGGTCGCTCGTCGACGTGCGGACCACGTTGACGATCAGCTCGGCGCCCATCCAGGCCAGATGGCGGGAGATCTCCGGGAACCAGGTGTCGTAGCAGATGGACAGTCCGATGCGGCCGACCCCGGCGAGGTCGACGACCTCGAACCGGTTGCCGGGTGTGGTCGTCTCGTACGGGCGCCACGGGCAGATCTTGCGGTACGCGGCGAGGCGCTCACCTCGTGGTGAATAGACCGGTGTCGTGTTGTGGACGCGGTCGCCGGTGCCTCGCTCGTAGACGCTGCCGGGTACCAGCCAGATGCCCAGATCCCCCGCGAGCTCGGCGAAGGCCGCATCGCGTTTGCCGTCGAGCGGCTCGGCGGCCTTCTCCGGGGCGGCCGGGACGCCGGGGGCGCTCTCGCCTAGGTGCAGTTCGGGGTAGACGACGAGGGCGCCGGGTGCGCGCAGTTTCACGCGCCGCTCCACGTCGGCGGCAAAGCCTGCGAGGTCGTCGGCCGGGCGGCCGGGCGCCTGGGCGAGGATCAGGGGCAGGGGGCGGGCCATGCGGGAACACCAGCCAATCGAAGGGAGGGTTCTACGAGGAGAAACCGACGGAGATTCGGGCGCCGCCGGCCAGAGATTCTGGAGGGCGGGGCCGAGGGTGGGACAAGAATGCAGCCAGTCAGCCATAGCTTCAAATACTTGTGAGGGTTGACTATCATGCCTTCGAGGCATGAGGGTGTCATGCCTCCTCCGTCTCCCGAGGGGCCACCGCCATGGAACTCCGAGTGCTGCGCTACTTCCTGTCCATCGTGGAGACCGGTTCCGTCACCAAGGCTGCCGAGGTGGTCCGCGTCGCCCAGCCCTCGCTGTCGCGTCAACTGCGCGGCCTGGAAGGGTCCTTGGGGATGACGCTCTTCGACCGCGGCGGCAAGCAGATGGTCCTGACGGCGGCCGGCCGGCGCTTCCTTCCCCTGGCCCGCGACCTGGTCGCCCGTGCGGATGCCGCCGAGGCCGCAGTCGGTGCGCTGGCTGCCGGTCGTGCCATGCGGATCACCGTGGCGGCGCCGCCCACCACCATCACCGACGTGATCGCGCCGTTCCTGGCCACCTGGGGGCCGGAGGATCCGCTCGTCACCGTGCAGGCGGAGAGTCCGGCACGTGCGTACCAGGCCCTTGCGTGGGGCGCCGATGTAGCCATCTCCTCGGCACCTCCGAGGCGCCGTTTCGCCGGGCTCCCGGTGGCCCGCCTGCCGCTGTGGGCCTACGTCCGTGCCGACCATGCCTGGGCGGACCGGGGCCGCGTCACCATCAGGGAACTTGCCGCGGAGCCCCTCATCGTCCTCACCCCGGCGCACGGCACCCGCCGCATCCTGGACCATGCCGTGCAGGATGCGGACGCCTCGTACGACATCGTGCTCGAATGCGACACCCCGCACGTCGCACAGGCCATGGCGGCTTCGGGCCATGGTGTCGCGGTGGTCTCCGACGATCCCCGCTTCGACCTGCACCCGCTGCTGATCCTCGACAGCACGGGCGAACCGCTGCAGATCCACCTGCACGCGGCGTGGGACGCCGGCCACTACGCGCTGCACAGCATCGAGGCATTCGCGGCCGGGCTGTCATGTTTTTGTGTCGAGCGGTACGGGCCACAGGTCGCCGCCCGCCTGTGAACTGCAGCGACGACTCCAGACCACGGCCCTCACCACAACGCGAGGCGTGACCGCACGCCGACCCGACGGCCGACAGGCCAAGGAGAGCTGGAGGTATGCCTGGCGAGCAGCCTGACCAGACCGGGCAGGCATTGGACGGCGGCACCGGTGCGCCCCACCATGCAGCGATATTCCGCATCAGTTGCCAGCCCGAGAGGACCTCGGACCATGCCAAGACCGTTCCATGCCCGGCGGCTACGCCGTGCCGCCGCCACTGCCGCCGTGCTCGCGGGGCTGTTCGCCGTCCCGCTGCCGACGATGGCGGCGCCCGCAACCGCACCCGTACCGGGTGATCCGCTCACCGGAAGCGGTGCGGTGAACCGGACCGAACTCACCGCCGGCCAACTCACCGGGGGCAGCGCCGAGGACACCGTGCCCGACAGCGCTTTCGCCCTGCCGGCGCAAGCGGCGCCACCCACCCACAGCTTCGAAGGCACCCTCACCCTCGACGGGCTCTCCACCGCCGGCGGTTTCCGCGCACTGAAGGACCCGAACGGATACGGAGACACGGCGGCAACCCGACACCTGCCGCCGATCGACGTCGCCCTCGTGCAGAACGGCAGCCACCTCGTCCCGGCGAAGCGCGGGCTGCAGTACACGGGGAACCCGGCGTGGAACCTGGCGGTGGGACCCGGCCGCGCGTGGAACGAGGACGGCGACGGCGAACGCACCCGTGCCTCCCTGCCGTTCGCGCTCGTCGAGCGCAACGCCAACTGCGTGCACAACGGCGCCCTGACGTTCCTCTTCGACGCCACATCGATCTCCGAGGTCCGCTACCAGATCACCACGGAGACCTGCGAGTACTTCCAGTTCGACATGTGGGGCCAGGTAACGGCCGACTACCGGCCCGGACCCGTCGACGGCGCCGAGAACCGGCGCGACGCGTACGCCGCCGAGGTCGGGGACCGGCTTCCGGCCAAGCCCATCTCGGCGCTGGCCACCGACTACCCGGACAGTGGGGTGGACGTGACGAAGTTCGGCTCCGGCATCACGCCGTCCGCGCTGAGCACCTTCGGCTTCTACTTCGGCGGAGTCCACTACGTGGGCAACTGTCGCACGCGGCAAGGGGAGTACCCGTTCTGCGGCCAGATGCTGCTGCCCTCGTACTCGACCGCGAAGTCGGCGTTCGCGGGAACAGCCATGCTGCGTCTGGCGCAGCGCTACAGCCCGGCCGTGGCCCAGGAGAAACTCTCCAACCGCATCCCCGAGACCGCCGGCAACACTGCCTGGAGCGGCGTCACACTCGACCACACCCTCGACATGGCCACCGGGAACTACACCTCGCCCGGCTACGAGACCGACGAATCGCGCCGCACCATGGCGGACTTCTTCGCAGCCGAGCCCTACGCCGACAAGATGCGACTCGCCCTGTCCTTCCCACGTAAGGCCAGCCCCGGCAGCAAGTGGGTCTACCACACCTCGGACACCTTCCTCGCCACCCGCGCAATGAACAACTACCTGCGGGACAAGGCCGGTTCGGACGCCGACATCTTCGACATGCTCCGCGACGACGTGCTCGAACCCATCGGCGTCGGGCCCGACTCCCTCGTCTCCTCCCGCACCGACAACAGCCCCGGCGGGGTGCCCTTCGGCGGCTACGGCATGTTCTGGACGCAGGACTCCATCGCCCGGTTCGCGAAGTTTCTCAACAACGACCACGGCGCCGTCAACGGCACGCAGATACTCGACCCGACACTGCTCGCGGCCACCATGCAACGCACACCGGAGGCCCCGGGCATGACCACCACCGGCACCAAGCCCATGAAGTACCAGAACGGCTTCTGGGGCCAGGAGTTCACCTCCGCCGACAACCCCGCCTACACCAGCCCCTTCTACGTACCCTTCATGTCGGGATACGGCGGCATCACCGTCGCGATGATGCCGAACGGCGCCACCTACTACTACTTCAGCGACAACAACGAGTTCAGTTGGAACGCCGCCGTCGTCGAAGCCGACAAGCTGGCGCCCATGCCCGGAGCGGCAGTTACTGCGAGGTAGACCCCATCGAACGCACCCTTGTCGGCCTGGGATGCGCTTCGCCTGACGATGACCGTTGCCGGGGTGTCCCACCCGAACCCTTCCAGGCTCGATAGGAGACTCCGGCCAGCCGACAGGCGCTGAGGGGTGGACAGTTCAGCCTCCTTCGTGTGGTCACGCTCCTGCCCGTCGGGTGCTACAACCGACGGGCAGGAGCGTGCCTGGGTGCGTCACCGGGGCGGGATCGCGATCAAGCAATGACGCACCCAGGCTCAACTGATAGCTCCCACGCAAGGGGCCCATCAGAATCTGCGACCGCTGCTGGCGAAGACCTATTCAGCCGCGCCATCCGGTCGACCCATGAGGCGGAAGCCTCGCCTGCTAGCGGAGCCGTGACCAGCGCTAATTGCCGTGCAAGCATCCTCATATACGGCCTTCACTCTCAACCGCTGTCGGGCATCTCCTGAGTGAATGGCCAGCCTCCCCCTTGACATCCAACTCAGTCGCCCCAGGTCAGCCCACTCCACCCGACTAACTTCGATGGGTGCAGATCTTGTGAGGGTGCTTCGTTGGGGTGATTCGCAGAGGTTCGGGATGTGCCGGTGTGGGGCGGTCTCTAACGTCGGCGAGGTGAGCCGGCCGTGGGTGCGGGCACCGGGTGAGGCGGGGTGGTGTGGTGCCGTCGTTGATGGCCGCGTTGGATGCCAGAGAGAGTGAATGCCGGGCCAGGGTCGCGGAGTTGCGCAAGCAGATCGCAGAGCTTTCCGAAGCGGTGTCCCAGGCGGAAGCTGAACTGTCCCGGTTGCAGATCACGCGGGAGACGGTGAAGCAGGTGCTGGCCGACGGTCCGGTGGCCACACGTGATGTCTCCGTGCCGGCGGCGTCCGGGCCGGTCGATGTTGCCGCGGCGCTGCTGGCCGCCGAGGCCGCGGGCGATGTGACGGTGATGTCGCCGGACTACCAGCGGATCACCGCGCTGTTCGCGACGTCGGGGTCGGCGTGGCGGTGCAAGGACGTGTGCGTGGAGCTGGGGCTTCAGACCGAGGCCCGTCACGTGGAGGGCATGCGCTCGAAGCTGAAGCGCCTGGTGGAGCGGGGGATCCTGGCCGAGACTGCGCCGGGGCTGTTCAGGGTGGACGGACGGGAGTTGGGCTGGTGAGCGCCGCCCTGGAGACCGGCGGTCCGGCGGTGGCCGAGACCGCGTTCGCCGCCGCCCGCGGCCTGTTCGAGCAGGTCGCCAAGGATCTGACGTCGCCGGACGCCGCCGCGTTGACGCATTCAGGGCTGGAAGACCTGCTCGCGGCGCGCATGCGCGAGGTGACCCGGCAGCTGTTCCAGGACCATCTGGATCTGCGCGCGGTGCGCGAGCGGCGGGCCGGGCAGGTGGTCGATGAGACCGGGGTTGAACGCACCCGGATCGAGCGGGGCCGACGCCGGATCCTGGCCACGGTGTTCGGGAAGGTCACCGCGACCCGGATCGCCTACCGGGCCACCGGCTCGGCGGATCTGCACCTGGCCGACGCCGCGCTGAACATGCCGGCCGGGATGCACAGCCATGGGCTGGCCAGGCTCGCCGCCACCGAGTCCGCCCGCGGCTCCTTCGCCGAGGCGGTCGACCGCGTCAACGCGCTGACCGGCGCCGGGGTCGGCCACAGGCAGGTCCAGGAGCTCGCCGTGGCCGCCGCGGCCGGCATCGACGCTTTCTACCAGGCCCTGGTGCCCGAGCCGTGCACCGACGCCACGCTGCTGGTGCTGTCCACCGACGGCAAGGGCGTGGTGATAAGGCCCGAGGCGCTGCGCGAGGCCACGGCGAAGGCCGCTGCGACCAAGAGCGGCAACAAGATGGCGACCAGGCTCGCGCCCGGGGAGAAGCACGGCCGCAAACGGATGGCCACCCTGGGCACCGTCTACGACACCGAGCCCGCCGTCCGCGGCGTCGACGACATCATCGCCGACCCCGCCGACCCCGCGAAGGAGTGTCGCCCGGGACCGAGAGCCAGGTCCAAGTGGCTGTGCGGCTCGGTGAACGACACCGCCGAACAAGTCATCGCCGCGGTATTCGACCAGGCCGAAGCCCGCGACCCCGCCCACCGCCGGACCTGGGTCGTGCTGGTCGACGGCGCCCGGCACCAGCTCGACCTCATCCGAGCCGAGGCAGCACGCCGGAACGTCACCGTGCACATCGTCATCGACATCATCCACGTGCTCGAATACCTGTGGGGCGCCGCGCACTGCCTGCACCCGGCCGGCGACCGCGCGGCCGAGGCCTGGGTCGCCGGACAGGCCCGTACCATCCTGGCCGGAGGCTCCGAGCAGGCCGCGGCCTCGATCAGCGCCGCCGCCGACGCCGTCGGGCTCAGGCCTGGCTCACGCAAGGGTATCGACGACGCCGTCGGTTACCTGAAGAACAAGGCCGCCTACCTGCGTTACGACACCGCGCTGACCGAAGGCTTCCCGATCGCCACCGGGATCATCGAGGGGGCGTGCCGCCACCTGGTCAAAGACCGCCTCGACATCACCGGAGCCCGCTGGGGCCTCTCCGGCGCCGAAGCCGTCCTGAAACTCCGTGCCCTGCGCAGCAACGGCGACTTCGACACCTACTGGGCCTGGCACGAGACACAGGAGTTCACGCGCAACCACCAGGCCCGATACCGCGACACGCTCATACCAGCGGCTTGATCGCCAGAACCCTCATTGGATCTGCACCCGGCGCGGATTGTTCGGCGTGGTGGAGGAGGACATCGGCGAGGGCGTCGAGGTTCTCGGGTTCCGCTGCTGCCAGGTGGCCGGCGAGCGTGTTGGTGGCGTCGTCGATGTCGGTGCCGGGGGTTTCGACGAGTCCGTCGGTGTACAGGGCGAGGACGGCGCCGGGAGGGAGGGGGATCTCGGTGGTGGGGTAGTCGGCGTCCGGGTCGATGCCCAGCAGCAGCCCTGGCGGCACGCGAAGGATGTCGGTGTGCCCGTCGGGGTGGCGGAGCAGGGCCGGGGGTGTCCGGCCGTGGCGAGAAGCGCGCGGTGGTGGGTGTGGTCGAGGTGGGCGATGAGGCAGCTGGCGAACAGGCCGGGGTCGAGGTCGGCCAGGAGGCGGTTGGTGCAGGCGAGGACCGCGCCGGGGGAGGCGCTGGCGGTGGCGGCGTAGGCGTGGACGGCGGTGCGGACCTGTCCCATGAGGGCGGCGGCGGTGGTGTTGTGGCCTTGCACGTCGCCGATCACCGCGGCGGCCGTCGTGGGTGTGCAGACGATGAGGTCGTAGAAGTCGCCGCCGATGTCCATGCCGTGACCGGCTGGCCGGTAGCGGGCGGCGACGTCAAAGCCAGTGAGGCGCGGGAGGGTGTGCGGCAGCAGTCCGGTCTGCAGGGTGTGGGCGAGAGTGTGGTTGGCGTCGTAGAGGCGGGCGCGGTCCAAGGCCTGGGCGATCAGGCCGGTCAATGACGTGAGCATGGCCCGCTCGGCGGGCGGGAAGGGCCGAGGCTGGTCGTAGGCGAGGACCAGGGAGCCGACCGGGCGTCCTGACACGATCAGGGGGAGGAAGGCCCAGCCTGCCATCTCGTCCTGGTGCACGGCAGGAGGGTAGGCCCTCTTGAGATCGGTGAAGGTGGCGAAGAAGCTGGCCACACCTGTGGTGATGACATGTGCAGCGGGGATGTCAGAGGTCAGGGGGGCCGCGTCGAAGCGGTCCATTAGTTCCGGGCTGTAGCCTCGGTAGCCGGTGATCCGCAGCCGTCCGTCGTTCACCGTGAGAAGAGCCAGCGCCTTCGGGCCGAAGGCCGGCACGATCTGGTCGGCGGCAAGTTCGACCACGTCCTGCACGCTGACGGCCTCGGCTAGGGCGGTGGCAAGGTGCGTCAGGTGGTACAGCCCCGTCGCGCCGACGAGCCCGGCGGGGGATGGGGCCGCGGCCTTGGCCGCTGTGGCGGTCGGATCCCCGGCGGTGGGGGTGATGTGGACGCTGATGCCGCTGTCATGAGGGTAGAGCTGGAAGGACAGCCGGATGTCGGGCGGACGCCTGGCGGTGAAGGAGGTGGGCTGCCGGGAGACCACCGCCTCCCGGTAGCGGTCTTCGAACACCGGGTCGTACAGCCACAGAAGTACCTCCCATGGGCGTTTGCCCAGCAGGGAGGCGGCACCGGCACCGACCAGTCCGGCGCCGGCGGGGTTGATGTAGGTGAGTCGGCCGTCCAGATCGAGCGCGCAGCAGCCCACGGGCAGCCGCTCGGCACAGTCCAGGGCGGCCACGGCCCGGGCCGAGTCGGCCTCGCGGGAGTGCAGCGCAGGCAGCAGACGGGGTTCGTCGGCGAACCCCAGCGGACGGCCGCTGTCGGCGGCCTGTTGCAAGAGCGGTGCCGCGCGCCGGCAGCAGGCGGTGATCGTCTCCTGCTCGGCCGCACTGAGCTGCGCCGGGTGCCGGACGGGCCACAGCAGCACGATGCCGCCCCACACGGTGGTGCCGTCGGTGATCGGGGCTGCGGCGACCCTGAAGTCGTACGGCAGGACGATGCCGACCCGGGGGTAGCGGCGGGCGATCTCCTCCTGGCTGCCCAGCCAGACCAGGCACCTCTGGCGCACGGCGTCCGCCACCGGGATCGCCGCATTGATGGGAACACGGGCCCAGGGAGCGGCGATCTCCCGGGACATCCCGGAAGCCAGCACCAGCCGCAGCACCCGCTCCCCCGGCGGCAGCAGAAACACCAGGCCCACCGATGCGCCGGTATCCCGCATGACGTCGACCAGGACCGCATCCAGCAGCCCCTTTCCGGGGCCGGCAGCACTTGCAGGGACAGCAGGGCCCCGCATGGCCGTCACCCGCCCCGGCCGGCAGGCGCGGCTCTGCGGCTGCGCCCGAAGCGGCTGCGGGCCGCCTCGGCGCTGATCCCCAGCCCCGCACCGATCTGTGCCCAGCTCGCCCCGGCCCGCCGATCCGCCAGCACCGCCGCACGGACCAGCTGTCCGGCCAGATCAGATACCCGGGCCACGGCAGCGCAGTTCCAGCCCACGGGCGAACCCGGGCGAGGCGGCTCCACGGGTAGCCGCGCGACGCTTGTGACGTGCAGCAACAGGAGCTCACCGGCCGCGGCCACCCCTTTCCGCGCGGGCGCTGCCTCCCGCCAACGGCGCCGGGCCCGCCAAGCCGCCTGCCGGTGAGCCGGCCGGCAGTACCGGCGCCCGCGGGCCTCGGATCCCGACAGCCGCGCACCGCACCAGCCGCACCGCACGTCACCCATATACGGACAATATGCCCGTCCCTGTGTGACGGCACCCCGTCCCGACCTCGTCAGAGGGACGTAGCAGCGCATCCGTTACTCCGCCTCGGCTTTGTCCAGAACCTTGTCCGGGTCGCGCAGGGACCGCAACCCTGCATCGCAGCCGGGACCGCCTCACCCTGACGTGGCACCGCCTGTGCTGCCCTCACTACGCGGCCGACCGCGTCCTTCTGGTCTCGGGTATCGAGCTGAAACGCGAAAGTCTCTCCGGTGTCCAAAACCCGGGGTCAAGGCCCAAGGCCGGGTAGTTAGCGTTTTCGCTGGTCACGCAAGCCCGTTGAGGGATTCTCGGCGTGGAGCAACGGAGCTCGTTGGTACAGACAGTCGTCCAAGACAGCTTGTTCCCGAGGAGGTCCGTTGCCGTTTCATCATGTCCTTTCGGCCCCGGTAGTGGCCATCACCCGTACGGTCACCGTGGCGGCGGGCCGGTTCGCGCCGGGGCATCTGGGCGAGCTGACAGCCGTCGTGCCGTTTGAGCTGGTCGACGCGGTCCTGGAGGAGACGCGGTCGATACAGCGGCGACTGCGTGATCTCCCGTCGCGGGTGGGGGTGTACTTCCTGCTCGCGATGTGCCTGTTCCCCGAGGTCGGATACCGGTTGGTCTGGGACAAGCTGGCGGCGGGCCTGGACGGGGTTTCGGTGGCCGGTCCGACGCCGAAGGCCCTGCGTGATCTGCGCCGTCGGCTTGGAGCCGCACCGGTTCGGGCACTGTTCGAGGTGCTGGCCGGTCCGCTGGCCCGGCCGACGACACCGGGGGTGCGATTCGGTCCGTTCCGGACGGTGTCGTTCGACGGGTGCAGTTCACAGAAGGTCGCCGACTCCGAGCGGAACCGGGGCTGGCTGGGGCGGACGTCTCACCACGGCTATCCGACCATGGAGTTGATGACGCTGGTCGAGACCGGGACCAGGGCGCTCATCGGCGCGGTGTTCGGGCCACCGTCCGGCGGCGAAACCGGTTACGCCTCACGGCTACTGCATCTGCTGCGGCCGGACATGCTGGTCCTGTGGGACAAGGGCTTCGACGGCAACAGCTTCCTCGCTGCCGTGAACGCGACCGGCGCTCAGGTGCTGGGCCGGCTCCGGGCCAACCGCCGCACTCCGGTCCTGACGCGTCTCGGTGACGGCTCGTACCTGTCGGTGATCGGTACGGAGAAAGTCCGTGTCATCGACGCGACCATCACGGTGACCTGCGCGGGCGGGACCGTCTTCGCAGGCTCCTACCGGCTGGTCACTACCCTGACCGACGCCCGCCGCTACCCGGCGGCCGTGCTGGCAGGTCTCTACCACCAGCGGTGGGAACACGAATCGGCGTACTACGCGCTCCGCCACACGATCATGAACGGGCGCGTCCTGCGTTCGGGCGACCCGGCCGGCGTCGAACAGGAGATGTGGGCCCTGCTCACTCTCTACCAGACCCTGCGGACCGTGATGGTCGAGGCCGCGGAGTCGCTGCCGGGCACCGACCCGGACCGCTGCTGCTTCACCGTCGCCCTCCAGACCGCCCGTGACCAGGTCGTCCAGGCCGCCGCCGTCATCACCGACCCCGTCGATGCCGGTCGTCCCGGACTGATCGGCCACCGGATCCTGACCCGCCTCCTCCCGCCCAGACGCCAGCGGGTCAGCACCCGCAAGGTCAAGTCACCGATGTCCCGCTACAGCACCCGCCACGAGGACGGCAGGCCCGACAACACCTGCACCGTCACCGGTCTCGACATCAACATCCTCGAGCCTCCGGAATCCCACCCTCAGCTCCCCGCCGTCTCCCGCGACGACCGGCACACCGCCCTCGCCAAGCGCCGCCGGCACCGAATCCTGGCCCTGCTCGAGAAGGACCCCGACCGCCTCTGGCGCCTCCAGATGGGCCGAGACCGGCCTCATCCACAAACTCGGCCCCGGCCTCTACGCCGCCACAACATGGACCCCAACTCCCCTTGCGTGACCAGCGAAAACGCTAACTACCCGGCCTTGGGCCCTCACCCCTGATCTTGGACACTCGAGATAGTGGATCTTGAGGATCTGAGAGATGGACGTGTCGTGGTCATGAAGCACTACTCCGCCGAGTTCAAGGCGGATGCGGTCGCGTTGTACGAGTCGCGGCCGGAAGCGACGATCAAGCAGGTTGCCGCGGACCTGGGGATCAACCCGGAGACCCTGCGGAACTGGATCCGGGTGGCCGGCTCCGGCTGCCCGCGGGGCCGCCGTTCGACCGCCCCGTCTTCAGCCCCGGTAGTGCCGTCGGCGCTGGAAGCCGAGGTCGCCGCCCTGCGACGGGAAAACGCCGAGCTGAAGAAGGAACGCGAGATCCTGCGCAAGGCGGCCCGCTATTTCGCGGCGGAGACGGGCTGGTGAACCGCTGCCAGTTCGTTGAGGACCACCAGCGCCGATACGGCGTGAAGCGGTTGTGCCGTGTGCTGGGCCTGGCCCGGTCGACCTTCTACTACTGGCGCCGGACGGCGTCGCTGCGGGCAGCCCGGCAGGCGGCCGACGCACGGCTTGCCACCCTGATACGCACCGTCCACCGAGCCTCGGACGGCACCTACGGTGTCCCGAGGATCACCGCCGAGCTTCGCGACGGGGGTGAGGTGGTGAACCACAAACGCGTCGCCCGGGTCATGAAGGCCATCGGCCTGGCCGGGCTCCGCCTGCGCCGCCGGCACCGCACCACCGTCCCCGACCTCACCGTCGCGAAGGTCCCGGCCCTGATCGGCCGCGACTTCACCGCCACCGACGTCAACACCAAGTACGTCGGCGACATCACCTATCTGCCGCTGAGCGGCGGGACGTTCCGCTACCTGGCGACCGTGATCGACCTCGCCTCGCGGCGCCTGGCGGGGTGGGCGATCGCCGACCACATGCGGGCCGACCTCGTCATCGACGCCCTGCATGCGGCCGAACGGACCCGCGGCAATCTCACCGGCGCCATTTTCCACAGCGATCACGGGGCCCAGTACTGCAGCCGGGCCTTCGCCGATGCCTGCCGCGAAGCCGGCGTCACCCAGTCCATGAGCGCGGTCGGCTCCAGCGCGGACAACGCACTCGCCGAGTCGTTCAACGCGACCTGCAAACGGGAGACCCTCCAAGGCCGCCGGGCCTGGGACACCGAGCACGAGGCCCACCTGGACCTCCTCCGCTGGCTCCACCGATACAACACCGTCCGACGCCACTCCCGCCTCGGACATCGCAGCCCCATCGCCTACGAGCGAGCACTCCGAACAACATCAACTACGCTGGCCGAATCCGCATAACCCGTGTTCAAGATCAGGGGTCAAGGCCCCTATCTGGCAGTTCCCGACCTTGCCCAGGGTGCCGGAGTACTGCCTGGCCACCCCGGGCGAGGACCTTCCGTCCTTCGGGAACCCGGTGTCGTCCACGGCCCACACCTGCGGCCGGACCACAGCCACCGCCCTGCGAGCCAGCCTGGCACGAACCGTGTCCACCGGCCAGGTCGACGAGGTCATGAACTGCTGCAATTGCTGGTGGTCCACACCCAGCCGACCAGCCATCGGCTGCATCGACTTCCGATGCCCGTCCAGCAGCAGGCCCCGCAGGTACAGCCCGCCCTTCCTCCGCTGATCAGCACGCGCCAAAGGCGCGAACACCTCCCCAGCGAACTCCTCCAACCGGGCCCTGCACGCCGCGAGTTCATCCGCCCTCATAACTGCAGGAAACCATCAAGGCGACCACTTGCCCAGATACGTAACAAAGCCCTACTAGCCACCCCCCAGCGTTGCGGGGGTGGGGCGGAAGGTGCGGCGGTATGCCTGGGGTGTGATCCCGATGGCGGCATGAAGGTGCTGGCGCAGGGAGACACCGGTGCCGAATCCGGCGCGGCCGGCGACCAGGTCGACGGGCCAGTCAGTGGTCTCCAGCAGGTGCCGGGCCAGGTCGACGCGCTGGCGGACGAGCCACTGGCCGGGGCTGGTGCCGACCTCGTCGCGGAAGCGGCGGGTGAAGGTGCGCACGCTGACGTTGGCGTGGGCGGCCATATCGGCCAGAGTGACGGGTTCGGCGAGGTGTTCCATGATCCACGCCTGTGTGGGGGCGGTGCCGGGGGCAGTGGGGTCGGGGACGGGGCGCTGGATGTACTGAGCCTGTCCGCCGTCGCGCCAGGGCGGTACGACGCACGAGCGGGCGACCTCGTTGGCGATTTCGCTGCCGTGGTCGCGGCGGACGATGTGCAGGCACAGGTCGATTCCGGCGGCGACCCCGGCAGAGGTGAGGATCTCGCCGTCGTCGATGAAGAGGACGTCAGGGTTGATGCGCGCGGTGGGGAACATGCGCTGCAGGCGGTCGGCTTCGCGCCAGTGGGTAGTGGCGGGGCGGCCGTCTAGCAGCCCCGCGGCGGCCAGCACGTAGGTGCCGGTGCAGATCGCCACGATCCGGGTTTCGGGGCGGATGGCGGCCAGGGCCTCGCGCAGGGGGTCGGGCAGGCGGCCCTCCTCGCGAATGGGGCCCAGCGCGTGGGAGGGCGGGATGACGACGGTGTCGACGGTGGTCAGCAGGGAGGCGTCGTGGGAGACGGTGAGCTGGTAGTCGGCCTCGGTGCGGACGGGGTGGCCGTCCAGGCTGCACGTGGTCACGGAGTAGAGCCGGTTGCCCGTGCCGTCGCGGGCGGCGCCGAAGATCCGCGCGGGGATGCCGAGCTCGAAGGGGACGACACCTTCCAGGGCCAGAACGCCAATGTGGTGCATGACCCGATCCTTTCACTCCATGGCCATCGGGCCACTACTGGGGGTCTTTCCTCCCAGGCAGTCTTAGGACGTGCCCAGGAGAAACGGCACGAACGACAAGAAACGCACTGCTGAAAAGAGCACGTCATCATGGACCAGGCCACCAGCCCCTCGACCATGCGCGCCGTCTCCCAGGACGCCGCTGGAGCCCCGGAGGTCCTCAAGACCGTCGAGACGCAGCGTCCGGTCCCGGGCCGGGGCGAGATCCTGGTCCGGGTGCACGCGGCAGGCGTGAACCCGGCCGACTGGAAGACCCGCGAGCGCGGCGTGTTCGCCACCGGAGCCAGGCCGCCGTTCACCCTGGGCTTCGACGTCGCTGGGGTGGTCGAGGCGGTCGGCGGCGGGGTGACACTCTTCGAGGTCGGCGACGAGGTGTTCGGGATGCCGCGCTTCCCGCACCCGGCGGGGGCCTATGCCGAGTACGTCGCCGCCCCGACCCGCCACTTCGCCCCGCGCCCCAACGGCCTGAACCACATCCAGGCCGGCGCCCTGCCGCTGGCCTCGCTGACCGCTTGGCAGGCCCTGGTGGACACCGCGAACGTCCAGCCCGGCCAGCGCGTCCTGATCCACGCGGCCGCCGGAGGCGTCGGCCACCTGGCCGTGCAGATCGCCAAGGCCCGCGGCGCGTACGTCATCGGCACGGCCAGCGCGGCCAAGCACGAGCTGCTGCGCTCGCTGGGCGCCGACGAGCTGATCGACTACCGCACCCAGGACTTCGCCGAGACCCTCCGCGACGTCGATGTCGTCCTGGACACCCTCGGCGGCCCCAACTGGGCCCGGTCCCTGCAAACGCTGCGGCCGGGCGGCACGCTGATCTCGATCCTGCCGCTGGACGACACCTTCCCCGCGAAGGAGGCCGAGGCGGCCGGTATCCGGGCGGTGTTCATGCTCGTCGAGCCCGACCATGCGGGGTTGCGCGAGATCACCTCCCTGGTCGAGGACGGCCACCTGCGCGTGATTGTCGACGCGGTCTTCCCCCTCGAAGAAGCCGTCCGGGCCCACACGCTGGGCGAGATCGGCCGCACCACCGGCAAGATCGTCCTCTCCATCGCCCCCTGACCCGCCCCGCAGCTTCTGCCCTGCGGCAGCCAGACCGCCGGCTCCCCGGCCTGCGTCAGGCAGGACCCATCCCACCCGCACGACACACACCACACAGAACGGAACCACCATGAGCACCATCACCGCCCAGGCCAGCACCCGTGACGTTGTCGACGCATTCTTCGCCCGCTTCGGCGAAGGCGACATGCCCGCCCTGCTGGACCTGTTCGCCGACGACATTGCCTTCCACGTCGGCGGCGCTCCCAACGTCCCCTGGGCCGGAAACCGCACCACCAAGGACGACATCGCCGCGTTCTTCGCCTCCTTCGGCCGGCACCTCACCCCCGCAAAGGAGTACGTCGTCGCCACGACCGTCGTCGATGGTGACCACGCCGTGGTCATCGGCCACAACCGCTTCGGGGTCCTGGCCACCGGCAAGACCTTCACCAACCACTTTGCCCTCCACATCACCGCAGCCGAAGGCAAGATCACCGGCTACCGCATGTACGAGGACAGCCACGCCATCAGCGAAGCCTTCACCTTCTGACCACACGTCGGCAACTACCGCACAGTGCTCCAGGGCACTGTCACGTTGACTGGCCGGGTGGGATGATCTTCTGGTTGGTCGTGCCGGGGAGAGATTCGTTCGTGTCGTCCGCGTCGCCGTCGTACAAGGGCCACCGGTACCCGGTGGAGGTGATCGCGCACGCGGTATGGCTGTACTTCCGCTTCCCGCTGTCCTTCCGCGAGGTCGAGGAGCTGATGCTCGAGCGCGGCGTCATCGTCTCCTACGAGACCATCCGCCGCTGGTCCGCCAAGTTCGGCCAGGCCTACGCGGACGGACTGCGCCGCCGTCGGCCACGGCCCGGGGACAAGTGGCACCTGGACGAGGTCTTCGTGAAGAACAACGGAGAGCAGAAGTACCTGTGGCGGGCCGTCGACCAGGACGGCAACGTGCTCGACATCCTCCTGCAGAGCCGCCGGGACAAGGCCGCGGCAGGACGCTTCTTCCGCCGCCTGATGAAGAAGACCCGTACGGTGCCGCGGGTGGTCGTCACCGACAAGCTCCGTTCCTACGGCGCGGCGCACCGCGAGGTCATGCCCTCGGTGGAACACCGTGCCCACAAGGGCCTGAACAACCGGGCCGAGAACAGTCATCAGCCTACCCGGCAGCGCGAACGTGCCATTAAGGGATTCCGCTCCGTCGGCGGGGCCCAGCGGTTCCTGTCCGCGTTCAGCGGCATCTCACCCCACTTCCGCCCTCACCGCCACCTGATGACCGCCTCCGACCACCGAGCCGAGATGACCGTCCGCTTCGCGATCTGGGACCAGATCACCGGCGCTGCCGGCCGGCCCACCACAGCCTGACCACAGGCCCGGACCGCGGGCCCCACCAGGCCACGACGCACCGTCAGGCACCTGCAACCCAACAACGTAACAGCACCCGTGAGGGTGTTCTCCAGGATCCACTGCTGTTCGGGTAGGAGCTGCTCCCACCCGAACCGCTGCACGTTTACCCACCGTCCGAGGTCCTTGCGCCCGGCCAGGTGGTGGGCAGTCCTCCGATCAGCGTCTCCGACGGCACCCCTCAGCCCTCGACGGGCGCGCGGTCGACCTCTACCTCACCGGTCGCCGAAGGTCACCTCCTTCGCGTCCTCGGCGTACTCGAAGTTGCCGGTGAAACCCCAGTTCTTCCAGCCGCCGTCCCCCTTGTTGGTGATGGTTCCGCTGTCGAGGGCGAACACATCGACACCGTCCACCACCGCAAGATGTTCGAGGCCGGACACCCCGGAGAAGGAGAGGTTGTTGAACGATTTCGCCACGATGATGTTCTTGCCGGGGAAGCTGCGGCTGTACTCGTCGATCAGTGAATGGGTCAGCTCGGCGTCGTCGCCCGGCACCTTGCCGGAGTAGTCGGTACCGGGGTACGGGCCGCCGTCCGTGTACTTCGGCGACTCGTCGTCGAAATTGACCGTGCCCGATCCGGTGGCAGTGGAATCGGCCTCCATTTAAAGTCAACCCGGGCAGCGAAACGTCTGCGCGAAACCGTGGCCTTCCTCAGGTGCGCTCCGCGATGAGCTGACGGCACAGGCGCGCGCGGTCTGCCAGCCCATCGCCCGCAGCCGAAAGTTCAGCCAACCCGCGCGAGGTCCGCCGCTGGAAGAGGGAGACAGAGAAGGGGCCGGCGGAGAGCCACTTGCGAGAAGCGACCCGGCACACCACCGGCCCCTGACCAACATCCACGCAGACGTCACCGCCAGCCGAGGAAGTCCCACCAGCGTAGCCCGTCCGCCGGAACACCCGAGAGAAGCCAACCGCCCGTGATCCCCCACAGCCGCCCCGTGATCAACGAAGCCGACATCGCCCAGCAGGCCGGCGTACCCATCGCCACCTGGCGGCGCCGCGACGCCCCCGCATTCCGCCAGCACGTGCCAACCCTCTTCCCCGACAGTCGCGTCCTGGTCTACGACCTCGCCCAGGCCCAGGCCCACCTCGACGGGCGGCCCATCCCCGCCCTGCCCACCCGCGAACACCCCGACGACCTCCTCAACGACGAGGAGGCCGCCGCCCTGCTCGACGTCGCGGCAAGCACCGTCCGCGCCTACGCGACCCAGGGCTACCTCCCGCCCGGCACAACCGTCTACAGCCTCCGACTCTGGGCCCGACGCGACGTCGAGAAACGCCGCAACGCCCCTCCCCGGCAGGGAAAGGGAGGCGGACGCCCCCCGGGCACAGGGAACGGGCCCCTCAAGGCCCACGCCTACGAAGGCGACCCCCGCCTGCGCACCGCCACCGAGGCACTCGAAACCGCCGAGGACGTCCCCCGTACCCGCCTCGCGGCCGCTCTCGCCGCCCAGTACGGCGGATCAACCCGTACCTGGGAACGGCTCCTCGCCCAAGCCCACCGCAGCTCCCCGTCCCGGTGACCTTCTTCTCCGTCCGCGCCCCGATCCGGGGCACCGTGGAGATCAGCAGCGAATGCGGGTCGCGCCGGTTCTCCAGCGACACCCCGTTCGGCATCAGGAAGCGCTCGGACAGTCGGCGGTACTGCTCACCGAGGTGCCGTACGAGGGCCTGGCGTCGGTGTTCGCGTTCAGGACCGGAAGCCGATGACTCCAAAGCCAGGCCGTCCCGCGGCGTGCCGCATCCAGCCGAGACACTGCATAACGGCCTCCACGACCTCAGACTCCAGCGGTGGCGCCTGGCCCGACTCGTCGACCGCCCGCTTGGTGGCCTCGAACTGCTCCAGCGCCTGTGCGATGTGATCGGGCGTCCACTCGCCGCAGCCCGGTATGAATGTGTACGGCAGAGGATCGGGCAGGTCGCTGTAGCTGAAGTCCTCAACAGACACGGCGGTGACGCCCAGAGCATTCAGGCCCTCGTCGACCACCGACAGCCAGTCACCCCGGTGCGGCGTAAAACGGTCGTTGTCCAAGAACGAGCCGGTGAGCGAACACAGCCGCTTGTAGGCGTAGCCGTACTGGAAGGCGTGGTCCCTATCCTCACTGAAGGGCTCGCCGTCGATGACCGCGCGCAGTGCCTCGTATGCCGTGGGGGCGCCTTCCTCGATCGCGTCGCTGAAATAGTCGTCGTCGCGTGCCAGGTCGTCCCCGAAGCCGTTGCGGATCGCCTCCAGCAACTGGTTGTCGCGGGATCCGACCAAGGCGCGCGTAGCGGCCACGTCGAGCAGGTAGACGCTCAGAGAAGAACTCATGGGACGAACCTAAGGGAAGCCGCTGACACTGCTGCGCGCGGGCACCGCCCGGCCAGGCAGGTCACGGCCCGGTGCAGTCTTCGAGGGCGTGCCGGTCATCATGACCACCGCGGAGGAGCGCGGAACGGTCGACGCGCTGCATGTCGTCGATGCCGGTCCGCCCCGCGGCTTCACCCTGAGTCACCCGGACCGGCGTCCTACGGCACGCTACGAGCGGCCAACCCGACCGCGTCCCGCTCGGAGGACAGAACCACGCCCACGATGTCGTTGGGCGCCAGGTCCTGATCCAGGACCTCGATCTCCAGGTAACGGAAGCCGTGGATGGTGAAGCTCGGTTCGAACCACTCACCCGGGGCGCCGATGATGACCTCGTCACGCTGGTACCACGGCTTTTTCCTGTCGCTCAGAATCCACTGCGTGTCCAGCTCGCCGTCAGGGCTGATGAGCTCGCTATAGGTGACGCGGACAGAGGTGCCCGCCCGGCCGGTGAGGCGCAGGCGCGCGACGCCGGCGAAGTTCTGCCCGAAATCAACCAGTTGGCGTCCCCTGGGGGATCGCCACACCGAAACCGGTGTCAGCTCTTTCACGGCAGTGACCGGTGGTACCTGCTCAGCGATCAGCTGCCGGGAGTGCGGGGAGAACGGACGCACCGGGCGCGACTGAGCGTGGTCATGAGGCTGACTCCACGGCGCAGGGATACGCAGATCTGCAAACTCACCGAACTTCGGGTCGGCACGCACGACGGGCCCGCGGCCCACGGTCCACGTGGCGTCCGTGCCCCACGTGCGTCGGGTTCCGTCGGCGAACTCCAGCTCCAAGTGCAGGTATGCCGCCAGTTCCGGCCCGTAGACGCAGCGGCGTGCGAGAAACCCGAGGCGGCCACGGAAACGCCCGTCGGCGACCACCAGGTGGAACAGATTCATGCCGGGGACGATCGCGCCGGCCGGGTCGTACTCGCGGTACTCGACCTCCTGCTCGAACGGCGTGAAGCGTGGCACCAGGCTCGCCCCGGTCAGGTCCTTGCCGTTGACCACCAGGCGGTACCAGCCCAGGGCCGAGGCGTAGGCGCGGGCCCGGACGACCCGTTCGGGAATTTCCAGGGCGGCCCCGAAGTAGAGCACCGGATCTTCGTCGGCTGCGTACGTCATCGAGTCCGTGATCCACTCGCCTTGCAGTACTCGAAGCGCGTAAGGAGACTCTGTCGGGGTCGTGGCCGGCGTGGGCGGCGGTGTCGGCCATCAGGGTGCGAATGGCGTAGTGGCAGCACAGGTGTCCCCAGATTTCTTGCTGGACAAGGTCGGGGGCCTTCGAGCGCAGTACCGCGCGGGGCCCGCGCTGGTGGGTCTTCAGCTCGTCGAAGGTGGTCTCGATTTCCCACCGTTGGGCGTAGGCGGCTGCGAGGTCCTCGGCGCCGGCCTCGGCAGGGTCGAGGATCGTGGTCAGCAGCCGGTATTCCTCGGGGTTGTCCCGGCCGTCATCGATCGTGTAGTCGATCACTCTGACCGTGAGTGGATCCGTCGTGGCCCGGTTCGTTCCCGATGTCGGGACGATCCGGGCCAGCCACGACCCGTCGGCCAGGGTTTCCAGGTACCGGGGCCTCAGGTTCGTCTTCACTCGCCAGAGCAGATCCGCGCCCGTGGCTGCGGCCTGTTGCCAGAGGCGGAACCCGTAGAAACCCCGGTCGGCCAGGACCAGCTGGCCCGGCTCCAGCCGCCCGACGAGCTGCCGGGACAACTCCATCTCCGACACACCGCACGGGCCGGTAACAGCGTCGAAGACCGCATGGGTGCCGCATTCAGCCAATGCCACCAGGCGGGCCTGCGGAAACGCGGCCCGCTCCCCTCGGCTTGAAGCGGGCCGCCCGAAGAACTCTGCGTTGACTGACGTGTCCGCCACGTCCAGGCACGTCCCATCGACCGCCACCAGACGACGCCCCGCCAGCCACGACCCCGGCGTGCCCGGCCCCGCCAGCGGACGTGCGACCCGCGCGAAGAGATCCCGCACCGGCTCGAACCCCAAACGAGACCTGGCCTGGAAGATCGCCGACTTCGACGGCGGCGGGAACGACTCGGACCACCCCGACGCCCACGACAGCCCGTCCGTGAGCTGCGCGAACACATCCTCGTACGAGTCATCGGAATACAGCGCCATCCCGATCGAGAAGTACGCCATTACCCGTGCGGGCAACGACCGGCGACGCCGCTCAGTACGCCCCGCCTCCTCGATCACCGCGTCAACCACGTCCGCGGGAAACACCCGCGTCAGCAACCCCACAGACACCAAATCCGACAACCGGACACCAGAAGACGGCTTCACCCAACCAGAACGCGGCATGCCCCCACAGTACCGCCCTGACCCTTAACTGAACGGTATTGGGTTTAAGCCAAGCTTAGCCTCGATCTTGCATGACGGTCCGTCGGTTCTTCCGTCGGGCCGTTTTGCTGTTGCGGATGTGCGAGGGCATGTTGGTGGCCCGGTTGTCGCGTCGGGTGGGCGCCGGGTTCCACTCCCGGGGTGGTCGTGCAGGTTGTTGGGACGGGTGAATTTACTGGTCAGCCGGGGTTCGGTAGGGCCTGGAGCCGGTCCATGGCGCTGGTGATCACGGATGTCCAGGGCCATCGGGCGGCCAGGCGGAGCCAGCGGCGGCGGCCGGTGTTCACGAGCTGGGCGGCGGCGGAAAACAAGCGGAGGCGGAGGCGCTTCGGCTCCCAACGGCGGGTTTCGCCTGTCAGGGCGAGCATCGGCATCCAGGCGAGGAGGTAGAGCGCGATGGAGACGATCTCCAGCCAGATCCGGTTCTGGGCTGTGTCGTGCAGGGGCAGGTTGCGCAGGCTGGTATCGCGGGCGTTTCGGATGCGGTCCTCGCAGCGGGCCCGCCTGCGGTGACGCAGTTCGAGGTCGGCGAGCTGGCCGCCCTTTGTGTTGGTCGCGAAGCAGGTCAGTCGCAGCCCGTCAACGTCGGTGAAGCGCAACTGGGCGCCGGGGTGTGGCCGTTCCTTGCGGACGATCAGCCGCATGCCCTTGGGCCAGGTGCTCAGGTCGGGCATGTCGGTGATCTCTGCGACCCAGGCGCCGGGCCGTTCGGTGCCGTCGGAGTCGTAGGCCGGTGTCCAGGCCCGTTTCGGGATCTTCAGCACAGCCTGGTGGATGGCGTCGGTGATGGTCATTCCGACCGAGTAGGACAGCCACCGGCCGCGGCGGGAGAGCCAGTCGAGGAAGGCGTGGG
The DNA here is from genome assembly GCF_035918155.1 of Streptomyces sp. NBC_01591. NCBI lineage: Bacteria > Bacillati > Actinomycetota > Actinomycetes > Kitasatosporales > Streptomycetaceae > Streptomyces > Streptomyces sp. NBC_01591. The sequence continues at coordinate 1,157,010 of NZ_CP109328.1, forward strand.
TGCCGCCGGCGGAGTCGGTGCGGACCAGCGTCTGCCGTCCCCGCCGCAGGTGTTTGGGCAGTTGGGCCAGGGCGAGGCGGGTGGTTTCGATGTGATCGCTCGCGGTGTTGGAGCCTGCGTTGCCAGGCCGCAGCAGCGCGGCCACCGGTTCCCCGGAACCGGCCTGGCCGTGGTCGACGAACGCAACGAGCGGATGGTGACCGAAGGTCTTCTTCCAGGTCGCGGTGGCGTCCTGCTTCTCGGAGTGCGCAAGCACCAGCACGCCGTCGATGTCCACGATCACGCTGCCACCGGCGGCCGGATTGTCTTCACCGGCCAACTCCCATACTCGCGTGCGCACTTCGGCTCGTGCCGCGCGGATCGCGGTGAGCGCCTTCGGCCCGGCCGCGGCGAGCGCGTCGATGAGCCGGGAGACCGTGGGGTCCGATGCCACTGGACCGAACACGTCGGCCTCGGCCCGCAGCATGGCGACATCAGCGAGGCAGTCCCCGCCCAGAGCCGTCGCGAGTGCGATATCCAGCAGGACCTTGCCCGGATCATGCATCGTCCGCGGCTTGCGCCAGGGCGCCAGCGCCGCCGATATCGCATCGTCCAGGCCCAACGTGCGGACCGTCTCGACCAGCAGCACCGCCCCGGCCTGCGAGACCGCCCCTCTGCCGCCGCCCTCGACGCGGACACGTGGGTACAACCCGATACGCTTACTCACCTGGAGAGTGCTTCTTTCCGTGCAGCCAACAGGACCCTAGACAAGTCCCATCGTTGCAGGTCAGAAGCACTCTCTGCTTATTTGATCAAGGCATGGACGAGCACGCTCATGAAAGCGCGAGGTTAGGGCTCGTAAAGAATCAACACGTTGCTTCACGGTCTCCCTGTCGTTGGTGTGGTGTGCGCATACCGAGTGAGGTTCGTGACCAACTTGCCCTGAGATTCGGAGTGTTGTTCCCTCATCTGAATGAGCGGCAGCAGCGGCTGGCGCTGGCCGCCGAGGCCCGGCTGCTGGGGCACGGTGGGGTCCGGGCCGTCGCGCGTGCCGCAGGGGTGAGCGAGACGACGGTGCGGAAGGGTGTCTTCGAGTTGGAGGGCGGTGAGGACCCACTGCCCGATGGCCGGGTCCGCCGGGACGGCGGCGGTCGCAAGAGCGCCGAGAAGCTTGACCGGCTGCTCGTTCCGGCGTTGCTGGCGCTGGTCGAGCCGGATGAGCGGGGGGATCCGATGTCGCCGCTGCGGTGGACGACCAAGTCGCTGCGGTCTCTGGCCGGGGAGCTGACGCGGCAGGGCCATACCGCGTCGGCGCCGACCGTGGGCAGGCTGCTGCGGGAGAACGGTTTCAGTCTGCAGGCCAATGCCAAGACCCTTGAGGGCGCTCAGCACCCCGACCGGGACGCGCAGTTCCGGTACATCAACGACCAGGTCAAGGACCATCAGGCGGAGGGCGAGCCGGTGGTCAGTGTGGACACGAAAAAGAAGGAAGTCGTCGGGGATTTCAAGAATGCGGGACGTCAATGGCGGCCGGCCGGTGAACCCGTGCGGGTTGACGTCCATGACTTCCCCAGCGATGCACTGGGCAAGGCCCTGCCTTATGGCATCTACGATCTGGCGGCGGACACCGGCTGGGTGAATGTCGGTACGGATCACGACACCGCAGCCTTCGCGGTCGAATCGATCCGCCGTTGGTGGAACGGGCAAGGACGCCTCGACTACCCGCAGGCCAGACGTCTGTTGATCACTGCCGATGCCGGCGGCTCCAACGGCTACCGCACCCGGGCCTTCAAGACCGAGTTGGCCGCGTTCGCCGCCCGGACCGGCCTGGCCGTCACGGTCTGCCACATGCCGCCGGGCACATCGAAGTGGAACAAGGTGGAGCATCGGCTGTTCTCCGCGATCACCATGAACTGGCGCGGCAGAGCGCTGAACAGCCACGAGGTCGTCGTGCAGTCCATCGCCGCGACCACCACCCGCACCGGTCTCACCGTCCACGCCGAACTCGACACCGGCACCTATCCCACCGGTGTGAAGGTCAGCGACACCGAGCTGAACGCGGCGCCGGTCACCGGACATGCCTTCCACGGCGAATGGAACTACACCGTGCACCCCCACCCCGCCAGCCCGGCAGACCCCACCAGGCCGACGCCCGGGCCGGCGGCGGTCTTCGACCGCGGTGCCCTGTCACATCCCGCGCTGACCGGCATGACCTGCACCGCACTGGCCGAGCTGACCGAGACCCTGACCCCTGGCTGGCAGGCGCTGCAGAAACAGGACCCGGCCACCCGACGCGACGGCGGCACCCGGCGCCGGGCCCCGGGCGGCGGCCGCAAAGCCAAACTCGACCTGGCCGACCGGGTCCTGGCCACCGTGCTGCAACAAAACCTCGCTCTGCCGCCTACCGTGCTGGCCCACCTCTTCGCCGTCAGCAAGGACACCATCCGCCACACCACCAGCGAGATCCGACGACTGATGGACCAGCACGCACACACCCCAGCCCCCAGCAGCACACCTCAGCACCCTGGCAGGACTCCTCGTCCACGCCACCGCACACGGCGCGACCCTCACGACAGAGACCAAACCAACGTGTTGATTCTTTACGAGCCCTTAGGGCTCGTAAAGAATCAACACGTTGCTTCACGGTCTCCCTGTCGTTGGTGTGGTATGCGCATACCGAGTGAGGTTCGTGACCAACTTGCCCTGAGATTCGGAGTGTTGTTCCCTCATCTGAATGAGCGGCAGCAGCGGCTGGCGCTGGCCGCCGAGGCCCGGCTGCTGGGGCACGGTGGGGTCCGGGCCGTCGCGCGTGCCGCAGGGGTGAGCGAGACGACGGTGCGGAAGGGTGTCTTCGAGTTGGAGGGCGGTGAGGACCCACTGCCCGATGGCCGGGTCCGCCGGGACGGCGGCGGTCGCAAGAGCGCCGAGAAGCTTGACCGGCTGCTCGTTCCGGCGTTGCTGGCGCTGGTCGAGCCGGATGAGCGGGGGGATCCGATGTCGCCGCTGCGGTGGACGACCAAGTCGCTGCGGTCTCTGGCCGGGGAGCTGACGCGGCAGGGCCATACCGCGTCGGCGCCGACCGTGGGCAGGCTGCTGCGGGAGAACGGTTTCAGTCTGCAGGCCAATGCCAAGACCCTTGAGGGCGCTCAGCACCCCGACCGGGACGCGCAGTTCCGGTACATCAACGACCAGGTCAAGGACCATCAGGCGGAGGGCGAGCCGGTGGTCAGTGTGGACACGAAAAAGAAGGAAGTCGTCGGGGATTTCAAGAATGCGGGACGTCAATGGCGGCCGGCCGGTGAACCCGTGCGGGTTGACGTCCATGACTTCCCCAGCGATGCACTGGGCAAGGCCCTGCCTTATGGCATCTACGATCTGGCGGCGGACACCGGCTGGGTGAATGTCGGTACGGATCACGACACCGCAGCCTTCGCGGTCGAATCGATCCGCCGTTGGTGGAACGGGCAAGGACGCCTCGACTACCCGCAGGCCAGACGTCTGTTGATCACTGCCGATGCCGGCGGCTCCAACGGCTACCGCACCCGGGCCTTCAAGACCGAGTTGGCCGCGTTCGCCGCCCGGACCGGCCTGGCCGTCACGGTCTGCCACATGCCGCCGGGCACATCGAAGTGGAACAAGGTGGAGCATCGGCTGTTCTCCGCGATCACCATGAACTGGCGCGGCAGAGCGCTGAACAGCCACGAGGTCGTCGTGCAGTCCATCGCCGCGACCACCACCCGCACCGGTCTCACCGTCCACGCCGAACTCGACACCGGCACCTATCCCACCGGTGTGAAGGTCAGCGACACCGAGCTGAACGCGGCGCCGGTCACCGGACATGCCTTCCACGGCGAATGGAACTACACCGTGCACCCCCACCCCGCCAGCCCGGCAGACCCCACCAGGCCGACGCCCGGGCCGGCGGCGGTCTTCGACCGCGGTGCCCTGTCACATCCCGCGCTGACCGGCATGACCTGCACCGCACTGGCCGAGCTGACCGAGACCCTGACCCCTGGCTGGCAGGCGCTGCAGAAACAGGACCCGGCCACCCGACGCGACGGCGGCACCCGGCGCCGGGCCCCGGGCGGCGGCCGCAAAGCCAAACTCGACCTGGCCGACCGGGTCCTGGCCACCGTGCTGCAACAAAACCTCGCTCTGCCGCCTACCGTGCTGGCCCACCTCTTCGCCGTCAGCAAGGACACCATCCGCCACACCACCAGCGAGATCCGACGACTGATGGACCAGCACGCGCACACACCCCAGCCCCCAGCAGCACACCTCAGCACCCTGGCAGGACTCCTCGTCCACGCCACCGCACACGGCGCGACCCTCACGACAGAGACCAAACCAACGTGTTGATTCTTTACGAGCCCTTAGGGCGTGCAGATCTTTTACCCGTGGCTTTCCGCTCGGTGGTTCGTTGGTCTGGCATGGGTGGGTTGGAAGAGCAACAGCCGTGTTGTCAGCCAAGTTCGGGGCGATTCTGCCGCATCTCGACGAGCGGCAGCGTCGTCTGTTGATAGGGGCGGAGGCCCGGTCGCTCGGTCACGGCGGGATCCGGGCGGTCGCCCGTGCCGTCGGCGTCCGGGAGGCCACTGTGTCGCTCGGGGTGCGGGAACTGGACTCCGGAGAGGCGCCGTTGGGGTGGGTTCGCCGGCCCGGTGGTGGCAACCGCCCGGCCGCGCGCAGCTCGTCGTTCTCGGCGGCCCGGCGGGCCGCTGTGCGGGCGTTCTTGGCCCAGACCCCGATCGGGTAGTCGGCCCACACCGCACTGGTCGACGGGAGGAAGTGGCCGTGGGCGGCGGTGTAGAGCCGGGCCGCGGCCACCCCGTCCGCCCAGGCCGCGTCCCGCTCGGCCCAGACCATCCCCAATGCCTCCAGCTCCACGAGGCGCTCCGCCTCCAGGGTGCCGTCGGTGTAGTAGCGACCGCGGTGCCGAGTGCCTCGGGCGGAAGGGTGAAGGGAAGCCGCAGATAGCGATCCAGAGCGCCGTCGGGAGAGAAGTGGAAGCCCGGAGTGAGGGCGAGGTTGCGCGTGGCCGCCAGGTCGGCCAACCGGCGGGGGGGGTGCCCCTATCTGTTTCGTCAACCCTGTCAGGGTCGGTTCGTGGGAGTTGGTGCTGGTTTTTGGGAACGTCCCGCGAAGCGGGACGTTCCCGGCGGATCGGGTGCCTGATGGGCAGCCCGGTGGCCGGCACGGCGGGGGTGGCCGTGCCGGTGCGCGCGTGATGGGGTCAGGAAGGGAGGGGCGGTGGTGCTGTCAGGCCGCGAGGCCGATGTCGCCGGGGGTTCGTGGTTCGTAGAGGGCCCCGGTGCGGATCATTGCGTGGATGACGTTCACACGTTGGCGGGCCAGGCGGAGGATCGCTTGGGTGTGGGTCTTGCCGCGTGCGCGTTGACGGTCGTAGTAGGTGCGGGAGGAGCGGTCGGATTTGCAGCCGATCGCGGCGAACGCGGCCTGGAAGAGGGCGCGTTTGAGGAGTCGGTTGCCGCGGTGGGGTGCGTGCTCGCCACGGATGGAGGTGCCCGAGGACTTGGTGGCGGGGGCGAGTCCGGCGTAGGAGGCGAGGTGTCCTGCGGTGGGGAAGGTGGTGCCGTCGCCGATGGCGACGATCACGGCGGCGGTGGTCCTGACGCCCATGCCGGGCATGGAGGTCAGGAGGTGGAAAAGAGGGAGGGCCTCCAGCAGGGCGGCGATCTCCTGCTCGGCCTGGCGGCGCTGGGTGTGGGCGGCGGCGAGCTGGGCGGCAAGTCCGGGCACGATCAGCGCGCTGGCCTCGGTGCCGGGCACGATGACGGTCTGCTCGGCAAGCGCGTCGAAGATCTCCGCGGTGAGGTGGTGGGCCTTGCGCGAGCCGTGCGCCTTGAGCAGGGCCTCGCAGCGGGCGTGGCCCAGTTTCTTCAGCCTGGCCGGGGAGCCGTGCCGTTCAAGGAGGGCCAGGATGTAGGGGTAGCCCAGCCGGGGGCCGACCACCCGCTCCAGGGTGGGATGGATCTGGGAGAGCAGGCCGCGCAGCCGGTTGGAGGTGCGGTTGACCTCGCCGGCCAGGTCGTTGTCGTAGCCGGTGAGCATGGTCAGCTCGGCCAGCTTCTCGTCGTCGCGGTCCACCGCGCGCAGGGTGTGCGGCATGGTCCGGGCGGTGTCGGCGATGACGAAGGCGTCGCGGGCGTCGGTCTTGGCTTCGCCCGGGTAGAGGTCGGCGGCCCGGCGCATCGAGAGTCCCGGCAGGTAAGCGACCCGGCAGCCGGTCGCGCGGGCCACGGTCAGTGGCAGCGCGCCGATGTTGGCGACCTGGTCCACGATCACCAGGACGGTGCCGAACTTGGCCCTGAGCTTGTCGAACAACTCCCGCAGGCGGGCCTCGGTGTTGGGCAGCTTCTTGTCGTGGACGGTCTTGCCCTGCCCGGTCAGGCCGCGGGCGTGGTGGAACTCCTTGCCCAGGTCCAGGCCGAGGAACAGACCTATGCCGGAGATATCGATGACGGTGTCGGCCATGCGCGATGCCCCTCTTCGGTCGTGCCTTTCGCATCCGTCCCGGCCGTCCCTGCGGCACCACACGCCGGCAACCACGTTACGCAGACATCCCGCCCGTGAAGAGGTCCGGCGTTGCACCGGACCAGGCAGTCGTCAGGCCCCTCATCAGCGGTCAAGCGGTGCCCCGAAGCCCGGCGGCAACACCCCCCAGGTCATCGACTTCGACAGGGGGCACACAGCCATACCGGACCCGGGGGCCAGGCGCCCCATTTCGGGGCCACAGAAAAGGTAACGGGGCGGCGTCGAGGAGCATGAGCCACAGGGACCGACCGCCCTGCGGGACCGGGAAACAACACCACGGAAGACCTGCGAGTCGCGCGACCAAGTAGTTTCTCTGGGACCTGAGTTGGGCGCGTCGGCGGCCGAGGACCGTCCGCTGGCGCTCCAGGAGCCGGGCGGCGACGAGCTGGTCGAACGGCGAGGGGGCGAGCGCGGCCGCGAGCGGGAGCGCCGCCAGCCGCCGGGTGACGTCGGGATGGGCCCGGATCCAACCTACGCGCAGGCCCGGCCACAAGGACTTGCTCAAGGAACCCACGTACACGACGTGCCGGTCACCGGCGCATGACGTGATACGCGGCGGCGGCGCGGCTCCCTCGCGCAGGTCCAAGTCCCGCATGGTCTCGTCGAAGACGACCAAGGTGTCGTGGGCGTGCAACCGCCGGCGCAGTTCGGCGCGCTCCTCCTTGCCCATCAACAGGCCCGTCGGGTTGTGGAAATCCGCGATCAGGTAAGTCAGGGACGGCCGGGCAGTCGCGAGAGTACGGTCCATGGCGGGGACGTCCCAGCCGGTGGGGGTGAGGGGCTGGGAGACCAGCCGGGCACCCGCGCCCCGGAACAGGGCGAGCGCGCCCGGATAGGTGGGGGAGTCCAGGACGACTCTGCTGTTCGGCCGCAGGTATGCCGCGCTGAGCAGGCTCAGCGCGACATCGGCGCCGCTGGTCAGCAGGAGGTGCCCGCTGTCGGTCGCGAGCCCTTGGGCCTCGTAGGCGTCGGCGATGGCTGTGCGCAGCGCCGACGGACCGGCGCCTTCAGAGGGGGCGCGCAACAGTGTGGCGGACAGCGTGTCGGTCGCTTCCCTCACGGCCTGGAGCAGTTCGCCGAAGGGTGCCGCGGGTTCCGCGATGGTGAGGTCCAGCGGTGCCCCGTTCTTGCCTGCTTCGCCCCGGTCGCTGGCCCAGGGCGAGAGGCGCTCGTGCAGCCGGGGCAGGGAGACGGTGCTGCCGGAGCCGGTCCGGGTAACGATCAGTTGCTCGGCGCGCAGGATCTGGTAGCCCATCGTCACGGTGCCCCGAGCGAGACCGAACTCGCCGGCGAGCAGGCGTTCGGCGGGAAGCCGCGCCCCGAGAGGAAGCCGACCGTCGCGGATGGCCTTCTCCACGGCATCGGCCAACCGTCGTGCGAGCGGTCCGTCGCCGGCGAGCCAGTTGCCGAGCAACTGGAAGAACCGTGACGCCGGGACGTGCCACACCGTGCCATTCACGTAGGCCACTTTATTGGGATTGGACCATGACCGGATGGATGGTCTCGCCCTAGCGTCGAGCCGTGACCAGCCACTACCGCATCAGTCCTGAAGACCACACGCCCCTGCACTACCGCCATGTCGATGTGTTTGCCAGCAAGGCGTTCACCGGCAACTCCCTTGCCGTCTTTCCCGACGTCCCCGGCCTCTCCGCCGCACAGATGCTCGCGATCACCCAGGAACTCCGGCACTTCGAGACGATCTTCCTGCGCGGTGAGGATGAGAGCCAGGACGTCACCGCCCGGGTGTTCGACCTCTTCGAGGAACTCGACTTCGCCGGACATCCGGTCCTGGGCGCGGCCGCCGTCCTTCACGAGCGTGACGGCGGCCGGGGCCTGCGGCGCTGGACGTTGCGCCTGGTCGGCGGGACCGTCGAGGTGACGACCCGGCGCACCGCCACCGGGTACCACGCGGAACTCGACCAGGGAGCGCCGGAATTCCTTGCGACTGTACCGGCGGAGGACAGGACGGAGATCGCCGCGGCGCTGAATCTGCCCACCCGGGCACTCGCCGACCTTCCCCTGTGTGTCGTCTCCACCGGCTTGCGCTATCTCATCGTGCCGGTGGTGGCGGGTCTGGCCGAGGCGAGGATCGTCCGCAGCGACTTCGCGGAGCTCGTCGGGCGGTACGGCGCGCAGTTCGCGTACGTGCTCGACATCGAGGCACTGGAAGGTCGCCACTGGAACAACGACGGCGTTCTGGAGGACATCGCGACCGGCAGTGCGGCGGGCTGCGTCGGCGCGTACCTGGCTCTGCACGGCGTTGTGCCCGTCGAGGAGGAGTTCACCCTGGGGCAGGGGCGTTTCACCGGCCGTCCGAGCCGGCTCACCGTCCTGCCGCAGGGACGCCCCGACGCGCTGCACAACATCCGGGTCGGCGGTGACGTGAGCATGGTGGCCCGGGGAACCCTGGACGCCCTGCCCGAGTGAGGACCATTGCCATGCCCAGCTTTCCCCTTCACACGGCCGACCGTATTCGCGCGGTCGTGGACCTCACCGACCTCGCGGAGCCGGTCGCCGACGCCTTCAACGCGTTCAGTACCGCCGACGGCGCCCGGGCGCCGTCGGCGGTACTGCCCGTCGCCGACGGCGGGGACTCCCATGTCAAGACCGCCCACCTGCACGTCATGCGGGATGCCGGCGCATCGGTGGGGCTGGTGTTTGCTCCATCCCGGACATGGCCGGGAGCGCGGTGAACTCGATGCTGGAGGGGTCGTGGGAGCCCTTCAGTTCTCCGGGAGGAACTCCAGGCCGATGTCGCTCGCCTTCAGTTCCTCGGCGAGCATGGCGAGTTCGATGCCGCGGCCGTGCCGCTTGTGCTCGTGGACGACGAGGGTCACGGCGACGCCGGAGGAGCGGATCTCCCCGGCGAGCTTCACGGCGGCCTCCAGCTCGGGGCGCCGGGTGGCGCGGGTGGAGATCTTCTCCGAGAAGACCCGCGTCACCCCGGTCTCGGCGAGGGAGTCAAGCTGTGCGTCGAGGGACTGCCGGGCAGTCGAGGCCCGTGCGTAGCCGAGACGGACGTGCCCGGCCGGTTCAGCGCCGGCGCTCACCGGCCGGGCAGCTCGGTCCACTCATGAAGCACCCGCCACTCCCGCTTTTGACTCCGACGTGGACATCGCTGCGACAAGCTTGAGACGCTTCACAAAATCTATAGACCGGTCTATTCTTGAGTCATGGATGGAACCAAGGGAGCCAGGACCAGCTCGCGGCTGGCGGAATCGATGCTGGAACTGATCCAGCGGCACGGCTATAGCGGCACGGGACTCAACACGGTGGTGGAGCACGCGGGTGCCCCGAAAGGGTCGCTCTACTTCCACTTCCCCCAGGGGAAGGAGGCCCTCGGAGAGAAGGCCGTCGAGCTGGCGGCCGCGCGATTTGGCTCTCTCGTCGCCGACTCGGCGCGAGGGTCGGCCACGCCGGGTGAGGTGGTACGCCGTGTGATCGACGAACTGGCCGGGATACTCAACGACAGCGGCTTCCAGCTGGGATGCCCGGTCTCGGTGGTGACACTGGAGATGGGTGCGCAGAGCGAACGTCTGCGAGACGCCTGCGCCCGTGCCTTCGAGTCATGGATCGCGCCGGTAAGTGACCTGCTCAGTGCGCACGGCCACCCTCGTCCCGTCGCCCGAGCCCTGGCGACAGCCGTGGTCAGCATGGTGGAAGGAGCGGTGATCGTCTCGCGTGCCCAGCGGTCCACCGAGCCGCTGCACTGCGCCGCCCAGGCGATCGCCGTGCTGCTGGAACAGAGCGCGGAGGCTTCGGCATGAGCCCGGAGGACCGGCATGCACTGGTGCTGGGTGCGAGCGGCTTCATCGGGCGCCACTTGGTACTCGCGCTCGGCCAGGCCGGCGTTCGAGTCAGCGCGGCCAGCCGGAGCCATGAGTCCTACCAGCGGCTGACTCGGTGGCTGGCCGGGCGCGGGTATGACCAGGTCCCGATCGACCTCCGGGTCGACTTCGCCAAGGCGTCACTGATGGACGGCGAGTGCGACGACATCACCGAGATCTACAACTGCGCCGGCGCCTACCGGTTCGGCATGTCGGTGGATGAGGCGCGTCGCGCCAACGTTGGCAGCGTCCGCGCGGTCGTCGCGTTCGGGGCGCGGCTGCCGAACCTGCGCCGCCTGGTTCAGGTCTCCGGATACCGCGTGGGCGGGCAGGACGCCGCCCCGTGGAGCGAGGAGTATCGACAGGAGACCTACCGGGCCCTGGGCGCCTACGAGGCGTCCAGGGCCGAGGCGGACGCCGTCTTCCAGGATCTGGCAGGGCAGTTGGGTGTCCCCTGGTCCATCGTCAACCCGGCCAGCGTAATCGGCGACAGCGCCACCGGGGAGTCCGACCAGTACCTCGGACTCGCCTCCAATGTGAAAGACCTCTGGCACGGCTCGCTTCCCGTGCTCCCGGGCAACGGGCACACGTTCGTCCCCGTGGTCGCGGTCGATTACCTCGCCCGTTTCATGACGCTGCTTCCGATGGACGAGGCCACCCACCGCACTGCGTACTGGACGCTGGACGACGGCACGCCCGCACTGCCCGACCTGCTCACGCTCATAGCGGAGCACTACGGGGTCAAGGCACCCAGGACACGGGTCCCGGTGTCCCTGCTCAAGCGGCTGCCCCAGTGGCTCACCAAGGCTGATCCGGAGACCGTGACGTTTTTGTCGACCGACCGCTACCCGACCGATTCGGCCCGTGCCTTCGCCGCCCGGCACGGGCTGGCCATGCCGGACACCGCCACGACGATCCGCCGCTGGGCCGACCACCTTGCAGCCCACCGCTTCGGCGACGCCCCCGCAGGTGACAGACGATTCACCAAGCTGGGCGGGATACGGACTTTCGAGCTCGGCAAGGCAGGCGCACCCACGGTGGTGCTGCCCGGTCTGCCGGTCAACGCCGACACCTGGGCGCCGGTCGTTACGGCGGTCGGGCACGCGCGCGCCGTCGACCTGCCGGGGTTGGGTATGAGCGCCGGACGCCGCGAGGACTGGCAGTCCTGGCTGACCGCGCTGGTCACCGAGACCGGTGCCCGTCACCTGGTGGGTCACTCCATCGGCGCCGCGGCCGCCGTCGACGCCGCGACCGCCCATCCCGATGCGGTGGATCAACTCACGCTGGTGTCACCGTTCTTCCTGCAGGGGCACCCGCCCCGCACCGCCAGGCGGCCGGCCCTGACCCGCTGGTACCTGAGGCGGACACCCCCCGAGGCGCTGGCCGAGCGGCTGACCGGCGCCACGGGCCACGCGGCCGCGCTCCGGTCGGCTGTCGCGGATCTTCGCCGCGGCACCGTTGGGGCCACCGCCGCCGGGCTTCTGGCCGCCACGGCGAACCCGCAGTGGCGTGCCGACCTCCAGGCCAAGCTGCAGCACTACCCAGGGCGTGTCCACATCGTCCTGGGATCCAACGATCCGCTCACCGCTGAGGGACAGTCGCTGCTGGACACCCTCCCGCACGCCACCGTGACAGTGGTTGCCGGCGCGGGGCACCATCCTCAGCTGACGCACTCAGAAGTCGTCGCTCAGGCCATCGGTTCGCAGACCGCCTTCCTGGGCTCGCACAGTGAACCCGGCGTCAGGGCGGCACGCGCACGACCGCGGTGACGAGGTGCTTGGCAGTCGAGGCAGTGCGACGAGCACGGCGGGTACGCCAACTGGTCCGCCTCCTAGGTGCGCGAAATGCTCCACGATCGCGGCGCGGTCGCGAGCGGCGCAGACACGCATCAGGTCGAGCGCCCGCCACGTTAGTCGTCCAAGGGTGGCGATGAGGTCGGCGAAGTCCTTCATCGTGTCTCCACGGTCAAATGGGCGACGGCCTCCGCCGGGGCTTGGGGGCGGGGCACTATGATCCCCAGGTCGAGGCGCTTGTCCATGTCGGAGTGATCGTCAAGGCCTGCGGATCGGTGGCTTTCTGCGGAGTCTGACTTTGGTGACGCTATGACCGGGCTGAGTTTCTCAGGCGAGGCCCTTGAAGAAGTCCGAGATCACGGTGTGCAGGGCTTCAGGCTGTTCCAGGTGCAGGTCGTGGCGGGTGCCGGGGATGCTCATGGCCATGGTGGCGGGTCGCTGCCGGAGCATTTCGTCGGCTTCCTGCGCGGGGATGAAGCTGGTTTGGGCCAGGACGACCAGGGTGGGGCATGCGACCTGACCCCACTCGTGATGGAAGGAACGCTGGGCGTTCTCCGCCAGCGAGCGGACCATCACGTCCCGGTCGAAGCGAGGCCACCATCCGCCCTCGCGTTCCTCCAGCCCGGCCGCCCAGCCTGCGCCGACTGGTCCGCCGCCGAGGAACGCGGCTGCCGCTTCGCGTGAGGGGAACGGTGTCGGCCATGAGTCGAGCCATCCGCCGATGTCCGCGGGGCCGTTCGGGTTTGCCCCGCAGGGCCGGCCTCGACGAGCACGAGCGCGCGGACGAGCCCGGTATGTGCGGCGGCGGTGAGCATGGCGGTGTGCCCGCCCAGCGATTGGCCGACCAGGACGGGCCGCGGCAGCGCCAGCTGATCGACAACGGCGATGACGTCGGCGACGTAGGCGGCGCGGGAGACGTCCCGCGGGTGACGCTCGCTGGCGCCGTGCCCGCGCTGGTCGACCGCGACGACCCGATACCCGGAGCTCAAGCGTTGTGCCAGCACGTCCCATTCACCCGTGTGACCGGCCAAGCCGTGCAGCAGCACGATGGGCTGTCCCGGCCCGCCCCAGTCCCGGCAGGTAAGCCGGACGCCGTCTCGCACCACTACGTGTTCAGACCATGCCACGTCGGCCCCCAGGTAATCGGCTGGCGTCGGCCGTTCGACGAGCCGGCCGCGTTCGAAGCGGGCGCCTGCCCGGACGAGGGCGACGAGGTAGGGCGCATTCACCGCCCGCCACCGCTGCCGGGCGGACTCGACCAGCTTGAAGACCATCGCCAGGGCGGCGGTGCGGGAGCCGGTCCCGCGGGTGACCTTGGTCCGCAGCCGGACCGTGGCGAACGTGGACTCGATCGGATTCGTGGTCCGCAGATGCATCCAGTGCTCGGCCGGGAACGCGTAAAACGTCAGCAGCTCGGCCTGGTCGTCGGTGATCTTCATGACGGCCTTGGGGAACTTCGCCCCGTAGAGCTGCACGAACGTTTTGATCGCCGCCTCAGCGTGCTGCATGTCCTCCGCGCTGTAGATGTCCTGGATGGCCTTCTTCGCGCCCGGCTGCGCGGACTTCGGTAGGGAGTCGAGCACGTTTGCGGTTTTGTGAACCCAGCACCTCTGCTCGCGGTGGTGGGGAAACACCTCGGCCAGCGCCTTCCAGAAGCCCAGGGCACCGTCCCCGACCGCTAGCACCGGGGCGCGCATGCCCCAGCGGGCGCAGTCCCGCATCAGGTCGGCCCACGACTCACCGGACTCGCGGTAACCATCCTTGAGCGCGACCAGCTGCTTGGAACCGTCGGCGCGGACCCCGATGAGCACCAGGACGCAGGCTTTGGCCTCCTTCAGGCGGACGTTGAGGTGGATGCCGTCGGCCCACATGTACACATAGTCGACCTCGGACAGATCACGGTCCATGAACGCGGCGTGATCGGCCTGCCACTGCTGGGTCAGCCGGGTGACCGTCGCCGGAGAGAGCCCGGCGGAGGAGCCGAGGAACTGCTGGCGGGCACGAAGTCGCCGGAGGACATGGTCAGGCGTCCGTCCCGCTTGAAGCGGTGCCCGGTGCGCAGGGCGGTGCACTTGGTGGGGTCCCGGCACCGGCGGCGGGAGGGACGGTGCCGGAGATGTCGGGGACACCCGCGAAGCGGCAACGGATCTCCCGCCAGGCGGTCTCCGTCGGTCTTCAGGATCTGGCCCGGGTGGCTGGCTGCTGCGGAACGATCGCGGGGTAGCCCGCAAGGCTGGGGGCGCAGGTTGATTGTAGTGATGGGCGGGGAACACAGGGGCAGCCCAGGGGAGTCTACGCAGGCCGCGAGGAGAATGTCCTGGCCGATGGCGCGGCCCATCATCTGAAGGGCGTGCTGGGCGATTTGGGCGGTGCCATCGGGGCCACAGATGAGTGCGTCGGTGCCGGGACGGTCCATCGGGGACCATTTTGCAACCAAATGAGGATGAGGAAGGAGAGACGAGCCCCGGTAACCCGCGGCCGGGTCCGTCGGCATGTCAGGAGTGGGGGTCTACGAGGATCTTGACGGCCGTCTCATTGTGGTGGATTAGGGTCTCGAAGCCTTCGGTGACGAGGTCGTCCAGGCCGATGGTCTTGGTGATGAACGGCGCCAGGTCGATGCGCCCCTCCTGCACGAGCTTGATGGTTTGCGGGTGGGAGTTGACGTAGGCGATCGTGCCGCGCAGGTCGACCTCCTTGAGGACGAGCTTCTGCATGTCGAGCGACGCGGGCTTGCCCCAGATTGAGATGACGGTGATGACGCCGCCCGGCTTAACGGCGTCCAGCAGTGTGTCGAGGACGACGTTGACGGACGTGGCCTCGAATGCGACGTCCGCGCCCTTGCCGCCGGTGAGACGCCGGACCTCCTCGGCAACGTCGCTGGCGGCGGGATCGATGACGTGGTCGGCGACCTTGGTGTCCAGCGCCTTCTGCCGGCGCAGCGGGCTGAGTTCGGTGACCGCGACCTCGACGCCCATCGCCTTGAGCACCGCGCAGGTGAGCAGCCCGATGGGGCCGGCGCCGCCGACGAGGGCGAAGTCGCCCGCCTTCGCGCCCGAGCGCTGGAACGCGTGGTACCCAACCGACAGCGGCTCGATGAGGGCCGCCTGGTCCAGCGGGACGTCTCCGACCGGGTGGACCCACCGGCGCTCGACGACGACTTTCTCCGCGAGCCCGCCGCCGCGCCCGCCCAGCCCGATGAAGTTCATATCGGGCGAGATGTGATAAGTCGGGTTATTTTCGCTGGTGTCGACGTCGGGGCGCAGGATGTAGGGCTCGACGACGACGCGGTCGCCCGGCTTCAGGCCTTCGACGCCATCACCCACCGCGTACACGACGCCGGACATCTCGTGGCCAAGCGTCACGGGGGCGGACTCACCCGAGACCGGGTGCGGGTGGCCGGCCGGCGGGACGAAGATCGGTCCGTCGAGGTACTCGTGTAGGTCGGTGCCGCAAATCCCGCAGTATGCGACGTCGATGCCCACCGTGCCCGGTCGGACAGTGGGCTCCGGGATGTCCTCGATGCGGATGTCACCGCGGTCGAAGTAGCGTGCAGCCTTCACTTTGAGCCGGCTCCTTCGTCTATTTTCTGCTCACACCTCGTGTCGGGTCTGCCGTGGAGTGAGGTGTGTGCCTCGCGCGGCGCATTTACATTATCAATGCACAATACGGTTCGATACGGTCGGGCACGCGCGGCGGCCATGGCGGCCCCCGAGAAGCGCACCGGCTGCACCCGCTGCTGAGCCGATGCTCGGCCTGGCCGACCACCCCGCCGGCGACCTCCCGGTCATCTCAGGCACGGTCATCCGGCTGCAAGTCGGCCACCTGCCCATCCGTTCGTCGGCGACTTGGAACTCGACCAGGAAGCCATGAGTCTCCCGGACGAGACGGGCGGCCGAGTAATTGTCAAGAGTTGTGGATCGCCTGAGGGCAAGGCTGCCTGTTCGGAGCGGAACCGCTGGACTTCCAGCTGAGCGGCTGACTTCTATGAACGTTGCTCCCACTTGGTTCGGGTGAGTTCGTACTCGACTTCTCCGTGCTCGGAGCCTTCGATCGCCTCCGGCCAGTCGCCGGTGAAGTTGCGGAGAAAGGACAGGCCCGCCTTCTCCATCACACGTCGGGATCCCGCGTTGACCGTCATGGTGTTCGCGGTCACCCGACCCACCCCGAGTTCCATGAATCCCTTGCGGATCAGGGCCCGTGATCCCTCGGTGGCGTAGCCGCTGCCCCAGGCGGCCTTGTTCAGCCGGTAGCCGAGCTCCACCAAAGCGGGGCTGTGTTCGTCCAGGGGGCGGAATTCGAACCAGCCCAGGAAGGCCCCGGTGTCCTTCTCCTGCGCGGCCCAGTAGCCGCGGGTCCCGAAGCACGGGTACTCGTGGAGGAGCCTGGGCAAGGTCTGTGCCTGGATCATCTCGCGGCTCGTTGGCCGGCCGCCGTTGATGAAGCGCATGACGTCGGGATCGTTGTCCAGCGCGAACAGATGGTCGACGTCGGCCTCGGTGAACGCGCGCAGCACGAGCCGATCGGTCTCCAGAAAGATGTTCATGCCGCGATCTTCACCACCGGCAGTAGAGCCCGCCACCGGATATTCGCAGCAGGCCGGCGAAGGGATGGTTGCTCATGCCGCTAGAGCTCAGGTGACAGGCCGGTTCGATGAGCTCGAACAGCTGCTCCGCACACGCCTGCTCGACAAGCAGCACGAACATGACCTGCAGTTCGCGGCCTTCACCGAGGACGGAACCTTCACGTACACACCGACCCTGACCAGATTCACATTCCGCTGTCGCATCGAAGCCGACGCGGACACCGCTGTCGAGGCCGACGACCTCGCCGCAGTGGAGGCCGAAGTCATGGCAATCGACTATCTGACATCCGAGAAGATCCCGTTCAAGCACCTGAGAACCACCACGACCTGCTTGGACGACGTAAAGATCAAACGCCCCCATCCGCAAGGGCGCCGCGACCAACACCACGTTCACGAGGACTGACCATGCCCATCGCCGACGTCCCTTCCGGGGCTTCCATCGCCTACGACACCTTCGGCGAGGCTGCCGATCCGCCCGTCCTGCTGGTCATGGGCTTCGGAGCCCAGATGATCTCCTGGCACGAGGATTTCTGTCACATGCTCGCCGCGCGAGGGCGCTACGTGATCCGCTACGACAACCGCGACAGCGGCCTGTCCACCAAGTTCGACGCCCATCCGGTCGACATGACGCGGTTCATCGAGACAGTGAGCGCCGGCGAAATCCCCGCTGCTCAAGCGATGATCCCCTACACGCTGCAGGACATGGCCGACGACGGCCTGGGCCTGCTCACCGCCATGGGGATCACTCGCGCCCACATTTTCGGCTCGTCGATGGGCGGGATGATCGCTCAGACCATGGCGATCACCCACCCTGAGCGGTGCCTCACCCTGACCTCGATGATGTCCTCCACCGGCGAGTCCGAATACGGACAACCCAGTCCCGCAGCCCAGCAGGCGCTGTTCAGCCCCAAGCCCGCAGACCGTGCCGGATACATCAACGCATCCGAGAAAGAAGCCATCTGGGCGTCCCGGCGTTACACCGATATCGACGGCATCCGAGAACTCGCCGCCCGTAGCTACGACCGCGCGTACTACCCAGCGGGCACAGGCCGTCAGCTCGGAGCGATGATCCTCGGAGGATCGCGCGCCGAAGCACTTACCTCCCTCACCGTCCCGACCCTCGTGATCCACGGCCTCGACGACACCCTCATCGACCCGAGAGGAGGGAAGCGAACAGCCGAACTCGTGCCCGGCGCGGAACTGATCCTGCTCGCCGACATGGGCCACGACCGACCACGAGAACTCTGGCCCGCAATCATCGACGCCGTGGGTGCTCACACGACACGCACATGAGCAAGACATGCTCAGCGAAGCAGCACGCCGCGAGACCGGAGATAGTGCGCTCGGTCTGTAGTGCCCAACGACTGCCGACGTAGGGCGACGCCTTCCGCTGCTCGGTCCCTGGTCCTCACCCGGCCCGCATCCGCCTCCTCTACGGCAACGCCAGGAACCGGGTGGCGATCGGGGTGAGTACGACACGAGAAGGTTCTTCGTCTGCTGGTGGTACAGACTCGATACGTCGTTGACCAGCGGAAACGAAGGGTTCTAAGGCCTGGGAAGCGGTGTTGGCCCGCGTATGGTCAGGATCTTGTGAGAGGGCGTCGATGGGTGCAGAACACTAGCTTCGGATCATTTGCAGCTTGCCGAGCTCGGCTGAGGGCGCGTCTGGACCGTTCCAGCCAACCCAGCGAGTTCCACTGATGTCGGCGACGAGCGCGGAGTCAACGTTCCAGAAGCTGTGGCTGGGTTCTTCGAAGACGTACCAGCCGTCCAGCCAGAGCGGGATCGACTGGTCGGGGTCGCCGGCTCGCTGGTGGTGGCGAGGTTGCGGCATCCGAAGACCGTTTCTTGGAGCACGAAGCTCGTGAGGAACTGTTCGAGAGATGGTGTCAGCGGCATGTACTCGCCTTCCGAGTCGTCGTCCCACATCCAGTGGGCGTTGCTCAGCACGACGGGTGCCGCTGGACCGGCGGCTGTAACACGACATGTCCAGCTGTCCTGGTTCTCGCTGAGGAACTCGACCGTTCCGTCGTGAAGGCTCAGGGCCTCGGCGCGTACGAGCACATCTTGTTGTTGGAAGATCCCGGGCGAGTCCGGCAAGTGCTCCTCCGGATTCGGGCCGGGCCAGCGTCCGGCATGGCGATACAGGCATCGGAGCGGTACTGGGAGGAAGTCGGGTAGTTCCGTCTCGGTCAGGCCGTAGCTCGGTTGACGTGCTCCGTGCCACGCAGTGATGAAGTCCTCAAGCCACTCGACCGAACCATCCGATGCTCGCATGACACCACGATAGACAAATCCGAACGAGGGCGTGAGACGCGTGAACGGGGCGACGATGGTCACGCGAGCGCAGGCAGTCTCACAGCCAGGTGGTGATCGCTGCTGAGACCGTTTCCTGCATGGTCAGTTTGAGGAGCCGTTTGTAGCAGCAGAGGGCGGCGGCAAGTCCGAGACAGGACAGGTAGTTGCCTGGTTTGCGCTCGTAGCGGTGGTTGAGGCGGTGGTATCCGGTCAGCCAGGAGGTTGGGTCGGCCGCGCGGTGAGGTGCTCGCCGTGGGCGAGTCCTGTTCCGCGCGGCCTCCCGCCGAACCGGACATGACGGTTTCCCGGTCATCCGGCTCTCCAGTGACTACGGTGAATGTTCTGGCTGGCTGTTCCGAATGAATGCGGTTGTGGCAGACGGCGCAGGCCACGACCGGGACGAGGGCGGGCCGGCCCGAATGTCCGCGCGCCTGGAACCTGTCCTTGCGACTCGTGTCGGTGAGGCCTTGAGTGGCGCGGTCGTGGTGGGGGAGAGGACGGCAGGCGGCGAGCCGTATAAGCGGGTGGAGACGGATAAGCGGGTGGAGACGGACCTGGTCGTGGATGTGCTGGCCGGGTCCGGCCGGCACGGCACCCTCACCGTGGTCCGGATGCGGTGAAGGCGGGGGGGTGCCCCTATGTAGTTCGTCAAGGCGGCGGGTTAGCTTGCTGGTGATGCCGGCTGGAGAGGGGGATTCGGTGGGGGTGCCAGGCGGAGAGTCGAAGGCACGCGCTGCTGAAGAGTGGCGGGACGTCTATGACCTGCTGGAAGCCGTTCGGCAGCGGCCGAACGCATGGGTGCGTAACAGCTCGTTGCAGGAACTGGCGGTGATGATGTTCGGCTACCACCTCGCTCTTCAGGTCCACGATGCCGATGAGGAGTTCGCGTTTCATCGTGGAAGTGGAGGGTTTGCCTCTTGGCTCAGCAGGACCCGTGGTTGGTCGATGGCAACTGGATGGGACGCTGCGATTGTGGAGAACCTTCCTGGTGAACCTCCGCTTGACGCCTTCTTCCGGCTCGTGGACGAGTACCGAGACGTCGCAGATCAGCCCGTCTCGTGAGCTCTCGCAGCATGGTGTTCGGTCAAGCTGATCGGGTGGGTTGGGGCTCGTAGAAGGTGCTGTCGCGGAGCATCGCGAAGAGGACATCGGCTCGTCGTCTCGCGAGGCAGAGGAGGGCCTGAGTGTGGTGCTTGCCCTGGGCGATCTTCTTGTCGTAGTAGGCCCGGGAGGTCGGGTCGCCCAGGGCTGCGAACGCGGAGAGGAAGAAGGCCCGTTTGAGCTGTTTGTTCCCTCTCCGGGACGGTTGTTCGCCTCGGATCGAGGAGCCCGAGTTGCGGGTTGCCGGGGCGAGTCCTGCGTAGGCGGCGAGGTGGGCGGCGGAGGGGAAGCTGCTGCCGTCGCCGACCTCGATGAGGATCCTGGCTCCGGTCCTGATCCCGACTCCGGGCATCGAGGTCAGGACCGGGGAAAGAGACATCCGATGCAGTTGATCTGTCAAGCGGCGATGGTGAGTTGTGGGGTTGACGGTGCGGGGAACGCGGCGAGCTCGTCATAGCGGGTTCGCTTGGTAAGGCAGTGGTGGAGGCAGCCGAGCATGCGGTTGAAGAGGTTGCGCTGAGCGGCGGTGTGACGGTCTCCATCGGCTCGCCGCCGGTCGTAGTGGGCCCGGGCTCCGGGTGAAGCGGTCAGGCTGGCGAAGGCCCAGACATAGCCGACCGAGGCCAGACGCTGGTTCTTGACCCGTCGGGCCATGACCGCGAGGCTCCTGCCGGACGCCCGGGTGACCGGTGCGGCTCCGGCGAAGGCCTTGAGCCCTCTAGCGTCGGTGAAGCGGGATCGGTCGTCACCGATCTCGGCGAGCACCCGGGCGCCGGTGAGAGCCCCGAGCCCTGGAAAGCTGGTGATGACCTCGGCGTCCGGGTGCGTGTCAAAAGACTCCACCGTCGCTTCGGCGAGGTCGTCGACACTGGTGCAGGCGGCATCAAGTTGTCTGAGCAGGGCGATGGCCTGGCGGCCCATGGCCTGCTCGACCTGCGGAGGCTGGCGCATCTGCGGGATGCGCAGTGCGTCTCGGAGCCGTTCGGCTTCCGCCTCGATGCCGCGTTGGCGGCCGGCCCTTTTCAGGAGCGAGCGCAGCTGGACGCGGGTGAGCCTGGCCGCCTGTTCGGGTGTGGGGGCCGCGGCCAGGAGGACGCGGGCGACGTTGCTGCTGATTCCTTCGCGGTTGTGCTGGAAGGTCGCGAGGAAGCCGGGGAAGCATTCGCGCAGGTGGGAGCGGAGTTTGTTGCCCGCTTGGGTGCGGTCCCAGACCGCGTCCTGCTGAGCGCGGGCCAGGACGGCTATAGCGCGGGCGAGTTCGCTGTCGTCGGGCAGCGGCCGGTGGGCGGCCTTGTCCGTGCGCAAGATGTTCGCGAGCACCATGGCGTCGAGGTGGTCGGACTTCTTGCGGGTGACCGTATGCCGGTCGCGGTAGCGTGCGGCGGCCATCGGGTTGATCGCGTAGACGGGCCGGCCGGTGGCTCGCAGGCAGGCCACAAGGAGGCCGCGGGAGGTCTTGATCGCGACAGGAATCAGGGTGTTCGCGCTGTCGCCGTGAGCGGTGAGGAGACTGAGGAGCTGGTGCAGGCCCTCGAGGTCGTCGTTGATTCGGGCCCTGGATAACAAGGTGCCCTCGTGGTCGATCAGAGCGACATCGTGGTGGTCGCTGGCCCAGTCGATTCCGCAGGTGACGGTCATCGTGGCGTGTTCGTCCTCTCGGTCTGGGGTGTCCTGCTGGTCGCAGCCGTGCGGGGGCACGCGTCTCCCTAATGGAAGGGCTCGATGGCCCTGCATCCGATTAGCCGTTCGTGACCCCAGCGACTCACAGGGCCCTCGGTCTGCTCCAGAGCTCGGCGGCTCCAGGCGTGGTGAGAGGTGACCCCTGTGGGCGGCTCGGACCACAAACTTCAACGATCCGATCATCGGACTGGATGCGGTGGGGTACGGACTCGTGACGCTGGACGGCACCGGAGGCCGACTCTTGACCAAGGGATCCAAGTCCCTGGGGGTGTGCGCGGCTTCTCCGGCACCGACCACCGTCACGAGGGTGATGCGGGGCCCGCAGTCTCTTTCAAGGCGTCGACGGGCCGGGGTGGGCCTGGCGGTGCCCCGCATCACTGCCCATTAGGGTGGGCCTCCAGCAGTTCCTCGATGCGCCCGGCCAGGAGCTTGCGCTGGTCAAGGACGGCGGCGAGCGAGCCGGCCAGGCTCGGGACGATCAGCGCGGCCGCTTCGGTGCCGGGAACCACCACGGTCTGCTCGTCCAGCGCGGTGAATATGTCCTCGACCAGCCGCTCGGCCATCCGCGGCGCCTTCGGCCGCAGCAGCGTGACCAGCCGCCGACGGCCTGCCTTGCGGATCTGGGCCGGTGACCCGAACCGCTCCAGCAGGGCCAGGACAGCCGGGTGTTGCAACCGTGGGCCCAGAACCCGTTCCAGGGACGGGTGGATCTGGGTGAGCAGGCCGTGGAGCCGGTTCGCGACCCGGGTGGCCTCACCGGTCAGGTCGTCGTCGAAGCCGACGATCATCTCCAGCTCGGCGATCGTCTCGTCTTCGAGGTCGACCGAGCGCAGAGTGTGAGGCATCGCGCGGGCGGCGTCGGCGATGATGAACGCGTCCCTCGCGTCTGTCTTGGCCTCGCCGGGATAGAGGTCGGCGATCCGCCGCATCGTCAGACCGGGCAGGTAGGCGACGGGGCAGCCCATGTCCCGGGCCACCGCCAGCGGCAGGGCTCCGATCGAGGCCGGCTGCCCACGACCAGCACCGTTCCGTGCTTGGCCTGGAGTTTCGCGAACAGCTCGCGGAGCTTGGGCTCGGTGTTGGGCAGGCGCTTGTCGAACGCCTTCTTCCCTGCCGGGGTGACGGCGGTGGCGTGGTGTTCGCCTTTGCCGACGTCCAGGCCGAGATAGACGTCGATGTCGCCGGTGTCGATCACGTGCATCCTCCGGTCGTGCTTCTGCCCGGCCTCGTCCACGGCACCGATCGCCACATCCACATTACGAAGAGCCTCCCGACCTGCGAAGAGTCGGTGGTCATGCCCCTAATCAGCGGTCAGTCAGTGCCTCCGGGCTCGGTGACACCACCCCCCGGATCATGGTTAACAAGGGGGGAAGTCATGCCGAGCCCGGAGGCCGGGAGCCCCGTTGCGGAGCCACCAAAAAGGTAAATGGGGGGGAGCCGATCACGGTCCTGTCGCTGGAGCCCGAACCGTACGCGGGTACCGGCATCACTCCACTGAACCCCACCTGACCCCGTGCCGGGGCGAGGCGCCGCGGTGGGTGCCGGTTCAGTCCAGGCGGTCGTAGGTGCCTGGCTCCCAGTCGGCGAACAGCGTCAGCGCCTCCGCCGCCGCGGTACGTTCCGGCGCCGTGGAGGTGGCCGGCCCACCGTGGGCGCCGAGACGGGATGCCCCTGCCCGGCGAGCTCCTCGGCCAGGTGCCGCAGCGACTTGGTCGTCCAGCGCAGCGGCGACATGGGATCACCCCGCTCGTCCGGCTCGACCAGCGCCAGCAGAGCCGGAACGAGCCGCGGGTCCAGCTCCTCGGCACTCTTGTGCCCCGTCACCACAGCGGCGAACCCTCCACCCGGGCAGCGGATCCTCGCCGCCCTCCAGCTCGAAGACCCCCTTTCGCACCGTCGTTTCGCTCACGCCCGCAGTGCGCGCGACGGCCCGGACCCCGCCGTGGCCCAGCAGCCGGGCCTCGGTGGCCAGCGCCAGCCGCTGCTGCCGCTCATCCAGATGCGGAAACAACACCCCGAACCTCAGGGCGAGTTGATCACGAACCTCACTCGGTATGCGCATACCAGACCAACGCGCCAGAGCCCCCAAAGCAACGCGTTGATTCTTTACAATCCCCTGGGCGGGGCCCAGCGGTTCCTGTCCGCGTTCAGCGGCATCTCACCCCACTTCCGGCCACGCCGGCACCGGAGGACCGCCCCCGACCACCGCACCGAGATGACCACCCGCTTCGTGATCTGGGACCAGATCACCGGCGCCACCGCCCCGCCCACCGCAGCGTGACCCAGGCCCCCGCCCAACCCCCACACGCCCTCAACCGATCAACAACCCACCAACGTGACAACGCCCTGTGAACACCTGATGCGCGAGAACCGTCCGACTGAGCATGATCGCCACATCCGGATCATGCCACCCACCAGCAAGAACACATCACCCGCTATCACGCACCAGCTCGTTACGCTGAGGTTCCCCGCTGCGCGGGAGTGGCTGACTAGCTGGTCAGGGCGGCCGCCAGGTAGAGGCCGCCATGCAGGCACTCCGCAACGTCAACCAGCGGCTGATGGTCGAGAACAGCCAGCTGATCGCCGCAGATGCTCCGGAACCACCCGCAGGGTAGCCCGTGTACTCAGAAGCCACGGCGCCCCGGCGGGGTGAGCGGCACGGTTACCGAAGCCGGGCCGGAACAGCTGGGCTGTGCTGGTCCTGATCGCCGACGCCACGCGTGCGTTATTGCCTGCGCAGTTCGATGACTGTGATGTCGGGTGGTGCTCCGACTCTGATGGGTGGCAGGGATGCTCCGACTCCGCGGGAGACGTAGAGCTGTGTGTGGTCGATGGTAGCCAGTCCCGCTGTGAGGGGTTGGGTCAGTGGCACGAGCAGGTTGCCGGGGAAGAAGGCTCCGCCGTGTGTGTGCCCGGACAGTTGGAGATCGACTTTGTGTCGGGCGGCTTCGTGCACCTGCACAGGTTGGTGGGCGAGCAGGACGACGGGGTGGGAGGCGTCGCGGTCGCCGAGGGCCCTGTCGTAGTCGGGTGTGTCGCGGTTCTGCTCGCCTGTGATGTCGGTGACGCCTGCGAGGTCGATGGCTCCGCCCCGATGTTTGATGAGTGTTCGGGTGTTGCGCAGGGTGGTAACGCGGAAGTCGGCGAGTGTGGCGATCCAGGCGTCGACATCGTGGCGGTAGTCGTGGTTGCCCGTGACGAAGAAGGTGCCGTGGGTCGAGGACAGCCGGGTGAGCGGCGCGGCGTGAGCGGCCAGGTCGCCGGCGGTGCCGTCGGAGAGATCGCCCACGATGGCGACGATGTCGGGCGACGTGTTGTTGATCATCCGGACCATGCGTGCGGTGTGGGCGCGGCCGAAGAATGGCCCTAGGTGGAGGTCGCTGGCCATGGTGATGCGCATGCCGTCGAGGGAGGGGTGCAGTCGGCGCAGGGCCACGGGCACGACTTTCACATCGGGTGCTCCCAGGCCGCGGTGAAAGCCGTAGCCGGTGGTGGCCATGGCGGTACTGGTGGCGAGCAGCGCGACCGAGCGGGCCAGCACGAGACGGCGGTCCACCATCCGCGGTGGGTCCTGGGCCGGTCGGGGATTCGGGGCGCCCATGATCGGAGCCGCGACGGACTGGCTCTGCTGCACGACCGGCGCCCGAGGGGCCTGCGCGGGAATCGCGGGGCCGGTTCCGGTTCGACGCCGCAGTGCACGCGCCGTGAGGCGTGCAGGGATCTCCAGGGCGACGAGCGTCATCAGCAGGTAGGCGGCCAGGGCGACCCACACGAAGGCCGGCCAGGCCAGCCATGCGATGCGTGTGGGGTTCGCGTACTGAGCGGCGAGGACACCGGTGGGGACCAGGACCGTGAGGGCGACCGCCGTGGCCCCGCCCGCGCTGCGCAGCCGGGCGGACGATGTGACGTCCTTGACGAGCCTCAGGTAGAGGTAGCGGTGTGCGGCGGCCGAGGCGACGATGCTCACGGCGGCGACGGTGGCTTCCTGCGCGAGGGTGCTCACGCCGCTGCCTCAGCCGGTGGGAACGGACTGGAGACGGATCGCCCGTCGTGGGTGCTGGGGCCGAGGTGTCGGTGCATGGCGGCGGGGTGCTCCGGGAGAGTTGTCGAACGGTCAGGGTCGGCTGGTCCGGGGGGCGGGGCGCCCGGCCGGAGGGACGGCCGCGTCGGACGGCGGCATCTGGGGTCCATCTGTCTGCTCGCGCGGATTCACTGCGGGCGGGCCAGGCCCACGTCGTAGGCGAAGATGACGGCCTGTACGCGGTCGCGGACGTCGATCTTTGCCAGGATGCGGCTGACGTGGGATTTGACCGTCGACTCGGCCAGGTGGAGGTGGGCGGCTATCTCGGTGTTGGACCATCCCGTGGCAACGGCGGCGAGAACTTCGCGTTCGCGTTCGGTCAGGGCGGCCAGTTGTCGTCGCTGTCCGGGGCTGAGCACAAGAGCGCCGGACGTCCGTTGTGGGTGAGAGGTAGTGAAGGCGTCGATGAGTCTGCGT
Source organism: Streptomyces sp. NBC_01591 (assembly GCF_035918155.1). NCBI lineage: Bacteria > Bacillati > Actinomycetota > Actinomycetes > Kitasatosporales > Streptomycetaceae > Streptomyces > Streptomyces sp. NBC_01591. Next base: position 1,183,323 of record NZ_CP109328.1, read on the forward strand.
GTCAGGCTCGGGGAGATGACGCTGTCGCCGGCCGCCACGGCCCGGATGCCGACGACGAGTTCCTCGGGGCGTGCGTCCTTGAGGAAGAAGCCGGCCGCGCCGGCCCGCAGGGCCTCGTAGGCGTACTCGTCGAGGTCGAAGGTGGTCAGGACCAAAACCCGCGAACGGCCGCCGGACTCGACGATGCGGCGGGTGGCCTCGATGCCGTTGACGCCGGGCATCCGGACGTCCATCAGGACGACGTCGGGACGCAGTTCCGCGGTCAGGCGGACGGCCTCCTGGCCCTGGGAGGCTTCGCCGACGACCGAGATGTCCGGCTGTGCTTCGAGGAGCATGCGAAAGCCCAGTCGTTGCAGGGTCTGGTCGTCGACGATGAGGACGGTGGTCATATGCGGTGCTTCTCCTGGGCGGCGCTGGGCAGGGTGCGGGATGTGCTCAGGACGGTGTGGACGCGCCAGCCGCCAGCGAGGGTCGGGCCTGCGCTGATGCGCCCCTGGTAGAGGGCGGCGCGGTGGCGCATGCCGACCAGTCCTTGCCCGCTGTGCCTGGCGTGCCGTTCGCTGTCCGCCGCACGGGTCGGGCCCGTGTCCTCCACCGTGACGTGCACCGATTCCTCATCTCTGTACAGGTCGACGGACACGGTGGTGTCGGCCGCGGCATGTTTGAGGGTGTTGGTGAGGGCTTCCTGCACGATGCGGTAGACGGTGAGCTGAAGGCCGGGACTGAGCGGTGTCAGGTCCCCGTTGGTGTGCAGGTCGGCGGTGGGGCCGGCGGCGCGGACGCGGTGGAGCAGCGTGGGCAGGTCCTGAAGGGTCGGCTGCGGGGCGAGCGGGGTGGTGTCCCGTGGTGTCGCGGGGTTGTCGACCACGATGAGCAGGCGGCGTAGTTCCGCGAGGGCCTCGCGGCCGCTGTCACCGATGAGGTCGAGGGTGTCGGCGGATTTCTCCGAGCGGGACCTGGCCAGAGCGGCAGCTCCGTCGGCCAGCCCGATGATCACGGCGAGGGTGTGGCCGAGGATGTCGTGCATCTCGTGGGAGACGCGGGTGCGCTCCGCGGCTGCGGCCAGGCGGGTCTGTTGGTCCCGCTCGGTCTCCAGGGCCACAATGTAGGCTTTCGCCAGGCGTCCGGTGAGGGCCAGTGCGGCGCAGGCGGTCACGGCGAGCATGGCCAGCAGTGTGACGATTTCTGGGCGCTTGGCGTGTTGCAGATGGCCGCTTCCCCAGAATGCCGCGATCCAGAGAACGAGCTGGGCGGCGGTGACCGTGCAGGCGAGGACCAGCTGGCGGTGGCTACCGTAGCGGCCGACGTTGTAGAGCGCGACGATCCGGGCCGCGTCGGCGCCGTTGAGGACGTTCAGCGGCAGCGCGAGGACGGAGGCGGCTGTGGTGATCGCGAACACCAGGCCGGGCCGTCGTTCCCGCCACAGCAGCGGAACCGTGTAGGCGAGGGTGAGGACGATCTCGCTTGGCAGGTGGGCGCGGTTGGCCGGGTTGAGCAGAGCGGGCAGTGCGAGGACGGCGCAGAAGACGGGCACGGCCCACAGCCGCAGACGGGGGTGGTCGCGGTCGAGTATCCGCCAGGCGGCCAGCCCGCTGATGATCGACACCGTGACGCGGTGGTCGGGGTCGCTGGTCAGTGACCGCGGAAGCCGGGAAGCATGGGGCGAGGTGCCGTGTACAGGTTCTCGGGTGGTCGGCTCGCTCATGGCAGGTGGGGGCCTTTTCGCTGTCCGGGAGGGCCGCCCGCCGCTCCATGGGGAGCGTGAACCGGCGGGCGGGGGCAAAAGGGGCCCGGACAGCCGATGTGCGGTGCACGGTGTGCTGTCCGGGCCCCGGGGGCCGTCTGCCGCCCCTCGGGGGGGTGGGGGCCGGCAGGCGGGGTCGGGGTGTGCCGGGGCTGTGCCTATCCGATGGGCGCGGGCGCCGTCGGCTCCTGGTCGTTCTGCGCGGGGAAGCGGGTCTGGCGGTCGCGTTCGGCCAGTACCCGGCGGAGCTTCTCGCCCTCCACGTCGACGTTGGGCAGGAGGCGGTCGAGCCAGCGGGGAAGTGCCCAGGCCCGTGCGCCGAGCAGGGTCATCACCGCGGGGACGAGGGTCATGCGGATGACGAAGGCGTCGAAGAGGACCGCGGTGGCAAGGCCCATGCCGATGGATTTCACCAGGGCGATGTCGTCGAGGAGGAACCCGGCGAACACCGAGATCATGATGATGGCGGCGGCGGTGACCACGCGGGCGCCGTGGCGGAACCCGGTGACGATCGCTTCGGTGGGGCCGGCGCCGTGGACATAGGCCTCGCGCATCCCGGAGACGAGGAACACCTCGTAGTCCATGGCCAGGCCGAAGACCACGCCGATCAGCAGGATAGGCAGCAGGCTGACGATGGGTGCGGTCTCGTCGACGCCGAAGACGTCCTTGAGCCAGCCCCACTGGAACACGGCGACCAGCACGCCGAGGGTGGCGACGACGCTGAGCAGGAAGCCGGCCGCGGCCTTGATCGGGATCAGGACCGAGCGGAACACGAGGAGCAGCAGGACCAGCGCGAGGCCGACGACGATGGCCAGGTAGGGCACCATCGCCTCGCCGAGCTTGGCGGAGACATCGATGTTGAGCGCGGTCGTGCCTGTCACCATCACCTGCGTGCCGCTGTCCTTCTCCACCGCGTCGCTGCCCTCGCGGATGTCGCCGACCAGGTCGACGGTCTCCTGGCTGGTGGGCGGACTGCTCGGCACCGCAGTGATCAGGGCGACGTCACCGGCCTCGTTGAAGACCGGGGGCCGTACGGTGGCGACGTCGTCGAGACCCTCCAGCATGGCGGAGGTGTCCATGGCCGCGGTCTTGGCGTCGTCGCTGTCGCGAGCGTCGACGACGATGGTCAGCGGGCCGCTGAAGCCCGGCCCGAAACCCTTGCTGAGCGTGTCGTAGGCCACGCGCTGGGTGCTGCCGGGAGCGGCCATGCTGTCGTCGGGCAGGGTCAGCCGCAGCGACAGTGCCGGAATGGCCAGCACACCCAGGCCGATAACCGACGCCAGCAGCATCTTCCAGGGGTGGCGGGTGACGAAGCGACCCCAGCGAACGCCCATCGTGACGCGTCGGCCGTGCTGCTCGGCACGCACGCGGCGTGTGGTGAGGCGGCCGTGGGCCACGCGGGTACCGGTGAAGCCCAGCGTGGCCGGCAGGAGGGTGAGCGCGACCAGCACGGCGACGGTGATGGCGAAGGCCGCGGCCAGGCCCATGGTGGTGAGCATCGCGATGCCGATGACACTCAGACCGGCGAGCGCGATGACGACGGTCAGACCGGCGAAGACCACCGCCGAGCCCGCGGTGCCCAGGGCACGCCCGGCGGCTTCCTCGGGCGTGTGCCCCTCACGCAGCTCTGTGCGGTAGCGGGAGACGATGAACAGGGCGTAGTCGATGGCCACCGCCAGACCCAGCATGAGCGCCAGGGTCTGCGCGTTGGAGGCCATGTCGACGAACGACGAGGCGACGGTGATGGCACACAGGGCGATGCCGACGCCGACGATCGCAGACACCAGGGGCAGTCCGGCCGCGACCAGTGAACCGAAGGTGATGACCAGGACGAATGCGGCGACCAGCAGGCCGATCAGTTCGGCCGCGTTGCTCTGCTCCTCCTCCAGCACCGCGTTGCCGCCGAGGCTGATCTTCAGGCTTGCCTTCTCGCCCTTGTCCGCCACCTCGTGCAGGGCGTCCGACGCGGCGGGAGTGATGTCGGCCTGCGGGACGGCGTAGGTCACCTGGGCGTAGGCGATGCTGCCCGAGGAGCTGACCAGGCCGGCGGTGAAGGGGTCGGCGACGTTCGCCACCTGCGGTGCCTTGCGCAGGTCGGCGACCAGGGACTCCACCTCCTGCTTGTGCGCGGCGGACGTCAGCTTCTGCCCGTCCGGAGCCTCGATGACCACACGGGCCGTGGCGCCGCCGGCCGAAGCCTGCGGGAACTCCTTCTCCAGCAGGTCGATGGCCTGCTGCGACTGGGTTCCGGGAAGCGTGAAGTCGTCCGTCGTACTGCCCGACACGCTGCTGACGCCGATGACCGCGGCGACGAGCACCGCGATCCACGCCAGCAGCACCAGCCTGCGCCGCCGGAAGGCGAGCCGGCCGAGCCGGTAGAGAAAGGTGGCCACGAAAGTTACTCCCACCAAGAGGGAAAACGGATGTGTGAGGGCGAGCCCGACAGGCTCCGCCCATGAACGTAGAAGTCGCGTGCGGCTGAAATGAGCTACGCGAGGACGAATCTGCGGCCGGGACGGTACCCCCGTACCGGGCGGTGTCCTCCTCGAGGCGGACGTCCCGGGTCTCAGCCAGCCGGGCGGGCGGCAAGAAGCGCCACCGTCGCGTCCCACAGCTCCCGCTGCACGCGCGGCTCCCGGCCGGGCTCGGGGCACTGCAAGGGACGGGCGTCACGGACGGAGAAGTAGCCCCCGGTGGTGCCCGCGAGCGCCGGGTCGGTGGCGAGTCGCACGATGATGCCAGCGCCCTTGCGGGGATCGCCGATCCTCAGGGTGTTCAGCACCCGCTGCAGGACGGCGGAGCCGGGCAGGTCCCGGCCCAGGCCGGTGGCGTTGAAGCCGGGGTCGCAGCAGTTCACGGTCACCTTGTCCGCATCCAGGCGGCGGGCGAGTTCCTGCGTCCACATGATGGTCATCAACTTGGTGCGCCCGTACAGGGACATCGACTCCCGCCGGGTGTAGGGCTCGGTGCGCCGCAGATCCTCGGCCGGGGCGATCGTTTTCGCCTGCTGGGCTGCTTCGGAGGCGACGTTGACGATCCGGACCGGCGCCGAGGCGCCGAGCTTCGCCGTCAGCGCCTCGGTCAGGACGAACGGGCCGAGGTAGTTCACCGCCGTCATCTCCGCGAGGCCCTCGGTGGTGATGCGCTGCGCGAAGGCGTGCAGGCCGGCGTTGTTCACCAGGACGTCCAGGCGCGGATAGCGCGCGGCGATCTCCTCGCCCGCGCGGCGGGCGTCGGAGAGCACGCCGAGGTCGGCATGGAAGACATCGACGGGCTCGGCGGTCACCGCCCTCAGGTCGGCGACGAGGGCTTGTGCCTTGCTGCGGGAGCGGGCCACGGTGCCGATGTGGTAGCCCCGGCGGGCCAGCTCGAAGGCAGCGATGCGGCCCAGCCCGGAGGTGGCTCCCGTGATCACAGCGACGGGACGATCCATCCCACAACCCCTTTCGTGAGGTACCTCATGATTATGTTGTGCGAGGATACCCGAACCATGGAGCAGCACGAATCAACAACGGCAGGCAGCGCCCCGGAGCAGGTGGGACTGTCCTTCCTCACCCTCGCGTACAGCCTGCGCGAACAGGTCGACCAGCACATGCTGGCGACCGCAGGCCTGTCCCTGTCCCGCACCAAGGTCCTTCAGGCACTGGTCAGCAGCGGCGCGCTCCACCAAGCACAGCTGGCCGCCTCCCTCGGCCAAGCACCGCGCTCCGTCACCCAGATCGTGGAGGGCCTGGAGCGCCTCGGCATGGTCGCCCGAACCGGCGACCCCGAGGACCGCCGCCGCAAGACCGTCTCCATCACCGACATCGGCCGCACGGCACTAAGGGCCGCGGAAGAAGCAGGCACGCACGTGCTTCGCCAGCGCTTCGGCCGCCTCGAACCACAACAGCTGGCCACACTCGACACACTGCTCGCGCACCTGGACATCGCCCTCACTGGCGGCAAGACCGGCTGACAGGCACGAAAGAGCCCCCGCCCCAGTGGCCTCCGTTCTAGCCGTCGTCGCAACACCCCAGCTCAGGGGATGCGATGGGGTTCGAAGCTCGGAAGGACCGCAGGCCGCAGGGGCGCAAGAGGCTCCATGCTGAGCGGGAGGAATACTTCCGGCTCGTGCAACAGGGCTACAGCAGTGCAGATGCGGCCAAGCGTGTAGGTGTCCATGTGCGGACCGCTCGTGGGTGGCGTAACGGCCGCCTGCTCAATAGCGGCAGGGTCGAGCCGCCCGTTCGTTCACAGCGGGCGGCCGTCCCCGTTTCGTCCGGCCGCTACCTCGGTGCAGATGAGCGCATCCACATCGCTGACCGGCTGCGGGAGAAGGTGTCCATCCGCACGATTGCCGCCGAGCTGGGCCGCAGCCCGTCGATCATCGCCGAGAAATACGCCGCAACGGCGCGCTCGGCGCGGCACCGAGTGGACCTACCGGCCTGACGTCGCCCAGGCCCGTGCCGATGCCCGCCGACCTCGCCCCAAGGCCGGGAAGATCGGCCGGTGTCCGCGGCTGCGTGACTACATTCAAGAGCGTCTGGAACGGCGCTGGAGCCCGGAGCAGATAGCCCACCAGCTCCGCCGGGACTTGCCCGTCCACCCGGAGATGCGCGTGACGCACGAGACGATCTACCAGGCCCTCTACATCCAAGGCCGTGGAGAACTCCACCGCGAACTCACCAAGGCCCTGCGGAGCGGGCGGGCCCGCCGGCGCCCCCACCGCCAGGCAAACAAGCGGCAGCCCCGGTTCACCGCCCCCATGGTGATGATTAGCGACCGGCCCGCTGAAGCGGCTGATCGCGCCATACCCGGCCACTGGGAAGGCGACTGCATCGTCGGCGCCGACCACCGCTCCGCCATCGGCACACTCGTCGAGCGCACGACCCGCTTCACCATGCTGGTGCACCTGCCCAACGGGCATCGGGCAGAGCACTTCCACCAGGCGCTCACCGCCACCATCAGCCAGCTTCCGCCCCATCTGCGACGGTCACTGACCTGGGACCAGGGCAACGAGATGGCAGGTCATGAGCTCTTCTCCGCCGCCGCGAACATGCCGGTCTACTTCTGCAACCCGGGCAGTCCCTGGCAGCGCGGCTCGAACGAGAATACGAACGGCCTTCTCCGGCAGTACTTTGCCAAGGGAACCGACCTGTCCCGGCACACCCGCGAGCACCTGGACGCGGTGGCTGCCGAACTCAACAGCCGCCCACGCAAAACGCTCGGCTGGGAAACTCCAGCCGAGCGCCTGCAAAGTCTGCTGAGTACGGGACTCCTGACGGCACAGGGGGCCCTCCGCGCGGCGCCTTTGGCCCCAGGCCAAGCCGAGGCCGACCTCCTAGTGGCGGTGCCAGACCAGCGTGTAGCGCCAAAACAGTCGTCGGTGCAGCCGTGCACCGGGTAGCGCCTGGTGGGCGTCGCGAACGATGTCTGCAAAGGTCGTAGTTGCCGGTCGGGTCGGGGCGGTCATTGAGGCTGGTCGCGGCGCCTTGCGGCCCTTGTTCTTGATCCAGGCCATGGCCACGTTCGCCGGAATGGCCACGGCGTCGATCAGGTAATCGCTCCGAGACTGCGGGCGATACACGCCGACGACGACCAGCGTTCCGCCAGGCGCCAGCTCCTGACGGAAGCAGGTGAGGGCGTCGCTGAACGGCATGTGGTGGATGGTGGCGACACATGTGATGACGTTGTAGGGACCAGGCGGCACATCCTTCAAGGCGTCTCCGACAGTGAAGGTCACCGGGGCGGCGGGTTTTGTGAGTTCCCGCGCGCGATCGACGATCGTGGGATCGACGTCGATACCGTGCACCGCTCCGGCCCGTGAGGCCAGGAGTCTGGCGAGGTCACCGCTCCCTGATCCGACGTCCAAAGCCCTGTTGAAACGGCTGGCCAGCTGGCGCAGGATCCACCGGTGGTAATGGGCGTTGTGGTCCCAGGGATGGGCGGCATGGAACTGCTCAAGTGCTCGAAGGACGCGGGGCAGCAAAGTCGTCATGGCGTGAGTCCATCAGCCCCTCGGCCGCCTGCGAAACCACAACCGAGATAAATGTGAGCTGGCCGGGGCGCCCGGCCTGGAACGACCGACAGCCGCTCGGCCGGGTAGCCCGGCGGAGCGGCTGTCTAGACTGCTCGCCATCACACAACGGCGATCACGTGTTGCGACGATCCTTGGAATCCGACGCCATCGCCCTGCCGGAGTCAGGGCCGCCGACGGAACAGGCTGCGGATTCTGCCTTCGTCCCCTCGTCGTGCTCGTACGTCACGTCCTGGTCCCGCCTGCGGCGAGCCCGAAACCCCGGCGGGGCAGGCCAGCCACCCTCACCCGCCGGCCCGCCCCCACGGGGTCTCGTTGGCGACGCCGCCACCAGGCCCTGTCACAGACCAGCCACTACCAGCGACAACCCACTCAAGCATGAAGATCGCGATCTACAGCAGGAGTGCTAGTGTGATGCGCCAGAAAAGGTGATCTTAAGTCTGCCGCTGGTTTTCGGTGCTGGGTGGGCTGATTTTGGTGAGGTAGTCGGCGAGGGACTTGAGGATCTCGTCGGCGGTCTTGGTCCAGGTGAACGGCTTCGGGTTCTCGTTCCAGGTGTCGATCCAGGCGGTGATGTCCTTCTCCAGGGCTGTCACGGAAGTGTGGACGCCGCGGCGGATGAGTTTGTCGGTCAGCAGGCCGAACCACCGCTCGACCTGGTTCATCCAGGAAGAGCCGGTCGGGGTGAAGTGGACGTGGAAGCGGGGGTGTTTTCCCAGCCACGTCTTGATCTCGGCGGTGTTGTGGGTGGCGTAATTTGTCACAGACCAGATGGACGTCGAGTCCGCTGGGCACGGCCTTGTCGATCCGGATCAGGAACTTCTTGAACTCGATGGCGCGGTGGCGGCGGTGCAGTTCCGATATGACGGTGCCGTCGGCGATGTTGAAGGCGGCGAACAGGCTGGTGATCCCGTGCCGGTAGTAGTCGTGGGTGCGGCGTTCGGGCATGCCCGGCATCATCGGCAGTACCGGCTGCGAGCGGTCCAGTGCCTGGATCTGGCTCTTTTCATCGACGCAGAGAACCACCGCCTTCTCCGGCGGCTGGTGGTAGAGGCCGACGACGTCGACGACCTTGGCGACGAACTGCGGGTCGGTGGACAGTCTGAAGGAGTCCTGCAGGTGGGGCTTGAGGTCGAACTTCTTCCAGATCCGCCCGACGGTCGATTTCGACAGCCCGCTGTGCTTCGCCATCGAGGCACGCGACCAGTGCGTGTCCTTGCCCGGGACGGACTCCAGAGTCGCCACGAGTACGTCCTCGACCTGGTCGAGCAGGACCGAGGGCGGCCTGCCGGGGCGGGGCTCGTCCGTCAGTCCGTCCAGACGCAGGGTGATGAACCTGGAGCGCCAGCGGTTCACCGTCGCGTGGGCGATGCCGAGTTCGGCCGCGACCTCCTTGTTCGTCCCGCCCTCCGCACACCGCAGCACGATCTTCGCGCGCAGTGCCAGGAACTGCGCGGTCTTCGCCCGCCGCGCCCAGCGCGTCAGCTCCGCACGCTCGGCTTCGCTGAGCACCAGGTCCGGCTTGCGCCGGCCCGGCCGCGGCTCATCCACCAAGCCCGCCAGCCGCCGGGCCACGAACCGCGAACGCCACTTGCGCACCGTCTCCACGGACACCCCACAGTCCGCCGCCACAGCGGTATTTGACGCCCCGTCCGCACAGGCCAGGATGATCCGCGCCCGCTCGGCCACACGGGCCGGCACCCCGCCACCCGCCCAGCGCAGCAACTCCGCACGCTCCTCAGCGGACAGCACGACTTCGACAGCACGAGGGCCTCGATGCGACATAAAAACAGCCTACAGACTTAAGACCGCCTTTTCTGGCGCATCACACTAGTACTCCAGCCGTAGTTCGTGATCTCGATCGTGAGGGGCGCCGAGGAGGCAGCCGGCAGCGTCGATCATCTGGATGAGACCGACCACGCCGTCGCGGGCGTTCGTTTCCTTCTCCGCCTACCCGAGTCCACCGAGACGGAGGGCGTTCCTTATCTCGCTGAGCTTCGCGGTCGTCGCCGGGGTCCACTCCTTCGCCTGCTCACCGAGACGGAGGGCGTTCTCAATCTCGCTGAGTTTCGCGGAGGACAGGGCGCCCGCCCGCTCGATCAGGTCGTCCCGGGACACGGTGGTCAGCCACGTGCAAGGGGTAAAGCCCCGGACGCGGGAACGCGAACCGAAGCACGCCTTCAAAGGGCAGTCCTTCCACGGCGCCTACTGCCACTTCGACGCCCAGATCGGTGATGTCGACACCCGCCCGAGCGACGACCTGCATCACCCGGATCCCGGACGCGTCGTCTCCCGACAGCAGCACGACCGGCCGCCGCTCGTCGAACTCCACCCACCAGACTTCGCCACGTTGCACATGTCCTCCTGACACAGGACGGCGGGCGGGCGCTGCGCGACCCCGACGCGCTGTGGAGACGGGTGCGGCCACCCGTTGATCATCGGTGTGTGAAGACAAACGATCACGCGGTGGCCGCAGGTCACAGCGTAGACCCTGCCCGCTGGCAGGAGGCGTTCGAGGGCCTGATGAGCCGGATAGCGGGACGGTTCACACGGGTCGAACCTCGGTTCCGGGTCCGGAAGTTGGTGCTCGGACTGCTGTCGGACCTGCCGCGCAAGAACTGCTGGACCATCGCCGAATGGGCCGGGGAGAGGACCCCGGACGGCATGCAGCATCTGCTGGGGCGGGCCAAGTGGGACGCCGACCGGGTCCGCGACGATGTGTGTGACTACGTGGTGGACCACCTGCACGACGACCAGGCGGTACTGGTGGTCGACGAGACCGGGGACGTGAAGAAGGGCACCGGCACGGTCGGCGTTCAGCGCCAGTACACCGGCACCGCGGGCAGGATCGAAAATGCCAGGTCGCCGTCTACCTGGTCTACGCCGGCCGGCGCGGGCACGCGGCAGTGGACCGGGAACTGTACGTCCCGCGTTCATGGACCTCCGACCCTGACCGCTGCCGGGATGCCGGACTCGACCAGGACACCGCCTTCGCCACCAAGCCGGAACTGGCCACTCGTATGGTTGCCCGGTTCCTGGACGCCGGCCACCAGGCCGCATGGGTCGCCGGCGACGAGGTCTACGGCGGCAACCCCAGGCTGCGAACCGCACTGGAGGAACGCGGCACCGGCTACGTCCTCGCGGTGGCCTGCTCGCACGAAGTCACCACCGGCGCCGGGAAGTTCCGCGCGGACACCCTGGCCAAGAAGGTGCCCAAGCGGGCCTGGCAGAAGCTCTCCACAGGGGCCGGGGCCAAGGGCCACCGTTTCTACGACTGGGCAGTCATCGACCTCGCCGACCCCCGACCCGGGAGTCGTCAGCTGCTGATCCGCCGTAACCGCAGCACCGGCGAACTCGCCTACTACCGCTGCTACTCGCGCGCACCCGTGCCGCTGACCGTGCTGGTCAGAGTCGCTGGATCAAGATGGCGGGTGGAGGAGTTCTTCCAGTCGGGCAAGGGCCTGGCCGCGCTCGACGAGCACCAGGTCCGCCGCTATGCCTCCTGGTCCCGCTGGGTCACCCTCGCCATGCTCGCGCACGCCTTCCTCGCCGTCGTACGCGCAGACGAGCACACCCGCCCCGCACCCGATGCCCTCATTCCGCTCACCTGCAACGAGATCCAGCGCCTGTTCATCACACTCGTTGTCCGACCCGTCCACGATGCCGCCCACCGGCTCGGTTGGTCCGACTGGCGGCGCCGCCACCAGGCCCGATCCCAGGCCAGCCACTACCGTCGACAAGCCACTCAGGCATGAAGATCACGATCTACGGCTGGAGTATTAGCCATATGCCCCCGACCTGGAGATGGAGGCGCCGGCTGCGGCATCGGAGGCTACCGATCGGGTAACGTGCCCCGGTTCTCGACAGACGCAGGACGCCGAGAACCGGGGCGGATGGTCTGACTGGCTCAGTTCAGACAGTGGCCGGTCGTGATCAAGGCCGGTAATTTAGGGATCGGGTCAACTCCCGGTTGGCCGCCCGCGAGGCATCCAACTCTTCTGTTCGTTCTTCAAGTTCGCCCTGCTTGGTGGCGAGCTCTTGTTCGAGGAGGGCGATGCGGTGTTGGAGCCGGTCGATGTCGACCGGGGTGCCGAGGCCGGATTCGGCCCAGATGGCCTCTCCGAGTTGGGAGGACAACCGGCTCTCTAGATGTCGGACTCGTGCCGCAAGGCGCTTGTTACGGTCGAGCGCGTTTGTGAGGTCAGCCTGGAGCGAAGCCCGGCTGACCGCGGCGATTCGCCCCTCATTGACAGGGGTGTTGGCGGCGGCATGGACGCGTTCGAGTAGGTCGCGGTGGCGATAGAGGAAGGTGCGATCGACTCGGGCGGCTCTGGCGAGACCGGAAACGGTGATGTCTCCGCCGTTCTTGGCGGCGGTGTCGATGGCTTTGAGGACGCGTTCGCGGCGGCGGGCCGAGTCTGCGCGTTTTCCATCGATCATGGGATTGGTCATCCTGCGGGCCTTTCGGGACGGAGGCCCTCGGGTGGTCCAACGCGGGGCAGGCCGAGTGAGACGACGCGACGGGTGCGGCGGACCACAGTGACGGCTTCCTTGATCTGAATCTGGTCCTCCTCGGTGAGGTCGCCCAGGTCCTCCCGAACGCGTTTGATCAGGCGGCGGACCCGCGTGATCTCCTCGTCGGAAGGCATGGCCTCGTCCTTTGCCCAGGAATCGGCTGCGAATGCGGCGAGGCGTTCGCGGCCGCGGAGGAGATCGGCGAGGTATGCCTCCAGGTCGGGAAGGTAGGAGACGTCGGTGCGGTAGTGGTCGCAGCCGACGCAGCGGAATCGGACGGGGCAGTCGTGGCCACCGGCCTGGACGTTGGTGGGTTCGGTGCAGAGCCCATAAGGGACCTGGACCTCCCCGATGGCCCGGCGGGCATGCTCGGAGTCGAGCAGGGCCTGTGCCTTGCGCCAGACACGGTTGCCGTTCCGGTCGAACTGCATTGAGGTGACCCGTTCCACCGCCTCACGCTTGCGCTTCTCGCCGACTAATGGTGACGTCGGGTATTGGAACTGTCCGAATGCCTTGGGCGTGATCGCACCCGATGACACCATTGGCCATGTAGGTCACTCATCACAGTCCAACGTGAACTCGCCGGTAGCGCTGTCGCGAGTGGCGTGGCAGCGGCGGGGTGCCAGAGAGAACTCCGCTTCGGCCCACCTGGCGATCGCCGGCGCGAGGGCCACCTCTGCGTAATCGACCTCGAAGATCTCCAGTGCTCGGACTGCGATCAGTATGTAAGGGCTGCTTTCGACGAGTTCGATGTCGCCAGAGACCTTGCCCAGGCCGACTCGCAGCGTGGCGACTTCACTCTCGGTGAGTGTCAGCCGACTGCCGTAGTAGGCGTTGTTGACCTCGGAAGCGTCTAGCCAGACCCGGTCGCTGACGGGGGCGCCGGCAGTTGGCGGGACCGTCAGCCGGATGGCTTCGGCTGCGATCCCGAGAAACAGTCCGAAGCCACTCTTCTGCACTTTGTAGCGATAGGTTCGCATTGGATCTCATTCGTGTCGTGAGTCGCGGCACCGGTCGCCGGACGCGATTTCGTGGTCGTGGCGACTTGTTCTGTGGCTGATCTCGGCTGCGTAGGTGGCCCAGTCGCCCGCGGAGAGACGTTGCCAGGCGACAGCGACATCGGTGTGGATGCCGAGCGTGCGGGCGAGGATCCCGGCCGGGATCTCGGTGGCGAGCTGGAAGAGCGCGGTGCTGCGGGCCTGATTGGGCCGGATCCCGAGCTGGTTCAGCCGCTGGGTCAGCTGTGTGGTGCTGATCGGCCGTCCGGGCTGGCCGCCAGGGAAGAGCCATGGAGACGGAGTCAAGGCCCCGATGGTGGCGTGACCCTTGCGGTTCGCGGCAACCAGGCGGGCCAGTGCGGCGACGGGCTCGGGCAACCGGACGGGGGCATCGCCAAGGTGGAGACGTACTTCCTGGGCGCTGGCCTCGACGTCCTCGGTGGTCAACCGGCTGATCGCTGACGGTCCTTGGGCGTAAAGGAGGAGAAGGAGTCCTGCGAGGCGGTCTTCTGGTTTGAGGGTGTCGTCGTGCAGGAGTCGGCGTGCGACGTTCCATCGATGCTCGTCATCGAGTGGCTGGGTGGGGCCGTGCCAGCGGACGGCGGGGACGTGGACGGTGGTGAGCTTGTTGGTGCGAGCCCAGCGGATGAAGTGTCCGGCCGTGTGGCGGTAGGTGGCGGAGTCGTCGGTGAGCCACTGGTCGAGGTCGGCCTGCTGGCAGGTCTCCAAGGCGAGGTCGTGAGCTTTCAGCCAGGTCAGGAAGGCGACGGCCGCGTGGGTTCGTTGACGCGCGGACATGAACTGCTGCGGGGTCAGGGGTCGGCTGTTGCTGCGTCGACGTAGTCGCCGGACCAGGTGCCATATCGCGTACCGGTGCAGGACTTTGCGCTGTTCGGGGTCTTGCTGTGATGCAAGAAGGCCGGTGAGGAAGCGTTCGAGGCGGACCATGTACTCGTCCCGCTCGGACAGTGCACCGACGCCGACGAGGACTTGGCGGAGGTGAGCGAGAGGTGGGCTGTCGGGCAGCTCGTCGAGGGCCTCGTGAGTCAGGGCTCGTCTGCTGGCCGCGAGGTCGGCCAGAACCGGAGACACGGACGGCTTGTTCAGCCACCGCTTGGCGGTGATGGGGTGCTCGGCGGTGGCGATGTTGTTCCGCAGGACTTCGAGAGCGGGGTGGAGGGCATCGGATGGAGGGCCCAGGAGCTCGTTGAGGCGCCGGTTGATGAGACAGCGAGCGCACTGGCCGGGGTGCGGGTAGTCGGGATCGCTGCAGGTGGGACAGGTGTGCCAGACCTCAAGCGCGGTGCAGTCCGTGCAAAGGGGCTGGTCGAGAGTGCCGGAGACGACCGCCGCGACGCCGCCGCAGGCCGAGCACGGCGCTGAGCGATGCTGGCAGTCCAGGCACCATGGCCGACCCGTGGTGCGGGAGGTGCCGCAGGGCTTTTCCGCGTCGCAGATGCTGCAAGTCGCGGTGGGCAAAGAGGGGCAGCTCGCGCAGAGCGGACCGTCCGGTGTGCGGGTGTTCACGACCTTTCGCCGGCCGCAGTTGATGCAGGTCTCCAGGTTCGCCGGGGCACTGACCAGGCAGTTCGGACACACTGGCCGGCCTTGGTCGTCGCGGGTGGCGGGCTCTCGGCGGGCTCCGCATCCCGAGCACTCCTCGATGCGGGAGTGGGAGATGCACATGCGGCAGACCCGCTTTCCGTCCAGAGGCTTGTCGATGCGTACGACTCTGTGGCAGCCGGGGCAGGAGGGCCGGACGATCCCGGCGATGCCGGCCTCGTGCAGCAGGTCGATCAGTTTGAGGACCGCGCGGTGGGGTGCAAGGTGGCCTTCCCCGGTCAACAGAGCGGGGTTGGATTCCAGGGTCCAGGCGAGTTTCTGCTGGTAGGAGGGACGAGGCGCCGATCGGCGGACCGCGTCGGCGATCGTCTCTCGTCCGGCCTGCGGGTCCAGCGCGGCGATCAGGGCGCCGATCACTGCGATGGGGTCACGTCCGTCGGTGTCCGGGCACTTGCCGCATCGTGGCCGCCCGGCCCGGTCGCGTGAAGCGACCCGGCGGGCGTTTCCGCAGGCAGCACATGGCTCGGGCTGCGGCCCGCAGTTCCAGCAGTACCAGTCCTGACCGCGGCGCTGGAGAGTTCGCATCTGCCTGCCGCACTCGGCGCAACACGGCGGCGAGACCCTCTGGGCCCCGGCCTCACGCAGGGCGATGAGCAGGTCGCCGACGGCCCTGGGCGCCGGCGAGCGACCGTCGTTCAGCACGCGAGGATGCTCAGAGAGATGTGCCGCGAGGCGGCGTGACTTCGAGCGGCCGCCCGCGACGCTGGCGACCACGGCACGGATCCGGTCAGGCTCCAGCTGATGTTCGACGGCCGCGACCAGGTCCACGATGAGCCCGATCGGGTCGCAGACGGCCCGATCGGGGAGCCCGGGTGTGGTCACGGCCGCTCGAGACCGCGGATGCGGGCTCGCTTGGGTCGCAGGTCACCGACACCTGTCTCGGCACCAACGGCCTTCCTTGTCCGGGTAGTTGGTCCGGAACCTGCTGCGGCGACGGGCTCGATGAGGTCGTCCATGGTGCAGTTAAGGATGTCGAGCAGGGCCATGAGGATCTTCAGGCTGAGCCGCTCGGGGCGCTCGACGACGAGCCGGTAGACCTGGCTGGACGACAGGGTGATGCCCCGTTTGTCCAGTAGCGGGATGAGGTCGGTGGTGGAGAAGAGCCCACGGTCGGCCATGACCTTGCGCAGGTGCCAGTGGTAGTCGAGCTTCGCGGCCATCAGCGGTCCTTGTCTGCGGGGATCGGGGCGAGCGCGGGAGCAAGTGCCTTGTGGAGCATCGTGTTCATGAAGTCGTCGCTGACGTGGGTGTAGATGGCGGTAGAGCTGTCATTCTCGTGACCGACTTGCTGCTGCAGAAACCGCCGGTCAACCCCGTCCTCCGTGAGGTGGGTGACGTAAGAATGGCGAGCGGAGTGGACCGTCAGCGCCTTCGGGAGCTTCAGTGCGTCGCGGTAGGCGACGAACCGGGCATTGATCTCCGCCGGCTTGACCCGGCCGCCCCTCTCGGTCACCCACAACGCGGGGTGGTCCTCGCAGCCGAACCGCGGCCGTACGTTCTCCACGTAGTCGGCGACCGCATCCACCGCCCAGTCCATCACCGACAACACGTTCCGACGACGCGGTGGCTGACCCTTCTTCGCTTTGCCGTAGCGGACGTTGAGTGTGCCGTACCGGCCGAACTGCGGAGCCTTCGCGTTCCGCCCGAAGTCCACCACATCCAGCTTCGATGTCTCGGTCCGGCGCAGACCCCACCCGTAGATGACCTTGAAGAGGGTGGCGTCGCGGTAGGCGGCGAGGGCTCCCTTGCGCTTGGCCCGGACCGCCCGTTCGACCTGGTCGTCGGCGTAGTCGAGGAAGCGCTGGATCTCCTCGCGGGTGAACGGCCTCGCCTCGGGGCGCCCCTCGTAGTCATTGAGGTGGGCGATGGTGTTCCACCCGGTGGCAGATGGCCACCGGGTGAGTGCCGAAGGCGTCCTCGCAGGCCACCGACCAGCCGTAACGACCGTCGATCAAGAACTCGCTGAACAGGCGCAGACTGCCCTGATAGCTGCGGATCGTGGACGGCGCGAGGTGCTTCTCGCTGGTCAGCCACAGTGACCACTCGTCCACATGGCCAGGAGCCCAGGCCCACGGATATTCGTTGGTGTACTCCAGGAACCGGCGTACGAGTCGTTCCCGGGCGGTGACCGTGTCCTCGCGGAGCCCACGAGCGGCCTGTTGGGCCCTCCAGCCCCGCACCATCGCCTCGACCATCGCGTCCTGTGGACGCAGCTGGGCCACCCCGGAGACCAGCTCCAGTTGAGCCGCCCCCGCCAGGTCGGCACGTCGCTGTAGACCCACTTTCACCCTCCCCTTCAGAGGGCAAATCCTGCATCAGACGGGATCTGATCGCCAAACTCCCAGCTCAGGACGCCAAGTTGCAGGAGGATGGAGTCCTTGTCAGGCCCCGCCCTGACCTCGCGACCTGCGGTTTCTCGCCCGTCTGATGCAATTCCTGAGAGTTCCGGTAGTACTGCTGGGTGGTCGTCAGTTGACGATGGTCCATGAGTGAC
This sequence comes from Streptomyces sp. NBC_01591, assembly GCF_035918155.1. Lineage (NCBI taxonomy): Bacteria > Bacillati > Actinomycetota > Actinomycetes > Kitasatosporales > Streptomycetaceae > Streptomyces > Streptomyces sp. NBC_01591. Next base: position 1,200,713 of record NZ_CP109328.1, read on the forward strand.
TGCAGAGCATCGGGAGCGACGCCGGCGTCAGCGTGCCGCTGAGCGTAGGTGTGTCGGTAGGCGTAGGGAAAAATCTTAGCCTTGTCGAACGGCAGCATCTGGGTGACCTGGCGGTCCTTGACTGTGACCACGGTGGGGACCAGGAACTCGGGCAGTGAATCCACCCAGGTTCGACGGCGCCCGACCGCGCCGCGGACGAGGACGTAGAGAGTCACACAGAAGGCACCGATGTTGCAGGCGACGAGCATGGTGATGAACAGCCAGTAGGTGAAGCCGTGGCCGTCGGACGAGGCGATGAGGGATCCGTAGGTGAGGCTGATGAAGATGCCGGTGCCGGTGAGCCCGACAGCAGGTCCCGGCTCGTCGGCCACTACATGACCGGCACCTTCGACGACTGGAACGCCGTGTCTGTGGTTCGAGGGCAGGGCTCTGGATGCTGCCGAAAATAGGTGACTTGCCCTGTCTGCGATATGCGAGCATGCGGCCATGAACAAGCAGTGTGAGCCGGAGCCGGAGCCGGAGGACGAGACGCTCGGAGGAATAGACCTTTCCCGGATTGTCCTGCCGGACCTGTCTGGCTTCTACAAGTCGATCCTCAATCCGTACCGTGAGCAGCAGAGTCATCTGTCAAGGCTCGTTGCCGGGCTTGCCGTCCCACGTGTGGCCATCCCAACCTCGGAACTCACCGCCGCGGTAGAGGCCATGCGTTTCGACATGGTTGACCTGACTGGTTTCAACGACGCGATCACACGGGCCCTCGCACCGCTTACAGCTGCGACCTTCCAGACCGCGCGTTGGCACCAGGTCTTCTCCTCGCTGGCCGAAGCAGCCCGGAGTATCTACCCGGAGAACCTGCGAGAGCTGGCGCCCAGGCTCGACGAGATGGAGACGCTCCTTGTCGATGAGGGGATCCCGCTCATGTGGGTTCCCGGACCAAGCACGGTTCAGGTTCTCCTGGAGGCTCCCGACGCCGCTGCCCGCAGACGGCTCATCGGGCAGCGCTGGAATGGCATCGTCAACAGCTGCGAGGATGCCCTGGAAGAGGTTAGGCACCCCGACCTTCAGGATGTCCGTAGCTTCGCCCTGGACGTCGTGGACGCGTTGCGGGACGGCCACACCAGCGCGGCCCAGGCCCTGGCGACCAACCTGCTTGACTCCATCCTCCAGCGCCACCTCAGCCAGGCACTGAGAGTCGAGCTCACGAGGAACGACTTCAAGAAGAATGGTGCCAAGTTCAAGCTGGACGCCTACAAGTTCAGGACGGCCTGCACGTTCGCCCCTGTCTGGTACGCGCACGCCAAGTACTTCCCGGCGAACGGAGGCACGATCGGAAGATTTCAAGTCCAGTGAGACGGTCGTGACGCTATGAGGTTTGTGGTGCGGGTTCCCTGCGTTTGGCCGGGTCGTTGATCCAGGCCGTCTGGGGTATCTCGGGTGGTCTGGGGCGGCGGCCGAAGCGTTCGGGGTGGCGGGCGTATGCCTCGGCGAGGGTGACCGCGCGCTGGTCGCGGACTTCCTCGGCGGTCCCGAAGTGGACGGAGGCTGGTGTGTGCCAGCCGATACCCGAGTGCCGGTGCTCATGGTTGTAATACGCGATGAACGCGTCGAACCACTCGCGGGCGTGGGCCAGCGAATCGAACCGTTCAGGATAATCCGACATGTACTTCGTGGTCTTGAACTGGGCCTCGCTGTAAGGGTTGTCGTTGGAGACCTTCGGCCTCGAGTGCGACCGCGTCACGCCCAGATCGATCAGTAGTTGGGAGACCTTCTTCGACGTCATCGAGGTGCCGCGGTCCGCGTGCACGGTCTGGGGCACGATGCCGTTGCGGGCGATGGTCTCGCGGATCAGCTCCTCGGCCCGCACAGCTGATTCGGCTCGCTCGACGGTGTGGCCGACGATATACCGGCTGAAGATGTCGATGATCACGTAGGCGTGATACCAGACGCCCTTGGCCGGCCCGGCCGCCTTGGTGATGTCCCAGGTGAACACCTGCGAGGGCCCGGTGGCGACCAGCTCGGGCACCGCCTTGGCGGGATGGGTGGCCTGCCGTCGGCGCTCACCGGACTGATCCTGCTCGCGCAGGATCCGGTACATCGTCGAGACGGAGCAGTGATAGCGCCCGGCATCCAGCTCGCGGGCCCAGATCTGCGCGGGCGCCAGCTCGGCGTACTCGTCGCCGTTCATCAACTCGAGTACCGCAGAACGCTCTTCGGCCGTCAGGGCCGACGGCTGCATCTGTGGGGCACGTGTTCTGCGTGGTGGTGGGGGCCGGAGCCGACGGTAATGCGTGGCGCGGGAGCGGCCGGTCAGCCGACAGGCGGCCGTGATGCCCAGCTGAACCTCGACGCTGGTGAACGCCTCGTCCACGACAGGGTCGGCGGCAGGCTTCAGTCCGCGCTCTCGGAGATCATTTCCAAGAGCGCGGAAGCTTTTCCCATCACCTCGAGTGCGGCCTTGTTCCGTGCCAGGTCCCTCTGCAACCGCTCCACCTGCTGCCGCAGCTTTTCGTTCTCCACCTCCGCGGCGGACTTCTTCGCACGGGCCGGGCTGGTCCGGCGGTCGACCAGGTTTTCCAGGGCCCCGGCATCCCGGGCGGCCCGCCACTCCTTGACATGCGAGTGGTAGAGCCGTTCCCTGCGCAGGACCGCACCCTTCTCGTTCCTGGGCGCGGCGTCGTACTCGGCGACGATTCGCAGCTTGTACTCCGAGGTGAAAGTGCGGCGCTTCGGCCTCGGCGCCGGCTCGGACCCGACGGGCTCTGTACTGGGCATAAGGGACGGTTCTCCTGTCGTGCCCTCTCAGGCTAACCCCGCAGAACGGGATGTCTCACCCAAGGCTGACAGAGAGGGATCCCCCGCACGTTCGGTAGACACCCCAGTGCCCACGGAGTCTCCAAGGCCCAGTACTCGCGTATCAACACCGTGTACGCCTTGATGCTCGTCACCTCAGTGACCAAGCTCTTCGACACCGAGCTGCCTCACTGAGGCGGAAGCGCCGGCAGTGGGATGGCTGACATGGGCCGGTCTTTGCTGGGGCAGGGGAAAAGGGGACTTCGGGCAAGACCGGTCGTACGGGGCCGGCACACGGCACGGGCCCGGTCCTTCGACGGAGCGGAAGGCCGGGCCCGAAGTCTCACGGAGGCGGGGGATCAGTCAGAGCCCTTTCGACGTGACCCAGGGCCAGAAAGGGCACGAACGGCGTGGCGCCCCCTTGGAATTGAGATCTGCCGGATGCCGAAGGGGAACTCGAAGAAGTTCCTCTGGGAGCTGAGGATCCAGTACGGCGACGTCCGCGTCGCCGTACGGGGCGGCCCGCAGCGCCGGAAGGATGTCGAGCACCTTCTCGCCGGAGGCGAGCAGCCGGGCCTCCTCGTGCGAGGGGCCCCGGGGCGGGGGGCGTCGTCCGGGTCCTCTGTGTCCCACGGGTACGCCTCGGTCTGCAGCACCGCACCGACGGGAGGCCGGTCCCGGTTGGCCTGGCCGCTGACGCTGCCCCAGTTGAGGCTCGCGTTGACGCAGAGGTTCCCCGCGAGGAGCGCCCACGGGGTCCGGACCACACGCTCTCGCGCCAGCTCGACCGCGAGCCGGCCGAACGCCTCCGACCGCACGAGAGTTGGTGCCGGGGGCGGGATGAAGGCGTCGGTCCAGATTCCCATGCCCCTTCTTATAGCAACGGGCCACGGCCCGGCGCGCCGCGGCATCACGTGAGGCTGAAGGAGAGGGTGTCCTGCGTGTACCCGTCGGCTCTGTGCTTTGCATACGACCACTGCTCATGCTCGAATTCGAGTTTCTCCGTGAGCTCCTTCCGGTTGCGCGGCCAGCAGCATGCGTGCCACCCGACGTGCCGAGCGCTGGCCTGCGGTGGCGTATACGGGACAGCCCTAAGGCGTTGTCCAATAGTCTATGCAGGTAGGTGACGGCGGCTCAGCTCTACCAAGCGTCCGAGTGGCACGATCCGGTGTCTGTGCTGTTCGCCAGGAGCCAGAAGGCGGCCGCATGGGGTTGTGACGGAGGGGGAAGCAGTGACTGACAAGCAAGTAGGGTTATTCCTCTTAGTTAGCACCGCAACATTTCTCGTCTTGCATTCTTTGGATAAAGGTGACGGATCCCTAGCAATCTTCATCGGTCTATTGGCGGCAGTCGGTGTATGGCTCTACCCGGACAATATCGACGAGGGCCCTAAGCGCTCTATTTTTACCGTAGCTGCTGAAATCGCAGGGGTCGTCGGAGTGGTGTTAGCCGTTATCGAGTTTGCCAAGAAATAGGCAATGGGGAGGTCTGAACCGCCGACTTATATGGGGAAAGCGGGACGCGGTCGGGTTGGCCGCTCGTAGCGTGCCGTAGGACGCCAGTCCGGGTGACTCGTGAACCGTCTGCCGCTCTTCGGGGCTGGCTCTCCCGGGGTATGTCGCCGGTCCGGTGTCCGTCCGCGGTCTGACTCAGCAGAGGCGTGTCCCGGCCAGGTTGGTTCCGGAAGTCGGCGTGTCGACCGTGGCTGTCCCCGTCGTCCGACTGTGAGGAATCAGGTCCCGTGATACTGCTCGGTGTCGACCCACACAAGTCCACCCACACCGCCACCGCCGTCGAGCCGGTCTCGAACCAGCAGGTCGGGTCGATGCGGATCGAGGCCAGTCTGGCGGACTACCGGCGGCTGCTGGCCTGGGCCAAGCGGTGGCCACAGCGGAAGTGGGCTGTGGAGAACGCCAACGGCCTGGGCCGGCATCTCGCCCAGTGGCTCATCGCCCGCGGTGAGAGCGTCGTCGACGTGCCTGCCGCGGCGACCAGCCGGGTGCGCGAACTTTCCCGCGGTGGACGGCGTAAGAACGACCAGATAGACGCAGCGGCCGCAGCCACCGTTGCTTATCTGCAGGGAGAAGGGCGGGATCTCGCGCCCGAGGATCACACCACGGCGCTGGCCCTCCTGGACGAACGGCGTGTGAACCTGGCCCAGGCCCGGGTGCGCACGGTCAACCAGCTCCACGCGCTGCTGCGTGACCTGCTGCCCGGCGGCGCCCCGCCACAGCTGTCCGCGGACCTGGCCGCCAAACTGCTGCGATCCGTCCGCCCCGCCGGCGATATCGAGACCGTCCGGAAGGACATCGCCTGGGACCTGGTCGCCGAGATCCGGAAACTGGACAAGCAGCTCACGGACAACGCTGCCCGGATGCAGAGCCTGGTAGAGGCATCGAGCAGCACGCTGATGGACACCCCGGGCATCGGGCCGGTCATGGCCGCTCGGCTGATCGGCCGCACCGGACGGGCTCACCGCTTCTCCACCTCGGCGGCATTCGCGAACTATGCCGGTGCCGCCCCGGTGGAGATCGCCAGCGCGGACAAAGCCCGCCACCGGCTCTCCCGCTCCGGCGACCGCCAGCTCAACTCCGTCCTCCACACCATCGCGGTCGTGCAGATACGGATGCCGAAATCACCCGGACACGCCTACTACCAGCGCAAACTCTCCGAGGGTAAGACGCCGAAGGAAGCGAAGCGGTGCCTGAAACGCCGCCTGGCCGACCACGTGTGGCGCGTCATGATCGCCGATGAGCGAAAAGCCAAGCCGCTCCCTATCCAAGGGACTTGACAAGACACAGAGGCACCCCGGGTTCGGTAGAGATCTCAGCTTGTTGTTGGGGCTCGATCTGTCCAGTTCCACCCTTCGATGCCTGTCCGGTCTGCTGAGCGCCCGGCGTCGCGAACGCGGCACGCGGCTGCTCAGTTGCCGACCAGGGCGTCGTGGATGGCCCACCCCATGTCGCCGGCGCACCAGCTGATGTTGCCGAGGACTGCGACGTCCAGGCCCTGCTGCGGGTAGTGATAGAGGCGGGCGCTGGCCCCGTCCTCCTCGCCCGTGTGGCCCCAGCGGACGATGGTTCCTTCGTCGTCGAGGATGTGGGTGAGGCCGAAGCCGTACATCCACTGGTAGCCGCGGACCTTCTCCTCACGCTCGTCGACCTGCGGGGTCAGAGCCAGGCGCGTGGTCTCCTCGTTCAGCAGCCGCCCGTGGCGCAGTGCGTGGGCGAAGGCCGTCAGATCGGCGGCGCTACAGGTAGCCCCTCCGTCGGCGGCGGCCCCGGGGGTGGTCGCGTAGTGATTGGTCCGGTACGGGGTGGGGCTGCCGGCGGTGGTGAGGTATCCCTCGGCAATGTCCGGCCCCAGGTCGTCCAGGGCCGGGAATCCTGCCGCGCTCATTCCGGCACGGGCGAATACATCGTCGGCGATGACCTCCTCGAAGGAGCGGCCGGTCACCGATTCGATGAGCAGGCCGAGCAGGATGTAGCCGGCGCCGTTGTACAGATGACGCTCCCCGGGAGGGAAGTGGGGCTGCTTACCGGCGAACAGCGACAGGTAGTCCTTGTTGCTCCGCAGCAGGTAGAGCGGGTGGGAGGAGGTCAGGGCGGCCCATTCGGCCTCCCAGTCGTCGCTGCCCTCCTCGAACCAGTCGCCGATGCCCGCCGTCATCGTCAGGGCGTGGTGGACCGTGACACGCGGATCGAGCTGGGGCATGTGCTCTTTCACGAAGCCCACCAGCGCGTCGTCGAGGCAGACCTGCTTCCGCTCGACGAGCTGCAGGACGGCCACCGCTGTGAACATCTTGGACACCGACGCCACCCGGAATCGCGTGTCGCACGTGTTCGGTATGGACCACCGCCGTGACGCCATCCCGAACGCGCGGGTGAATACCGGCTCCCCGTGACGCGTGACCCGGACCGTGCCGGAGAACCCCCTTTCCTGCGCCACTGCGGAGACGGCCTCCTCCAGGCAAGCCGGATCGAATCCGTCAGCCCTCGTCACGATCGTCACCGCAGACCCCTCACAGAAGAAAGTTCACCAGTCATCGGTGATGATGATCGTCACCAGTCCGCCTGCGAGCAACCGCTTTACCCTGACCGCACGCGCCGCGGGGAGAGTGTCGCCCCAACCCGCCTCGGCCGCCGGTCCGTTGACCGCGACGTACATTCCGTCACCTCGCGGATCGCGTGTCGTCGGTATCCCCTCCGGCCCCGCGGTGGAGCCGCTGCCCCCCGAGCCCGCGACCGCCTTCAAGGGCCGCAGGTCGACGGACGGCACTGTCACGTTGGCTGACGGGTGGGATGATCTTCGGGTTGATCATGGTGGAGGGGGTTGTCCGTGGACAGTACGCCGCCGTCGTACAAGGGGCACCGGTACCCGGTCGAGGTGATCTCCCACTGCGTGTGGCTGTACTTCCGGTTCCCGCTCAGCTTCCGCGAGGTCGAGGAGCTGATGCTCGAGCGCGGCGTCATGGTGTCCTACGAGACGGTGCGCCGGTGGTGCCTGAAGTTCGGCCAGGCCTACGCGAACAGCCTGCGGCGCCGCCGTCCTCGGCCCGGCGATAAATGGCACCTGGACGAGGTCTTCATCAAGGTCAACGGCGAGGTGAAGTACCTGTGGCGGGCCGTCGACGTCGACGGCAACTTGCTCGACATCCTGATCCAGAACCGCCGCGACAAGGCCGCGGCCAGGCGTTTCTTCCGCAGACTCCTCAAAGAGACCGGCACGGTGCCGCGGGTGGTCGTCACCGACAAGCTCCGCTCCTACAGCGCCGCCCACCGCGAGGTGATGCCCTCGGTCGAGCACCGCTCCCACAAAGGACTGAACAACCGGGCGGAGAACTCGCACCAGCCCACCAGGCAGCGCGAGCGCGCGATGAAGGGCTTCCGCAGCGTCGGTGGCGCCCAAAGATTCCTGGCCGCGTTCAGCGGTATCTCGCCCCACTTCCGACCCGGCCGTTACCACCGCACCGCACCCGACCACCGCCTCGAGATGACCGTCCGCTTCACGATCTGGGACCAGATCACCGGCACCGCCGGCCTGCCCGCCACGGCCTGACCGACAGCCGACAGCCGCCTCGACCACGCCCTGACGCACCGCCAGACGCCTATACCCCCGACAACGTGACAACGCCCGATGCGGCCCAGGCCGCCAATCGGGAACTGACCAGCGCGCTGAAACATCGTGATTGACGGGGAGTTATATGCGGCGAGAATCAGCCATTCTGCTACATGTGTTCGGCAACCGACGAATCAGTCCTCACGGAAATCATACAGGTTGTGCCCTATCTCGGCGCTGATCCGCTCTCGCGAGCGCTTACGGAAAGCAGTCAAGCGTGATCGTTGAGTGGCCGCAGAATGTTCGATCCACGTCATCACGACTCCAGGCAGGCCCTAGTGCTCGGCGTCGACGCGGGAGACGTGGTACTGGCGGATCTGCCAGCCGGCGTTGTCGAGGCGGAGGACCAGCGACAGATGTACATGGGCCTCCCAGTCGTGCGCGTCGCCGAACGTGACGTCCGCGAAGCCTCCGGCGACCTGCTCGCCGATCGTGTATGTGTGCAGGATCGTTGCCTCGGCCCTTCGGTCGGCCGGTACGGCTGTGTAGTAGCCCCGCACCGCGTCCCGGCCGGTGAGGACGGCGGGTCCGAAGCCCTGGAAGAGGGTGTCCGGGGTGAACAGATCGGCCATGGTGTCGGGCTGGTGGCCGTCGAAAGCGGCCTTCCAGCGCCGAAGGACGTCATGCATCGGGTGGGTCATTGCTTTAGCTCTCATCTGCGCGTGGGTGTGCGGGCAGCGGCTCCAGCTGCGGACGGTCGCGGATTGCGACCGAGTGGTCCCGCGGAGTTGCTAGCCGACCGGTCCAGTACAAAATAGTCGAGCGGTCGTATACTTGCAACCATGGGACGGACCAGTGACGCCAGGGAAAAGATCATCAGCACCGCGCAGTCGCTCATCGAGCTGCGTGGCTACTCGGCGCTGGGCGTGGCCGAGATCTGCAAGACGGCCGGGGTGCCCAAGGGGAGCTTCTACTACTTCTTCGAGTCCAAGGAGGCTCTGGCGCTGACTGTGCTCGACGAGCACTGGGCCGACCAGCGTCGCGAGTGGGCCCGTGTTCTGCGCGGCGACGCCGACCCTCTGCAGCGGCTGCGGCAGCTCTTCGAGGAGACCGAGGCGATCCAGCGCGCGGGGCAGAAGAGCTGTGGCACCGTCTCCGGCTGCTTGTTCGGGAACCTCACGTTGGAGCTGAGCAATCAGACCGAAGCGATCCGCCGACGCCTGCAGGAGATCTTCGACGCCCAGGTCGACATGGTGGAGTCGGTCGTCGCCGAGGCGCGTGAGCGTGGCGAGGTCACTGTCGCCGACACCCGTGAGGCGGCGCGATCGGTCGTCGCGCAGCTCGAAGGACAGGTGCTGTTCGCCAAGCTCTACAACAGCACGTCCCAGCTGAGCGTTCTCTGGGCGAACTGCCTGGCTCTGCTGGGCGCCCGGGCGCCGCAGGAGGCAGCGGCCGAGGCATGAGCCCCGGTCCGCTGCCGGCGGGTCGGAGTGTCGGGCGCCAGAGTCCCGTTGGCCCGGAGGTCCCGGACTGCCGGTGCCTTGGTGTGCGTCGGGCGCCGAGGGCGTTCAGACGTGGGAGGCCAGTCTCCGCAGGATCTGGGCGGCGGGCTCGGCGGTGGCCTGGCGGTACCCGGTCCCGGCCCACAGATTGATCCGCTCGGGGTCGCCGGCCGCGGCGGCGGCCTGGCGCATCGGCCTGGTCAGATGGTGCAGGGCGGGGTAGCCAGAGGGGGCGAGGCCGCTGTAGTGGTCGGTGAACCGGTTGGCCAGAGCCCGTGCGGGCCGGCCTGTGAACGCCCTGGTCACCACGGTCCGGCGGCGCTTCGGGTCGGCCAGGGCCGCCTTGTGGGGGAGCGACGTACCGGCTTCGTCCGCCCGCAGCAGGACCGTACCGACCATTACCGCCTCGGCCCCGGCGCGTAGTGCCTCGGCCACGCCGGCCGGGGTGGCCAGCCCGCCCGCGGCGACGAGCGGCAGCGACACCGCCTCCCGTATCTGCCCCAGCAGATCGGTCAGTGGGACGGAGGCCGGAACACGTTCTGGGGTGAGTGTGCCTGAGTGCCCTCCGGCGGCCGACGCCTGTACGGCCAGTACGTCGGCGCCCGCGTCCGCGGCCAGGCGGGCCTCCGCCGGTGACGTGACCGTCTGGACGACCAGGGTTCCGGCGGCGCGCAGTGAGGCGATGACGGCTGTGTCCGGGATGGCGAAGGTGAAGCTGACGACCGGTACCGGTGCGGACAGCAACAAGTCGATCTTGTCCGACCAGTGGTCGTTGTCCTCGACGATTTCCGCTGCCTGGATGTCGAGTTCGTAGACCCGGGCTTCGGGGGCGATCGCGGCGGCATAGCGTCGGAAGGCCTCCGGATCGACCGGCAGGGGGTTGGGAGCGAAGAGGTTGACCCCGAAGGCGATGTCGTGGCGTCGGACCTCGGCGATCTGCTCGGCCAGTGCGTCGGCGGTCTTGTATCCGCCGGCGAGGAACCCTAGTCCGTTCGCACGGGCCGCCGCCACGACCAGTGCGGGGGTGCTGGGACCGCCGGCCATCGGCGCGGCCAGAACCGGGTTGTCCACGGCGAGGCCGTCGAGTGGCGAGGTCATGGAGTGTCTTCTCTCCTCGTGAGATGGGGACGGACTTGGTCCGGCAGGAGGCAGTGGCCCGCCCCGGGCCGGTCCCCGAGGGGGCCGGTGCCGGCCGGTTCGTCGTCGGCGCCGGGCCGTCGGCAGCCGGTTCCGGGGCGGCTGGCAAGGGCACGGGCACGGTGGCGCGCCCCGCCTCGGGCCCGCGCGGGCGAAGCCAGGCGTTGAGTGCCCGCGCTCAGTACCCGGCGCTCTGGCCGCCGTCGACGTGGAGGATCTCGCCTGTGACGAACGGGGCGTTCTCGAGGTAGACGACCGCGTCGACGATGTCGCTCACCTCGCCCATACGGCCGACCGGATGCAGTGCCGCGAGTGCCGCGTGATGCTCCTCGGGGTGCATGGGTGTCTTGATGGTGCCCAGCGCCACGGCGTTGCTGCGGATGCCGCGGCCGGCGTACTCGATGGCCAGCGCCTTGGTGGCGGACTGCAGTCCGCCCTTGGTCAGAGAGGCGAGTACGGAGGTCACACTGGAGCTGGCCTGGTCGGCGAGCGTGCTCGTGATCTGCACGACGTGACCGCCGCCCTGCTCGAGCATGCGCTCCACCGCGAGCTGGGTGATGCGGAAGAAACCGTCCAGGTTCACGCCGAGCACCGCGTCGTAGTCGTCCTCGGTGTAGTCGGTGAAGGGCTTCGCGACGAAGATCCCCGCGTTGTTGACCAGCGTGTCGATACGGCCGAACTGCTCGACGCCGGCGGCGATGACGCGCTCTGCGGTCGCGCGGTCGGCGATGTCGCCCTGGACGGTGACGACGTCGGGGTCGTCCGACGCGGGGATGCGGCGCGAGGTGGCGACGACGCCATAGCCCAGCTTGCGGTAGGCGGTGACAATCCCGGCTCCGATGCCCTGCGACGCACCCGTGACGACCGCGACCTTCTGAACCTGCGTGCTCATGATGACCTTCTTCCAGGGAGATGAGGATGAGATGACTAGCCGACCGGTCACTTATGTCAAAGTAGACGACCGGTCGAAATATTTCAAAAGGCGTGCGTACCGTCGTGGCGGCAGGGTGTGCGCCCGCGGAAGGGCGGCTGCGCCGCCTCGTGTGCGTCGTCACGAGGGGCCGGTAGGCCCCGCAGAGAGAAGGAGAAGTGCCATGAAGGAGTTCCTGGTCGAGCTCACCACCACCGTTCCCGAGGGCACCGACCCGGCGGAGGTCGACCGCCGTCGCGCCGAGGAATCCGTAAGGGCTGGGGAGCTGGCCGCGGCCGGTCACCTCGTCAGGCTGTGGCGCCCGGTGGGCGAACTGCGCAGCATCGGTCTGTGGCGGGCCGCCGACGAGGGTGAGCTGTACGAGAAGGTGCTCGGCGCACTGCCGCTCTGGCCGTGGATGACCTCGGTGGTGACGGTCCTGCAGTCCCACCCCAACGACCCGGGCAGGACTGCCGTCACCGCCTGATCGCACGGGCCTCGTCGCTCCCGCCGTAACCGCGGCACCCGGCCTTGAATCATCTGGACCGGTCGTCTACCTTGAATTAGTGGACCGGTCGTCTAGTTCGGTCTCGCGACAACCCCACCAGAATCCCCACAAGGAACGGAGCCGCTGCCGTGGCTACTCCCGTCAAGCTTTCGATCGTCTACTACTCCTCCACCGGCACCATCGCCGAGATAGCCGAGGAGCTCCGCGATGCCGGTGTGAAGGCCGGTGCCGAGGTCCGCCTGGTGAAGGCCGCCGAGCTGGCCCCGCGGGCGGCCATCGAGGCCAATCCGGCGTGGGCAGCCAACCACGCCGCCACCGCGGGCATCCCCGAGGCGACACCCGAGGACATCGAGTGGGCCGACGCCGTACTGTTCGGATCCGCCACCCGGTTCGGCAACCTCTCCTCGCAGCTCAAGCAGTTCATCGACACCCTCGGCGGGCTGTGGGCACAGGGGAAGCTGGCCGACAAGGTCTACAGCGGCTTCACCTCGTCCGCGACCCTCCACGCCGGACAGGAGACGACGCTCCAGGCGCTCTACACCAGCGTCCACCACTTCGGCGGCATCGTGGTCGCCCCCGGCTTCACGGACCCGGTCAAGTTCGCCGACGGCAACCCTTACGGCACCTCGCACGTGGACGGGCAGGGCACGAACCCGGTGGACGACACCACCCGCGCCGCCGCCCGCCACCAGGCCGAACGCGTCGTGAGGATAGCGGCCCAGCTCAAGGCAGCCTGACCCGTCCACCAGCCGCGTCAGGCAGGCCGGCGCCGCCACACCGGCGGCGCCGGCCGACGCGTCACCGCGCCGGCGCAGGGCGCGGACCCGGCCGGGCCTACAGCGACTCCGGTCGCTCGCCGCCCGACGGCGGCAAAGCGGTGCTGTGGCCCCATCGCCGTGCGCGAGCCCGAGAATCTGCCCGCAGCAGGTGACCCGACGCCCACCCGTGGGCGACGGCCGGTGCACCAGGATCGGCGCGCTGCTCATGGCCCAGGGTGCGATGGGTGGCCGGTCACATCGTGCTCTACCGCAAGGAAGCCGGTATCGACCACAGCGAGCTGCGCGTGCTGACCAAGGGCAGGCACGCGATGACGTACTCCAATGACGCCGGCTCCACTTGGACGGACACTGGCGCGGGAGCCGCCCCGCTGCGCGCCGCCTTCCACGCCCTGTACTTCCACTCCCGCTGGTGACCCCCATTCAGACCGAATGGTAGAGGGCCGCGGCTCAGGGTCTCGCACCTGGATGCGTGCGAGGCCCTGAGCCATAAGATCGCCTCTCCTTCGAACGCCGCAGTTCGCGAGGCCTGGTGTGGTGGCACTACCACGTCCAGCGGAACCTCACATGAGGTCAGGCATCCGGTGCGCCTTGCGCCCGGCCGGGGGTAGAACCGTCACCGGCGAGGTCGGTGCACTGCGCCAGCACGGCCCGGTGGACCGTGAGCGGGGCCGTCACCCGCGCCGAGCAGCCCTGTCGATCGTTCGGCTGGAGCCCCATGGAGCCCTCCGCCGAGAGGTGACCACCCTCCGCACCCACACACCTCACGGTCCCGGCCGGTCTTCCCCGGCCAGCCGGGGCTTTCCCGCGCTCAGGCACCGCTGCCGCTCGGACGGGGACTTCCTGGCCCGGTTGGTGGATCGGCTGCGGAAAGGGGGTGCTGCCCGTCGGGGGAGGGGGAGTTCGTTATGCCGTGGGTGAAGCCGTATGTGTGCAGGGACAGATTCCATGAACCGGTTGACTGCTTTGGCTTATGAGGGTGCGGAGGGTGGCCGCATCCGGTGAGGATGCGCCACCCTCTGGGGCGCCGCGCTGGAACGCGGTGATGCCCGGTCCCTGTTCCATGGTGCAGCCACGACGCCAGGGAGACCTCGGGTACGAGTACCCGAGACAGCGTTGCTAGGAGGGTGTCATCGCGTGCGTGCCTTCGGCAACGCCGGATGGACGGAAACGAATGAAAAAATTGGTTTCATTCTCCTGACCTGCAGCCTCCTGGTAGCCGGCTGCCGGCTCGTCCACCCGTTCGCCCGCATCGCGGACCCGGGCTCTGGACGTTCATGAATCAACGCCCTTGCCCGAAGGGCCACGCATTGTGATGGTCGGGTTACTGGTGAGAGGATCGCCGAACGTTGACGGACCGGACCTGGAAGTCCCCGTCAGCTGTTCACGGTGCAGCCCAAGTCCGCGCCCTATTCAGGGTTCTGACGCGACGCCAGTTGGAGACACGCATGCGTTCATCACTCTTCCCGCCGTCCTCGCCCAGCGCCTACCCGGGCGCGCTGACGCCCGGCGAGGTGGTCATCATCCTCGTCGTCATCCTCGTGGCAGGAGCCCTCGCCCTGGCCGGCCTGCCGATGTTCGGCGCTCTTGAGTTCATCGCAGGCGCCCTCTACGTCGCCGTCAGCTCGCTGAGGGCGATGCGCACGACGACAGCGCCCTCGCCCGAGGCAGTCTGACCCACCTATGGGACGGCGTGAGAACGCCGTCGCCGCAGAACCCGGCAGTCCGAAGCGCTCGCGCTGTGGCTACGTGCCCAGCGCGAGCGCCGAGGCGTCACCTACGCGGCGATGGCCAAACTGATCGGATACCGGTTCACCGCGACCATGCTCTCGCGCGGCGCCAGCGGGAAAGTCCCCTCCCGTAAACTCGTCGAAGCCTACGCACAAGCCTGCGACGCCGATCCCGCAGACGCGATCCGCCTGTGGAAAGCCGCCCGCCGCTCCGAGGAAGAACTCCGGCGTCGAGAGGAGACCACCACAGAGTTCCAGGACCTGGCCACCTCGGTGCGCTCCGCACTCACTCACCCGGAACTGATCGAGACCTTCGGTCAGTTACGCCGGGCGATGATCCAGGTCCGTGCCAGGGAGGGCCAGCCGTCTCTGGGCTACTTGCAATCCGAGGCCGGGCGGACCGCTGATGGCCGGCACTTCCGGCTCCCGAAGAGCAGTCTGAGCGCCGTTCTGCGGGGGGAAGCGGTCCCCTCCCGCGAGCACGTCACCGCGTTCATGGAAGCCCTCGGCGCTTCCCCCCGCAAAGTCAGACCGTGGGAACGAGCGTGGGACCGGATCGCGCAAACCCACGCCCGCCAGCCTCCGGCTGTCGTCGAGATCCGCGTCGCGGACGGCCGTGCCACCCCAACCCCCCGTCCTACTGATGACCGCAGCCGCGAACGGCCCCGACTACGACTACCTCCGTGACCAAGTGGTGAGCGACTACATGAACACCGACATGCCCCGCATCTGGAAGGGCCCGCAGCGCCCCTACCCGCCAGCAGGCCAGACTCGCTCCGGCCTGCCCATCCGGATCCCGCGACGCTACGAACGCCCAGCCCACCGCCTTCAGCCTCACAAAAAACCCAGCCCAACCAGCGCCACACCCGTCCTTGCCGCATTTGGCCGCCCACGCCCGGCCGCTTCCCAAGCCCTGGAGAAGACCCTTCAACTACGCCTGCTCCGTGACGCGTAGCCCGGGCGGTGCAGCCGTAAGCCCGGTGGCTTTATTCACCAGTAGTGGTTCTGGCTCAGGTTGTGTGGTCCGTGCACTGTGAGTAACGACTGAACTCCCTGGGGCGGCCAGGTAAGTTGCCTCAAAACGAGCAGTGGCATGCGTGGCTGGGCCGATAGTTCGTGGCTGTGAATGAGATCTTGTTCCGGCTGGAGGAGCTGTTGTTCCCGTCGATCGCGGATGTCGCGGTGCTGTCGGTAGACGTGAACATCGCGATAGTGCGTGTTGATGTGCGGTGCACCGCAGCTGGTGCCTCGTGTCCGGGTTGTGGGGCATGGTCAGCCAAGGTGCACGGCTCCTACCTGCGATTTCCCGATGATGTTCCGGAAGATTTCAAGTCCAGTGAGACGGTCGTGACGCTATGAGGTTTGTGGTGCGGGTTCCCTGCGTTTGGCCGGGTCGTTGATCCAGGCCGTCTGGGGTATCTCGGGTGGTCTGGGGCGGCGGCCGAAGCGTTCGGGGTGGCGGGCGTATGCCTCGGCGAGGGTGACCGCGCGCTGGTCGCGGACTTCCTCGGCGGTCCCGAAGTGGACGGAGGCTGGTGTGTGCCAGCCGATACCCGAGTGCCGGTGCTCATGGTTGTAATACGCGATGAACGCGTCGAACCACTCGCGGGCGTGGGCCAGCGAATCGAACCGTTCAGGATAATCCGACATGTACTTCGTGGTCTTGAACTGGGCCTCGCTGTAAGGGTTGTCGTTGGAGACCTTCGGCCTCGAGTGCGACCGCGTCACGCCCAGATCGATCAGTAGTTGGGAGACCTTCTTCGACGTCATCGAGGTGCCGCGGTCCGCGTGCACGGTCTGGGGCACGATGCCGTTGCGGGCGATGGTCTCGCGGATCAGCTCCTCGGCCCGCACAGCTGATTCGGCTCGCTCGACGGTGTGGCCGACGATATACCGGCTGAAGATGTCGATGATCACGTAGGCGTGATACCAGACGCCCTTGGCCGGCCCGGCCGCCTTGGTGATGTCCCAGGTGAACACCTGCGAGGGCCCGGTGGCGACCAGCTCGGGCACCGCCTTGGCGGGATGGGTGGCCTGCCGTCGGCGCTCACCGGACTGATCCTGCTCGCGCAGGATCCGGTACATCGTCGAGACGGAGCAGTGATAGCGCCCGGCATCCAGCTCGCGGGCCCAGATCTGCGCGGGCGCCAGCTCGGCGTACTCGTCGCCGTTCATCAACTCGAGTACCGCAGAACGCTCTTCGGCCGTCAGGGCCGACGGCTGCATCTGTGGGGCACGTGTTCTGCGTGGTGGTGGGGGCCGGAGCCGACGGTAATGCGTGGCGCGGGAGCGGCCGGTCAGCCGACAGGCGGCCGTGATGCCCAGCTGAACCTCGACGCTGGTGAACGCCTCGTCCACGACAGGGTCGGCGGCAGGCTTCAGTCCGCGCTCTCGGAGATCATTTCCAAGAGCGCGGAAGCTTTTCCCATCACCTCGAGTGCGGCCTTGTTCCGTGCCAGGTCCCTCTGCAACCGCTCCACCTGCTGCCGCAGCTTTTCGTTCTCCACCTCCGCGGCGGACTTCTTCGCACGGGCCGGGCTGGTCCGGCGGTCGACCAGGTTTTCCAGGGCCCCGGCATCCCGGGCGGCCCGCCACTCCTTGACATGCGAGTGGTAGAGCCGTTCCCTGCGCAGGACCGCACCCTTCTCGTTCCTGGGCGCGGCGTCGTACTCGGCGACGATTCGCAGCTTGTACTCCGAGGTGAAAGTGCGGCGCTTCGGCCTCGGCGCCGGCTCGGACCCGACGGGCTCTGTACTGGGCATAAGGGACGGTTCTCCTGTCGTGCCCTCTCAGGCTAACCCCGCAGAACGGGATGTCTCACCCAAGGCTGACAGAGAGGGTTCCGAGCGCGGGACGAAGCGTGGTTCTCCAGTTGCGGGTCCGCCGGTTCACCTGCGGGAACGTTGAGTGCGGACGTCGCACGTTCGTCGAGCAGATACCCGGCCTGACCCGGAGAAACGGTCAGCGGACCGAGCGGCTCCGCTCGACCCTGGCCTCGATCGGTCTTGCCCTGGCCGGCCGGGCCGGTGCCCGGCTGGCTGCCATCGTGGGCGGGGCGGTCAGCCGCAGCACGGTCCTGCGGTTGGTCGACGCGCTTCCCGAGCCGGAGGTGCCCGCTCCGCGGGTGGTCGGCGTCGACGAGTACGCCACCCGCAAGGGCCGCCACTACGGGACCGTTCTTGTGGACGTCGAGACCCGCCGGCCCATCGACCTGTTGCCTGACCGGGAGTCGTCGACCCTGGCTGCGTGGCTGGCCCAGCGGCCCGGAATCGAGGTGGTCTGCCGGGACCGCGCGCCGTTCTTCGCCGAAGGCGCCGCCGTCGGCGCCCCGCAGGCCGTGCAGGTCGCAGACCGGTGGCACCTCTGGCACAACCTCAGTGAGGCAGCCGAGCGGAGCATCGCCCAGCACCGGCGATGCCTGCGTGTCCTGGTGCCCGAGACACCTGAAACGCCCGAGGCGGAGCCAGGACCTGTGCAGGAGTCCTCCGACTCGCCTTGGCCGACCGGCCACCGGTTCGCCGACCGAACCCGGACCGTTCACGCCACGGTCCACGCCCTGGTGGAGGCGGGGCACAGCCGCCGCGCGATCCAGCGGCAGCTCGGCATGACCAGCCGAACCGTCAAACGGTACGCGGACGCTGCCAGGCCAGAAGATCTTTTCACCGGTCAGTGGCAAGCACGGCGCTCGGTTCTCGACGAGTACAAGCCCTATCTCGACGACCGCTGGAACGAGGGCGGAACGAACGCCTGGAAGCTGTGGGAGGAGATCGTTCCGCTCGGCTACACGGGCAGCTACCAGCGGGTTCGCGCCTACCTCCGCCAGAAACGCACTTCACCAGGGCCGGTGACGGCCCGTGCGCCTTCGCCCCGGATCGTCGCCGGGTGGGTCCTCCGCCGACCGGAAAGCCTCTCCGAGACTGAACAACTCCGCTTGAAGCACGTCCGGGCCAACTGTCCCGAAATCGATGCACTCACCAGGCACGTCCGGTCCTTCGCGACCATGCTCACCGAGCGCCAGGGCGAGCTCCTGCCGGACTGGCTCACCGCCGTGAGACAAGACGATCTCCCCAGCCTCCACACCCTCGCCGCGGGCATCGGCCGCGACCGTGACGCCGTCATCGCCGGCCTGACCCTCCCCTGGAGCTCTGGTGTCGTCGAAGGCCATGTCAACCGGATCAAGATGCTCAAGCGCCAGATGTTCGGCCGTGCCGGCTTCCGTCTCCTCCGGAAGCGGGTTCTCCTCGCCCAGTAGTCGATGCGGACCAAGTACCTTCTCGGCACTAGGATCTGGACGTGGCGATCAAGTATGAGTGGCAAGGCGACTTCGACAACGCATCCCTCAACAGATTGCACGCCGACGGTTTCGGATCCCCGGTCGCTCAGACCGACTGGCAAGCACGGCTTGAGCGCCACAGCCTTGGCTGGGTCTGCGCGAGGGAAAATGGCGATCTGATCGGATTCGTCAACGTTGTCTGGGACGGCGGAGCACACGCCTTCATTCTGGACACGGTGGTCGCCCAGCATCTTCGGTCGATAGGGGTTGGCGCCGCGCTTGTCGCAGTCGCAGCCAAAGAAGCCCGTGCCGCGAAGTGCGAGTGGCTCCACGTCGACTTCGAGGAACATCTGCGCTCGTTCTATTTCGACGCCTGTGGCTTCCGGGAGACAGCAGCAGGGCTGATCGCCCTGTAACACCACGGCCCGACCCCCTCAGCCCCGGTGCACACCGCCCCACTCATTCCCAGCTGTCACTCACCGTGTCGGCACCGCTGAGTAGGCCCGGAGCGCGGTGCCGGGATTGCTCCCGGTCCGTTTCTCCGGACCTCTCGCCGAACCCGCCGTGCGCCTCTCAGCGCAACGGGCTCTCCACGGTCTCTGCCGTCAGACGGGGTTCGCAGGGTGCCATGGGTTGGGGATCCTGCTGGCCCGGTATCGGTAACGGCTGACCGTGACCGATGCGATCTGGAACAGTTCGGCCCCGTCCGCCGCGATCGGTAGCCACCGCCCGGTGGGGGTGGTGAACCGGCGGCGGACTTCGCCCCAACTCCAGTGGTGACGTTCCCGCAGCATGCGGATCAGACGCCACCACACGAAGGCGTCAAGCTTCGTGAAGACATGCTTGGCGACAGCGTGCTTGAAGTAGTTGGCCCAACCGCGCATGATCTGAGTGAGTCTGATCAGCACGGTGGCGAGATCCTGCTGCGATGTCCTGCCTGTCACAGCACGGACCTTCGCCTTCAAGGACCGGATGGGCCGGTCCGCGATGAAGGTGTAGACGTGCCATCTGTCCGTGCCTCCTTTGCGTTTCCACTGGATGCGGAAGCCCAGGAAGTCGAACCCATCACTCATGTGCGCGATCCGGGTCTTCGCCTGCGACAGGCGCAATCCCAGAGGTTCGAGCACGTCAGCGACTTCTTCGCGCAGTGCCGCAGTGTCGGCCTCGGTGCCGTGCACCAGGACGACGAAGTCGTCCGCGTAGCGGACGACCCGCCACGTCGGCCGACCCTTGCGGCGCCGGTGGGCGCGTTTACCTTCGGTGGCCATCGTCCCGCCCGGCTCCCACGTCTCGTGCAGGTGCTCATCGAGCGCCGACAGAGCAATGTTCGCCAGCAGCGGGGAGAGGATGCCGCCTTGCGGGGTGCCGGTCAACGTCTCCTTGTTCTCACCGAGTTCAGTAAGAATCCCGGCCTTGAGGAAGGCTTTGACCAGCGACAGGACACGCTTGTCCTTCACCCGATGACGCACTCGGTCCATCAGGGCCGTGTGGTTGATCGAGTCGAAGCACGCCTCGATGTCCGCATCCAGCACCCAGCGATATCCCCGGGTGCCGAAATAGTGGATCTCGGCGATGGCGTCCTGGGCCCGCCGTCGGGGCCGGAACCCGTAGGAGACCGGCTTGAAGTCGGCCTCGAAGATCGGTTCCAGCACCAGTTTCAGCGCTGCCTGAGCGACCCGGTCCGCGATCGTCGGAATCCCGAGTTTACGGACCTTTCCCGAGCCTCCCGGCTTGGGAATGCTGCGTTCCCGCACCGGCAGAGGACAGAACGCACCGCCCTTGACGGCGACCCGCAGGTCGTTCAGGAATCCGGGGACACCGATGGATTCCTCGACGTCGGTGGCGGTCAGGCCGTCGACGCCGGGAGTCCGGGCTCCCCGGTTGCCCGCGACCCGGTCGAACGCCACCAACAGCGTCGCCGGATCGTGCACGAAGTTGAACAGGTCATCGAACCGGCGGCCGGGATCGGCCACCGCCCAACGGTGAAGCTTGGCCTGCATCTCCAGTACCCGGGCCCGAGGGCCCGGGGCTCCGCCATTCGGCGGGGCATCTTCCGGCATTGCAGCGTCCTTCCCTTCTCGATACCGCTGCCGCCCTTCCCCATGCGGCCGGCTTTCCCGGCCTCGGAGTACTACGGCGGCTCCGCCCCGTCCCGGACCGATCGGCGGTCGATGCGCCCAGCCCCGGCAGCCTGCTGGAGACAGGTAGCGGGGCGAGGTTCGGGACGGTTCCCGTGTTCACTGTGGTTCGCTCGACGGAGTAGGAGCCCGACTGTGTCCCTGCGGCATCGCCACGAGTACGCCGCAGGCTTTCCTCGTGGCCTCCCGGCCAGCTTTCGTAAACCGACCCAGGAGTTGTCAGACCACCCGAAAGGATGACCCGAGTACGCACCGCTTCCGGCCCAGATCCACCAGGTTGGAGCCGGAGGCTCGTTAAGAGACGTAAAACGCCGGTTCCTCGCGTACTCCTCTCCATCACACTTGCCGGACCCGCCCCATCTGGCAGTACTGGTCACGTCCCGGCTTCGTCAGGGCCGCTCTCACCCTCCCCGGCATCACCCGGATCAGGCTGCCCTCAGCTTCAACCCAGCTGCTGCGACAGCGGGTTGGTGCAGGCCTTCCACCTCCACTCGAACCAACAGCGCCTCACGGCGCAAACAGAAGTTGAGCCAGAACCCGTTTTCATGAACAAAGCCAGCTGGCCGCGCGGTGGCGGACCGGTCCGCAGAGGCAGCCGCCTGGCTGCGCGAGCTGGTGGCCGGCGGCGAACTCGCCGCGGACGAGGTTCTCGACGAGGCGGTCGACTCCGCGGTGCTGACCGGTCTGCTGGCGCTGCAGGAGGCGCGCACCGCGACCGATCCGAGCACGGCGGCGGAACTCTGCCTGAACGCCGTCCCTCACATCGCGCTCGTCACCCTGGCCAGCACCCATGGCCGAGGCCAAGGCGACCAGGGCGGTGCCACGTCCGGGTGACAGCGCCCGCTGGTGGGGCGGTACAACCTGGCGAGCCACGGTTCACGTGAACGAGGAGAACGCCAAGGTCGACACCGACACCCGCAACAACATGATCAAGCATTATGACGACGGCCAGAGACAGATGTACGCCATGTTGCGCGGGATGGCGACGAAACGCGGGCTCACGGACTAGGAGCTGGACGCGAGCCCCGGCGAGTACGAGGACCAACTCCAGACGCTCGCTGAACTTCTGAGTCGGCACTGTCAAGTTGAGTGAGTGGTCTCCCAAGGCCACGAAGTTAAGGACGCAGGGGAAACTGCAACTCGCCTGACAGCTGGGGACCTTGGGACGAGGTGGGAGCGATCAACTCCGCAGCGAGTGTGTAGCGCCCGCGTCCGAGGCGTTGCAGTATCCCTTCTTTGGTCCATTGTCCCAACTGGGCACAGAAGCTGCGGTAGTGGCTGATTTCTAGAGCGGCGGCGAGTTCGATGGTCCGCCAGGACCGGTCTGGCTCGGTGCGCAGGAGCTGGAGGGCCCGGTCCCAGCGGCTCGTCCCGGAGCGGGCGTTCATGGTCTCTGGCAGCCGCGGGGAGGGTCGTGAGGCGGCACGGGCAAGGACGTCGACGGCGATGGACACGATGTTCTGGCTGCGTGCGGGGCGCTTTTCGTTCTGTTCGACGGGGTAGCGCGAGACAGGGCACTTCACTTTCCGGGCGCTGAGGCGGGCGCGGCGAGGCGGCAGGAGGTTGTTCAGGATGGCTTTACCGATGGCTTCGGCCCGAGGGGTGGCGGTGGCCGGGATGATGCCGCTCGCGGTGATGACCTGGTCGCGGGTGGCCTGGAGGGCCACGGTGAAGCCAGCGCGGTCGGGGTCGGTCCCCGGTGCGGACTCCACGGCATCGACCATGGCGCGGCGCAACGTCTGGTAGAGGGCGAGCTGGGCCCAGAGTTCTTGCTCCAGGCCGAAGGGGTCGGCCGATCGCAGGACTCGGCCGGCGAACAGTGTGTGGCGCAGGGCCAGGAAGGATGACTCGACCTCCCAGCGTTCGTGGTACAGGTGCACGAGGCGCGCGGCCGGGTCGGCCCGGTGGTCCAGCAAGGTGGTGGCGAGCCGGTAACGGTCGCGGATGCGGTGCCCGTCGCCGCACATGACGGTCACGTCTGCGTCGATGATGCGGAAGGTCCGGCCGTCGATGCGAGTGAGGAAAGAGCCGTCGGGCAGCGCGGCCCAGATGGCGGATCAGCATCTGGGCTCCGGTGTCGCCCACCGCGGTGAGGAAGCCGCTGCCGTCGAAGGCCCGGTCGGCGAGCAGTAGCATGCTCGGGTTCAACAGCGGCAGCAACCGACGGGCGTAGATCGTCTCTCCGGTGTTGGTCGGGCCGAACACCGCACCGAGCAGTCCGCGGGTGCCCGTCTCGCACAGGGCCATCAGCCGCAGGTGTGGATAGCCCTCCAGGCCGCCACGGGTACGCCGGATCTTGCCCAGAAGAGCGCGGATACGGGGCTGGTCAGGGGCTTCAATGGAGCTGCAGCCGTCGAAAGCGACCGTCCGCCATCGCCGATAGCACACCCCCGGCGTCGCGGGCTGAGCCAGGGGCCCGGCCATGACCTCGAACAGTGCCTTCAACGGAGCGGGCCCCAGCCGTCGGCGTAGATCGCGCAGGGCCTTCTCCGACGGGGCCGGTAGTGGTAGTCCGTGCAGGCCAGCGACCAGCTTGTCCCACACCCGCGCGTACCCGAGACCGGGAAACAGCCCCAAGGCCAGCACGAAGTACACACCCACCCGGGACGGCAGCTGTCGCAGCCGGTGCTGCACGGCTCGCGTCTGTTCCAGCACGTCATCGACGAGCTCGAAGGGTAGGTACTGGGTCAGCTCGCCCAGGTGGCCAGGAGCGAAGACACCATCCGCAACCGTGATGGTACGGGTGAGCGTCGTGGTGGCAGACTGGTCGGACAACGGGACCTCTCGCGGCAGGAAGACTTTGGTCGGTCTCCCGCTTCTACCAGAGGTCCCGTTCTCGCATCCCCAAGGTCCCCAACCGTCAGGCGAGTTGCAGTTTCCCCCACGCCCTTAACTTCGTGGCCTTGAGTGGTCTCCGGGCCGGAATGGTAGCCGGGTTTGTTGATCGTTCGGGAGTAGCTGGTGGCGGAGGGCGCCGGGGAAGGGCCGTCGTACAAGGGGTTCCGGTTTCCGGCGGAGGTCATCTCCCACGCAGTATGGCTGTACCACCGCTTCCCGCTCTCCTTCCGCGAAGTCGAGGAGCTGCTCCTGGCACGCGCGATCACCGTCTCCCATGAGGCGATCCGCCGGTGGTGCGACCGGTTCGGCCCCCGCTACGCGGCCGCCCTGCGCCGCCGCACCCGCACGACCGCCTCATGCACGACCAGAAAGACGCCCCGCCCACCAGGATCTTCGCGGTCCCTCTTTACAACGGAGGCTCCCCAAGACCATCCCCCGCCGACCGCCACCGGGACAGAGCATCACGAGCAGAACAAGTGTCGGGGTGTTCGTTGCCAAGCAACCGCTCGCGATCGGCGAGCACGCGCTCTTCGATTTCGATGGCGTCGTTGGTGCGCCCGGCCTGCCGGTAGGAGGCGGCGAGGTTGGCGCGGGCGCTCAGGGTGTCGGGGTGTTCGTTGCCGAGGAGTCGCTCGCATTGGGCGAGGACGGGCTCTTCGATTTCGATGGCGTCGTTGGTGCGCCCGGCCTGCCGGTAGGAGGCGGCGAGGTTGGCGCGGGCGCTCAGGGTGTGGGGGTGTTCGTTGCCGAGGAGTCGCTCGCATTGGGCGAGGACGGGCTCTTCGATTTCGATGGCGTCGTTGGTGCGCCCGGCCTGCCGGTAGGAGGCGGCGAGGCTGGCGCGGGCGGCCAGGGTGTCGAGGTGTTCGTTGCCGAGGAGTCGCTCGTACTCGGCGAGGACGTGTTCGAGCAGGTTGATGGCGTCGTTGGTGCGCCCGGCCTGCCGGTAGGAGGCGGCGAGGCTGGCGCGGGCGGCCAGGGTGTGGGGGTGTTCGTTGCCGAGGAGTCGCTCGTACTCGGCGAGGACGTGCTCTTCGATTTCGATGGCGTCGTTGGTGCGCCCGGCCTGCCAGTAGGAGGCGGCGAGGCTGGCGCGGGCGGCCAGGGTGTCGGGGTGTTCGTCGCCCAGCAGCCGCTCGCAGTCGGCGACCATGTGTTCCCAGTACGTCGAGGAGGCGCTGTGCAGGTGAGCATTGAGGAGGCTTGCTCCCGTGCGGTAGAGCACGGGGTGGGCGTCGGGCGTCCATAAGGACTCTCCGGCATGGGTGGTGAGGGAATCCGTGTTGGCGCGTAGCGTGCTGGCCAGTTCGCGCTGGGTGTGGTCGGGGTCTGGCCATATTTCGACGAGGGTGTCGGCGGCGGTGACGGCGGTCGTCGGCTGCTGGTCCTGAGGAGTGGTCTCGCGCACGGCGCGTGCGGTGAGCGCGTGGATACGCACCGCTCGGGGGTTGTCGGCGGAGTCGTACGTGATCAGTCCGTACCGGTCGAGGAGCCGCAGCGCTGCGGCTGCCTCGTCACCCGTGACGGTCCGCACCGCGCTCCTGCGCCGTCGGCGCAGGCCGAGGTTCCGCCGAGCCGGGACGGCGGCGCGCTGTTGCTGGATGAGGTAGGTGAGGAAGGCGTTGGTGGTCCATAGGGCGGCGGGTTGTCCGGCGGGGTCGAGGTAGGCGGTGATGCGGAGGGCGGTGCGGGCCAGGGGTCCGTGGGGGTCCTGGTCGGTGGCGTCGAGGGCGAGGAGCAGGGTGGTGGTGACCTGCCGGCCGTAGCGTTCGGCGTCGGCCCAGTGGGGCAGGAGTTTGTCCAGGTGCGTGGCGCGGTCGGTGAACTGTTCCAGGTAGGTGCTGCAGGAGGTGTTCTCGCGAAGCATGTAGGCGGCGGCGTGTCCCAGTGCCAGCGGCAGGTGTCCGAGTGCCTCGGCGAGGGCCGGGGCTCGGTGGTCGGCCAGGTGGGCTTTGTGGTCGTGGGTGAGGCGGGTGGTGAGGTAGTCGGTTGCTTCGGTTGGGGTGTAGACGTCGACGTCGATGCGGGTCCGGCCGCCGCCGGTCAGGCGCGGGTCTTTGAGGCGGGTGGTGGCAAGGGTCCAGCCGGTGCCGCGCTGGCTGTCTGGCCACCAGGGCTCGATCGCATCCGGGTTGGTGATGTCGTCCAGGATGACCAGCCATCGTCGGTCGGTGGCCGCCAGCCAGCTGAGGAAGGCTCGTGCGTCCGTTTCCAGGTCCGTGCCGGTATGGCCGGGCGCCTGCACGAGCGCAGCGGCCTGCGCATAGACGGTCAGAACCTGTTGGATATCGGTTGCCGGCGTCCACACCACCAGATCGGCGCCGTCCGTGACCGCTTCACGGGCGTAGGCGGCGGCCAGCTGCGACTTGCCCACCCCGCCGCCGCCCGACATCACCTGCACAGACGCACGCGTACCGGACCGCGACCGCTCACCGTGCGGGGTGTCACTCGCCAGCACGACGCTCCGGCCGTGCCCGCGGGCCTCGTCGACCGCCTGACGCAGTACCTCGCGCGGCTGGAACGCGGACGCCAGCACCGGCACCGTCCCCACCACCACCGGCCACCCCACCGGCACGCCGGCCTCTGCCACGTACTGCTTGTCCACATACGTGACCCGGCTGTTGTCACCCAGCGCGGAACCGGTGATCCCCCCGCCCGCCGCGACCCCACCTGCCCCAGCGGACACTCTGCGCGCCGCCCCCGCCCCTGGGGGAGTCGCACCGTCTCCAGACTTACGCCCGCGACGGGCCCGAGGGAAAAGGCTCACCGCTCGCTTCCCTCACCCAGGGCACTGTCGGTGATGTCGCCACCAGCCGCGACCCCGTCCCGCCCGGCACGCACATCATCCCCATCCCGCCGCGAGGAGCCCATCCTCGGCGGGGTGCGGGGACCGGTCACCTTCGAGTCCTTTCCGAGAGCGGAGCCCGTGATGTCACCACCGGCCACGACCGCACCACGACCACCACGCACACGGCGCCCGCTCGCGGATCCACCGCCGCGGAACAGCGCGACCACCGACACCAGCAACGCCACCAGCGCCACCATCGAACCCACCACGCTCGCAGCCTGACCAGCCGTGTCCAGATCAGCCAGAACCGCCACCAAAACCAGCCCCACCGTTCCCAGGAACGCCACCACCGCCGTCACCCACACCCACACCCGCGCCACCCCCGCCGAAGCCACAAAGCTCACCGACCTTCCCGCAACAGACCACATGAACAAAGCAGTTCAAATCTCAAGAGCCGAGAATCCAATGTGCCGTCAGCTCTACTGAGACCGTAGCGGCCCAGCGCTCCCTCGCCCCAGCCAAACAGGAAAGCCCACCCCCCGCCGACGCATCCGTGCCAGCTGCCGTCCTCCCGCCGATGGCGCTGCGGCTACCAGCTCATCCCGAGGGCATCCAGGTCCGCACTCACTCCTGTGCGCCGTTCCATCCTGCGGAAATCTGTGCTTTGCCCCGAGCCGGGCGGTGCGGCCTCTTGTGAGGTCGTATTGCCGATACCGTGCGGTGTCTACGGCGTCAAATAGCGGGCGCCGAAAAATGGAGGCAGCACCCTATGCTGATTGCTCAGCGTCCCGCGTTGACCGAAGAGGTTGTCGATGCGTTCCGCTCCCGGTTCGTGATCGAGCCGCTGGAGCCGGGCTTCGGCTACACCCTCGGCAACTCTCTCCGCCGTACGCTCCTCTCCTCGATCCCCGGCGCTGCTGTCACCAGCATCCGGATCGACGGTGTCCTGCACGAGTTCACCACCGTGCCGGGCGTCAAGGAGGACGTCACCGACCTCATCCTCAACATCAAGCAGCTGGTCGTCTCCTCGGAGCACGACGAGCCGGTCGTGATGTACCTGCGCAAGCAGGGCCCCGGCCTGGTCACCGCTGCTGACATCGCCCCGCCGGCCGGTGTCGAGGTCCACAACCCGGACCTGGTCCTGGCCACGCTGAACGGCAAGGGCCAGCTGGAGATGGAGCTGACCGTCGAGCGCGGTCGCGGCTACGTCTCCGCCGTCCAGAACAAGCAGGCGGGCCAGGAGATCGGCCGTATCCCGGTCGACTCCATCTACTCGCCGGTGCTCAAGGTCACGTACAAGGTCGAGGCGACCCGCGTCGAGCAGCGCACCGACTTCGACAAGCTGATCGTCGACGTCGAGACCAAGCAGGCCATGCGTCCCCGTGACGCCATGGCTTCGGCCGGTAAGACCCTGGTCGAGCTGTTCGGTCTTGCCCGCGAACTCAACATCGACGCCGAAGGCATCGACATGGGCCCGTCCCCGACGGACGCCGCCCTCGCCTCTGACCTCGCGCTGCCGATCGAGGAGCTGGAGCTCACGGTCCGTTCGTACAACTGCCTCAAGCGCGAGGGCATCCACTCCGTGGGTGAGCTCGTGGGCCGCTCGGAGGCCGACCTGCTCGACATCCGTAACTTCGGTGCGAAGTCGATCGACGAGGTCAAGGCGAAGCTGGCCGGCATGGGCCTGACTTTCAAGGACAGCCCGCCCGGATTCGACCCGACGGCCGCGGCGGACGCGTTCGGCGCTGGCGACGACGCCGACGCCGGGTTCGTCGAGACCGAACAGTATTGACAGGGCGATTCACGAGGTTCGGCGCTGGCGCCCGTCCGCGCCGGATGCGCGCCACCGCTTGGGCGTCCGCCCCTTCCCCGCTGGGGCCTTCACGGCCAGGCAACCAACGACCCCGGTCCGTGCAACGCCGCTCCGCTCCTCAGTACCGGAGTGCCTGGTTGAGTTCGTCGATGGTGGTGGCCCGCAGTTCTGGCGTGTACGCGTTGGTCACCTCGTCCGGGGTGACGCCGAGACCGCGGGCGAGCTGCCCGGTCTGCGCGGGAGTGAGCCCGTTGGTTAGTGCGATCGACGCCCACACGAGGAAGAAGCGGCGCCGCGGGACGGTGACACCGTCCAGCTCGTCGACCGCGTCGAGGTCCCAGTTCATCAGCCGGGCGTGGTGAAGCAGCCACCGGTAGAACTCACTGTCTCCCGCACTGATCCGCATGAATTTCTCCCTGGTCGCCGTGGTGCCCTCAGGCCGCGACTCCGCGGCCGCGGGCATGTGTTCAGCCTGCATGGCACGCTCGTGGCCGCGGGCGCGGCTTACGGATGTTTCCTGTTTCGTATTTAGGGCTCGTAAAGAATCAACACGTTGCTTCACGGTCTCCCTGTCGTTGGTGTGGTATGCGCATACCGAGTGAGGTTCGTGACCAACTTGCCCTGAGATTCGGAGTGTTGTTCCCTCATCTGAATGAGCGGCAGCAGCGGCTGGCGCTGGCCGCCGAGGCCCGGCTGCTGGGGCACGGTGGGGTCCGGGCCGTCGCGCGTGCCGCAGGGGTGAGCGAGACGACGGTGCGGAAGGGTGTCTTCGAGTTGGAGGGCGGTGAGGACCCACTGCCCGATGGCCGGGTCCGCCGGGACGGCGGCGGTCGCAAGAGCGCCGAGAAGCTTGACCGGCTGCTCGTTCCGGCGTTGCTGGCGCTGGTCGAGCCGGATGAGCGGGGGGATCCGATGTCGCCGCTGCGGTGGACGACCAAGTCGCTGCGGTCTCTGGCCGGGGAGCTGACGCGGCAGGGCCATACCGCGTCGGCGCCGACCGTGGGCAGGCTGCTGCGGGAGAACGGTTTCAGTCTGCAGGCCAATGCCAAGACCCTTGAGGGCGCTCAGCACCCCGACCGGGACGCGCAGTTCCGGTACATCAACGACCAGGTCAAGGACCATCAGGCGGAGGGCGAGCCGGTGGTCAGTGTGGACACGAAAAAGAAGGAAGTCGTCGGGGATTTCAAGAATGCGGGACGTCAATGGCGGCCGGCCGGTGAACCCGTGCGGGTTGACGTCCATGACTTCCCCAGCGATGCACTGGGCAAGGCCCTGCCTTATGGCATCTACGATCTGGCGGCGGACACCGGCTGGGTGAATGTCGGTACGGATCACGACACCGCAGCCTTCGCGGTCGAATCGATCCGCCGTTGGTGGAACGGGCAAGGACGCCTCGACTACCCGCAGGCCAGACGTCTGTTGATCACTGCCGATGCCGAGCGGCTCCAACGGCTACCGCACCCGGGCCTTCAAGACCGAGTTGGCCGCGTTCGCCGCCCGGACCGGCCTGGCCGTCACGGTCTGCCACATGCCGCCGGGCACATCGAAGTGGAACAAGGTGGAGCATCGGCTGTTCTCCGCGATCACCATGAACTGGCGCGGCAGAGCGCTGAACAGCCACGAGGTCGTCGTGCAGTCCATCGCCGCGACCACCACCCGCACCGGTCTCACCGTCCACGCCGAACTCGACACCGGCACCTATCCCACCGGTGTGAAGGTCAGCGACACCGAGCTGAACGCGGCGCCGGTCACCGGACATGCCTTCCACGGCGAATGGAACTACACCGTGCACCCCCACCCCGCCAGCCCGGCAGACCCCACCAGGCCGACGCCCGGGCCGGCGGCGGTCTTCGACCGCGGTGCCCTGTCACATCCCGCGCTGACCGGCATGACCTGCACCGCACTGGCCGAGCTGACCGAGACCCTGACCCCTGGCTGGCAGGCGCTGCAGAAACAGGACCCGGCCACCCGACGCGACGGCGGCACCCGGCGCCGGGCCCCGGGCGGCGGCCGCAAAGCCAAACTCGACCTGGCCGACCGGGTCCTGGCCACCGTGCTGCAACAAAACCTCGCTCTGCCGCCTACCGTGCTGGCCCACCTCTTCGCCGTCAGCAAGGACACCATCCGCCACACCACCAGCGAGATCCGACGACTGATGGACCAGCACGCGCACACACCCCAGCCCCCAGCAGCACACCTCAGCACCCTGGCAGGACTCCTCGTCCACGCCACCGCACACGGCGCGACCCTCACGACAGAGACCAAACCAACGTGTTGATTCTTTACGAGCCCTTAGCCGCAGCCCAGGCAATGAACGGAGTATGCCCCTGGCATACTCCGTTCGCTGGAAGTTGGTAGCTGTGCAGTGCCCGCGTGCGTAGCATCGGCGGTGTCGTCGTGAGACGCAGGAACGGGGCCGTCCCCTGAAGGAACGGCCCCGCGGAGCGGTCGCCGGGCTACAGCGGGAGCCGACTGAGTAAGTCGAGCAGCAACTCGACTGCACTCAGGTAGAAGCTCCACGCGGCGTAGTCCGGCGCATCGTCCCACTTCATGATCTGCCTCCTCGACAAGGCCGGGAGAGGCACTTCCTCCCTCCAGCCAGCTGGTCCGGAGGGAAACCCGCGAAGAGGGACACCGCGCGATCGCACTCTAAGCGCCGGGGCACGGCCACCCTCCGCCATGAACGAAAGTGCACGCTCGGTGCCCCTTCCTGACCGAGTACGAAACCGCCGCGATGGCAGGACCGGAGCGCCGGGAGCACGCTGGAGTCATGACCAGCGCGCCGATCACCGTGCACCAGCCCGCCGGCACGGGCGGCCGACGCGTCACCGTGCACACCCACGGCCGTGCCCTTGGCGCAGGCCCCCAGGCTCCCGCGCCCAGCATTCGCGCCGCCCAGGCCGACCTGCTCGATGTTCTTCCCGGAGAGCGTCTGTCCGACCTCGATGAACTGCGAGCCCGAGGCGTGCTCGGTTCTCGCCCGGCGGCGCCCCGTCCCCGCGGCGGACCTTCGGAACCGGTGGCCGCACCGCCGAGGAACAGCCCTGCCATCCCGCCTGACACTCCCTCAGCGATGGTGCGGCACCTGAGTGCTGCCGCGCCCGCGAAACGCCCGGTGGGCGGCACTCCACCCCCTCCATTGGCTGACGCGCCGAACGGGCTGATGACTCGTTCCGCCTGTCGTGAGGAGCGGGGAGCGGGGAGCTGCCAGCCCGAGTGCGAAGGAGCCCTGACGGCTCGTGTAGGCCGTCAGGGCTTCGTGTCGTTTGCCGCCGGGGTGAGGCTGGCTGGGGTGAGGGGGTCAGGGTTGCGGTCGCAGGACCTTCCAGAAGGCGACGTCGGCGTTGGCGCGGTTGGAGTAGGCGCTGGTGTCCACGTCGTACCGGGCGCCGGTCGCGGTGCTGACGTCGTTGGTGTCCAGGAAACCGCCCCTGTTGTGGTAGGTGCTCCACAGCTGGACGGTGTCGTTGAAGCGGACGAGGCCGTCCAGGGGCGCGGAGGTGGTGTCGAAGATCTGCCAGCGGCTGCTGTTCTCGTCGCGGTCCTTGCCCCAGGCGGTAGTGACGTCGTAGATGCCACCAGAGCTCTGCTGGCCAGCACTGGCTGCGCCGTTGACGTCCAGGTAGCCGCCGTTACCGTCCCAGAGATTGCGCAGGTAGACGATGTCGCCACTCCTCACCGGGGAGCCGGCGGCCTGGCAGGAACCGGAGACGATCTCCCAGGTACCGGTGCCCGGCGCGCGCGTGGCGGTGGGGGCCGTGGAAACTGCCAGCTTGGCCCCTGGCGCGCTGGAAGTGCCATTGGTGTCGAGGTAGCCCCCGTCGCCCTGATAGAGGTTCTGCAGGTGCAGCCGGTCGCCGTAACGCAACTCGTTCGCCATCACTGGTTCCTCTCTTCGGTGGATCCGCGCTGAGCCGGTTCCCGCTCTGGACAGCAGGCGGGGCCCGACACTTCGGATGGTGTCGGCGGCGGCGACGACGCGCCCGGGCAATACATGCAAAGCACACCTTCAGATGAATTGAACTGATAGCGCGCGTACTGGGCGAACAGTCTTTTCAGGACAAAGGTGCGAGCGGGTGCATCCTCTTGCCGACCGCGTGCGGACACGAAAGAAGTGGCGGATACGGCCCGCCCTGCGCCCTTCGGTGTATGTGGAACTGGTCAGCCAGAGGTCTGGGACCGGGGTCCCGTGTGGGATAGCGCGAGTTCATAGGCCCAACCAGCTCGCCAACTGCGGTGCATAGCACCGCAAACAAGGCACTACGCGTTAACGGCGGCAATCAAATCTTCCGGTACGCCGGGGACCAGGGGGCTTCGAACCCGCGGGTGAACGTCTCCGGCAGCCTCAAGCGCATCGCGGTGGGCTCCCGGACGAACGTGTGGGGCGTCGATCCCGCCAGCATGTGCTGGGAGTGGTGTGGGCTGGGGTGTTGCGGGTTGGTTGAGAACCAGTCGGGAACGGGCTGGTCGGGGTGGTGGGTGGTCTGGCCTGGGAGTGTCTCATCTGTGACCTGCTGTGGTCGGGGCCTGGGTCGTGCCGTGGGCGGCCGCCCCGTCGCTGTCGTGATCGTTTTTCATCTCAAATTCGTCCTTCTTCCTGCTCGGATTCAAGGGATTCTTTATGGGATTCCCGCAGGGTGGATTCTGAGTACGTTTCAGGGCCCGAGAGAGGGTTTCTCTCGGGCCCTTCGGGTGTTGATTGCGGGTCAGTTTTTGATGGTGGGTGAGTGGTGATTCTATGGGGTTGTCGGGATTGGTGCGCACGGCCCTGGGCTGTCGGTGCGGCGCATCCTGAAGGGTATGGGTGAGAACGACGAGGTCCAGGGCGGTGTCGCCGGACCGGTGTCGGCGCCGGCGGTGTTCGTCGTGGGGAGAAGTTGGACCGTGGCCGGTGGCCGGTGGCCGGTGGCCGGTGGCCGGTGGGCAGGCCGGTGCCCCGGTCCGGCTGGTGGGCCGGGCCGGGGCACCGGTGGGGGTGTGTCAGGTTCCGAGGTATTCGAGGAGCCAGCTGATAGGCACGTCGTCTGCGGAGTCTCCGCCGTCCTTCTTCATGCGGCCGATGACGACTTTCTGGGTGCCGGCGGGGAGCCGTTCGCCGAGGCGGTTGCCGTTGTCGGGGACGGTCCGGGGCTGGACACCGCCCCAGGTGCTGCCGGTGTAGATGCTCACGCCGAGTTTGGTGTCCGCCCAGGCGCAGCCGAAGCTGAGCCAGCAGTCGCCCCACGGGCCGGCGTTGGGCGGCGGCACGGTCAGGATGATGGTGTGCTTGTAGTGGATGAGACCGCCGGTCTCGGTGAACGCGAAACCGTGCGGGATCTCACCGAGTTGAAAGTTGTTGGCCACAGATACTCCTTGCTCAGCAGGGGTGCGGCACATCACACGGTATGAGCAGGACCGATCTCTTGATCTCCTGCCGGAGACAAACCCCCGGTTCGAGCGGACCTGAAGTACGCCCGGCGGCTTCCACCGCGCCCGTACGCCTCTCCCCACCAGCCAGGTTCGGCACCCGCGGACCAGGGCCACCCATCTGACTGGCGGCGGCGTTGAGCACCAGGCCCAGCCAACGGATCCTGGTTCTCGCCACACCCGCGCCGGACCGTCGACGACCTCGCCTCCCACGCCCACGCGATCGGCGAGCTGCTGCTCGAAGCCACCCCCGCAGTACCTCGCCAACACTGCGGCCACCGGCATCCTCACCCCCGGTCCTGCGACGACATCGACCCCGAACCTGACCACGGCCTCGCCGCTACGCCCGTCTGAAACGTCCGGTGGGCGGCACCCGCATGGGGTGCCGCCCACCGGACGTTGGTGGCGCAGGTGTCAGTCGACTTGGAGGGGGATCAGATGAGGGTGATGTCCCAGTGGATGCCGCCGCTGCGGGGGATTTCGTAGACGTACTCGGCGGAGATCCCGTTGAGGGTGCCGTGCCAGCGGGCGTCGTTGCCCCGCGGGGCGCCCTTGCGCTGGGTGGTCTTGATCCAGTTGGTCACGCAGCGGCCCTCGTCACGGGTACGCAGGTCGAGCTTGTAACCGTTGGCGTGGGAGTGGTTGCCCCGGGTGCTGTGGCCGGACTCGGTGCCGCCGGTGATGACGATGGTGCAGCCGCTGGCCTTCTTCAGAGCGATGACGCCCTGGATGGTCCGGGCACGGACACCTGCCAAAGAGGTCCGCCCGACCGGGGCCTTGATACCGGCCGCGGCGAGCTGCGTGAGGGCCTGGCGCTGGGTCAGCCTACCGTTCGCCGGAGCGGGCGTGGTCGGGGCAGGCGTGGTCGGGGTGCTCGTCTTGGTTCCGTTGACGAGCTTGTTCCACGTCTTCGGGCCGATGATCCCGTCGGCGGTCAGGCCGTGGGACCGCTGGAACGCGGCAGCCGCGGCCTGGGTGGCCGGGCCGAACGCCCCGTCGACCGCGATGCGGTTGCCATACCCGGCCAGCTGCGCCTGGGCCGCCTTCACCGTGGATCCCTTCGAGCCCTGGCCAACGGTGCGGACCAGCTTGTTCCAGGTGTTCGGGCCGATGATGCCGTCGGCGGTCAGGCCGTGGGAGCGCTGGAACGCGGCGGTGGCGTTCCGGGTGTTCGGGCCGTAGATCCCGTCGGCGGTGACGGACTGGCCGCCCGCGGCCAGCAGGTGCTGGGCGGTGGTGACGTTGACGCCGCGCGTCCCGTTCTTGAGCAGCGGCCAGACGGCCGTGGACGGAGCAGATGGCGTCGTGGACGGAGCAGGCGGCGTCGTGGGCGGAGCAGGCGGGGTTGTCGAACCTGTTCCCGGGCGGGTGGGGGTCTGGCCGGGGCTGAGGTGGGCGAGTGCGCGGAGCTGGGTCAGTGTGCCCTTGTAGACGTTGATGTCGGCTTTGCCCCGCAGGCCGGGTACCGTCCCGTTCTCGGTGTACTGCCAGATCGACCAGTACCTGCCGCCGACGGGAGCGGGCTCACGCGTTCCGCTCTCGTAGCGGGGCTGCCACAGCGGGCTGTTGGCCAGGGCGCCGGTGTTGCCGCGCAGGCAGGTGTCGGCGAAGTCCTTCGAGGTGTAGACGATGGGGTTCACCCCGAACGCCTGACGGGCCTTGGAGAGGAACGCGGCGACCTGGGTGTTGTTCACCCCGGCCGGGCACCGGCCGCGGATCTTCTCCAGGTCGACCACCGGGGGAAGTTGCCCGGGCCGCTTGCCGTCGTAGCCGGCGGCCCGGGCCGTACGGACGAAGTGGTCGGCCTGGGCCACGCCGGAACCGGAGTCGTAGAAGTGGTAGGGCGCGGCCATCAGCCCGGCCTGCGAGGCGCCTGCGAAGTCACCGGCGAACTGCGGGTCGCGGTAGCCGGTGCCCTGGGTCGCCTTCTGGAACACGAACGAGTACCCGGCCCTCGCGGCTGCCGACCACTGGATCGGGTGGGAGTTGTGGTGGCTGGTGTCGAAGCCCTTCACGCTGTACGCGGCCGGGCTGTTCGCCTGCGCCTGCTCGTTGCCGGAGTAGCTGATCAGGCCAAATCCGGCGGCCGCGACCGCCACCATGGCACCCGCCTGAAGACCCGTCTTCTTGCTGATGATGCACACGACTTCACCCCTCGTCAGACCCACCGGCACACATCCGGAGGGCGATTCACACGGCGCCTTTGCGGCGTCGACGAGATGAAGATTCGGGGTACCGCCGTCCCACCGGTAGCCTGATCGCCATTCCAGCCGTACTGCGCCGTCCCGGCCGTCCCACAAGGCCCCTGACCTGCGAAAAGGAACGGCTCTGGAACACGACGATCACATCGGCACCAGGGGGAGACCTGTGCAACCCAACCAAGGCGACAATTCACCCGCACAGCCACTGCCGGAAGTCACCGCACTGCTCCAGGCACTACGGCAGGTCAAGACATCCAAGAACCTCTCCCTGGACGCCTTCACCCACGACACCGGCTACTCACGCTCCTCGTGGAACCGGGTCCTCAAAGGCACC
This sequence comes from Streptomyces sp. NBC_01591, assembly GCF_035918155.1. Lineage (NCBI taxonomy): Bacteria > Bacillati > Actinomycetota > Actinomycetes > Kitasatosporales > Streptomycetaceae > Streptomyces > Streptomyces sp. NBC_01591. Next base: position 1,236,915 of record NZ_CP109328.1, read on the forward strand.
GCGTTCCCACCCCGGGCAGCCGTGGAACGACTCTGCTCCCGCCGCGGCCTGGACAAGAACACCCTGCTCGGCCTCTGGGACACCGCCGACCAGGCCCGCCGCGCCGCAGACACCCAGGACGAAGCACCGTCCGAAGCAGCGCACGTTCCGGCACCGGCGGACTCCGCACCAGGCGTACCGGACCCCACACCGCCGACAGCCCTTGCACCGGACCCCACACCACCGACAGCAGCCCCAGACCCCACACCGTCGGCAGCCGCGGACCCCGTGCCGCCGACAGTCCCGGACACCGTTCCTGGCACCGCAGCTCCGAAACCCGCAGCGGCCACCCCGGCTCCCGCACCATCCACGCCCGGCCCGGCCGAACCGGCAAGGCCGGCCGCTGCTCCCCGAAGCAGGATCAAAATCCTCGCGCTGATCGCCGCTGCCCTCGCCGCGCTGCTGCTGGTCGGACGCTGGTACTCGGTCCACGAGACGAAGGACTCCGCCGTCTCCCAGCCCGAGACCGGCGGCGACAACCGCCCCGGCGACGACCAACCAGTGGCCGACGAAACCCCCGTGCCCCCGAAGAGCAGCACCGCACCGACCAAGACTCCGCCGGACGACGAGAAGAAGGACAAGGACCAGGACTCCACGGGCGAGGAGGACACGAACACGAAGCCACCGCGCCCCAGCAGTTCAGCCAAGGACCAGGCCTCTTCCCCGGCCTCTGCTTCTGCCTCTCCCAGTACGGCCGCCTCGCCCGGCGCCGCCGGCCGCGCCAGCTGCCGCTACAACTGGGACCGCACCCAGGTCATGGCTAAGGGCATGGTCGGCTCGAAGGTGAAGCAGATCCAGTGCCTGCTGAACTCCAACTACGACTACACACTCACCGTCGACGGCAAGTTCGGAGAAAGTACCGACGTCGCCGTACGTGCCGTGCAGAGCTGTAGCGGTCTCAATCCCGACGGCCAGGTCGGACCCCAGACCTGGAAGTACCTCGACACCCCCATGTCCGGCTGCGGCCACTGAGCCAGGTGCTGTTCGGTCCAGGCGCAATGGCTTGACGTGATGTGAGACTTGCAGCATGGATATGGGGCGTGAGTCGCGGTGGGAAAAGGACGCAATGACGGTGGAGATCGTTTTTGCTCTGGTGACTGCCGTCGTGCTGGCTGCGGCGGTCTTTGCCGTCGCTCTGGCTCTCGCACTGGCTTTTGGCGTCTCTGGTCCAGCGGGGAAGGGCGCGTTGGTGGGGGGTGCGCTGCTCGGAGCGGCGGCCGGAGTGTGGCGTCTGGTCCGGGTGCTGCGCCGGTTCGACGCACAGCGCCGTAAAGGTCACTGACCGCAGGCCTCCTCCTTGAGGTCGGTAGCCCACCGGCGGTTGTTCCAGCATGTGGTGCCGGAGGCACCCCCCGCGGCCTCAGGGTGGCGGTCGGCGTCGGCATGGCGACCGTGCCCTGGGCCCGCCGATGTCCCGGAGCCGGAATCTCCTGCGGCACCTGTTGCGTCATGCCCCGCGGGTTCTCCTGCGGTATCTGTTGCGCCCTCTCACCAAGGCGTCGGGTGTTTGTGCAGGTCACCATGCCTGTAGGGGCGTGGTCGGGGTGCTGGCATCCCCTCTGCGCACCCCCTGCTGCCCGAACTGCCGAAAGAGAAAGGGGTGGGGGTGGGGCGGGCGGGAGCGCCTCGGGGATCGGCGGCCGGCCAGTCTGTTCGGCCGCGAGGGGCACCCCACACCGCTGGGGGCGGCGTTCGCCGAGTACGGGCGCATCGACAAGACCATGCACCTGCTCGCCCTGGTCGACCCGGTGGACGACACCTACCGGCGCCTGATGAACCGGCAGCTCACCGTCCAGGAGTCACGCCACCGCCTGGCCCGCGCGATCTGCCACGGTGGCCGCGGGCAGATCCGCCAGGCGTACCGGGACGGCCAGGAGGACCAGCTCGCCCTCGGACTCGTCCTCAACGCCGTCGTGCTGTGGAACACCCGCTACCTGGACGCCGCCGTCGCCCAGCTCCGCGCGGAGGGCCACGACATCAAGGACGAGGACATGGCCTGGGAGTCTTCGCTTCTTTGTCTGGGGTGGTTCTCGGTTCGGTGTCCGGTCTTGGGTGCTGTGGGCCGGGCTGATTCGGTTTGTTTCATTGGGGTGTTGAGCGCTGATGACCGGGCGATGATGTTGGACAAGTCGTGAGGATTAGCTGGTCACTGGGTGAGGATTACCTGGTCAGGGGAGTGAGAGCTCCCACTGGGCACCTGCTGTGACCCGGGCTTCGCTTCCCTTCGCGGACGACACCTCCACCTCATGGGAGACGGCGTTCGCCAAGATCGAGGACCGTCTGCAGGGCACCGAACTGGCCGCCCAGGCCATCGGGCTGGTAACCACGCCCGGAGCCGGGCGTTTCGCGCCGCCTTGCCCGATCGACTGCTGGAGTCCGGCTGTCGGGAACCGACGGCTGTTCGAGCCGGCCGATTATCCCGAGCCCTCACAGGGCGCTTTCTGGTCATACAGCTTGTTGATCACGACGGAGGCGGGGCAGTGATCGTTATGCCGGTGGTCGAATTGATCACTGAACGAGGAGAACTCATGGCCGTTTTCACTGCCGCTCTGGTGGCCCGTCACAGCGACAAGCTCGTGTCCGTCACCGCCTCGGGGACCGAGGACGGCGCCGAGGTCGTCCAGTGGACCGACAAGAACAAGCCCAACCAGCACTGGAACCTGGTGGCGACGACGGGTGGCTACTACAACGTGATTGCCGTGCACAGCGGAAAGGCCCTGTCGGTCACCGCCTCGGACACCGAGGACGGCGGGACCGTCGTCCAGTGGACCAACAAGGGCAAGCCCAACCAGGAGTGGAAGCTCGTCCAGAAGGACGACGGGTACTTCTCCCTGGAGGCACGCCACAGCGGCAAGCTCCTGTCCGTCGTCGGCGAGGACACCGCGGACGGTGCCAAGCTCGTCCAGTGGACCGACAAGAACAAGCCCAACCAGCATTTCCGCCTCGGCTGAGCCACGCCTTCGGAGCCCCTGCCGGAAAGCACCCCGGCGGGGGCCCCGCTGCGAAATGGGCTCTTGGACGGAGTGGTCGCCGCGACTACGAGTGGGGCGGGAGTGAACGAAGCCACCGCGTCACGCCCACCGGCTGCGGCCAGCGCTTTCAGGTGAACCTGGCATTCGTGAAAACGGGCTCGACAGGAGCGATGCGGGCCACCCAATCCCGTCTCGGGTCACTAGCTGCTGACCGGTGACCAGGTGGGTACGTTGTTGGCGGCCCCGAGGAGATGGTGGTCGAGCCAGGCGAAGGCTTCGTCGAGTGTCGGGGCGGTGTCGCTGAGCGGGACGGTCAGCCCGGCGTGTTCAGGTGCGGGCCGGCTGCCGTTCTGCAGGCTCAGTCGCTTGGGCACGGTGAGCTGCTCGAAGTGCTTGGTGATCTGCCTGAGCGGGAACAGCGCATCGCTCCCGGCGTGGGAGATGAACGTCGCGGTGCCACGGGCATTGGTTTGCCCGACGTAGGAGAACGCAGCCCGCTGCATCGCCCACGAGGCGACATCGTCGGGGTTTTCTCCGGCCTGGAGGTCCGCGAGGATCTGCTGCGTGTCCTCATCGAACTTGTGCTTCACCGGTCCGCCGGTGAAGTTGGTCAGGTCGGCGACCGCGGCGAGGTGTCCGCGGTCGTTCTGGTGGCCGGCGACCAGGTCCTCCCACGTGCTCAGCGCGACGACGGCGTCCACACGGGCGCCAGGATCGTGCGCCGCGACGAGCTGGCTGATGAGCCCGCCGTAGGCCCTGCCGAAGAAGGCGATACGGCTCGGGTTGAAGTGCTGTTGAGCGTAGTCGATCACGGTCGAGCCGTCGGCCCAGTCCAGGGGGCCGGCCACGTCGATCGTCCCTCCGGAGGTGCACGGGCCGTCCATGTACCCGCCGCCGTGCACGTCTGCCGTAAGCCCGAGCCCGCGGGGGGTGTAGGCCAGCACGTGGTAGCCGCGCAGCGCCAGCTTGAGATACGTGTGCTCGAACAGGGGCCAGCCGGCAGGCGTCCAGTCGGACGGCACGATCACCACCGGCCGGGGCTCTGGGGCATTGAGCTTGATGGTGTGTGCCGACAACCGGATCCCGTCGGCGGAGGTGATGCGGGGGAAGCCGATGGTGGCCTTCTGCCGCACCTGCTCCGTGAGCCGCTGGAGGTCATCGGTCAGCAGCGGCTTTTCCGCCGCGCCTTGCAGCGTGGCGATCAGCGCATGGCCCACATTGACGGCTTTCGGGTCGAGCGAAGTCGGTGTCGCGAAGACACCCTGCTTCGCGATCCGGGCCACGTCTGCCGCGGTGACCGTGGTGGTCGCCTCGTCCTGTTCAACGCTCATGGAACATGCCCTCTCGATTCCGTCGACCGGATGCACTGAGCAGGCCGACGGGGCTTTCCGCCGGACAGCCCGACGTCTTCCAGATCATTTCTCGCTCTGCAAGAGCCTGACCAGGGCGTGCAGGGGGACACGACAGCGCACCCACGTCCACCGCGCGCCCCCACCCAGGACCAATGGGCAAGCGCTCCCCACCGCGGCTTCTGCGAAGTCGCGGGGATCGGCGGCGGCCCGGCGCTCCTGACCGACTGGATGGCCGCACGCCGCATGGACGTGGTGATCCTCTCCGAGGACGGCCCCGACTGGTGACCGACCGCTTCCACTGGCCCCGCGCTACCAGCCCCGGGGCTGGGGCGATGAACTGCGCCGCCGCCTGCACAACGCGGGCCTCTCCGTATGGGAACTCGCCGACCTCCTCGGCGTCCACGAGCACGACGTCACCATGGACGCCCTGCCTAACCAGCCGCTGCACGTCGTCCTCGAACTCGCCCGGCGCCTGGACCTCCACCCCGCCGACCTCACGCCGTACGCCAGGGGCATTGCATAGTCGCGATCGGTCCGGTTCGTCTGCCTCATGCGTGACGTGGCGTCATGTCCCGGCCTGGTCTGAGATGCCCCCGGGAAGCAGAGCAGGCACGGTGCCGGTGATCATGTGGTTGTCGAAGACCCATGAGAACCGAGCGAGACCGTGCCTGCCCGGACATCATCGCCCATGCCCGCCGGGCTGGGGAATCTGGCCCTCCCGAACCTCTGCGCCACTACGCAGGACGCCGCTGACCTGCGACGCTTCCTAGTCTGGGTGCCCGATCCGCGTGGCCTGCGAGGACGACGGTATCCGCTGCTCCCCCTGTTGTGCGCGGCCGCGGCAGCCGTCCTGACCGGTGCCCGGTCTCTCATCGCGATCGGTGAATGGATCGGCGATGCCCCGCAGCCCGTCCTGGGTGTGCTCGGCTTCCCGGCCGACCGTTCACCGGCATCCGGCCGGCGCCGCACGCCGCCACCGTCCGTCGCCTGCTCCAACGCGTCGACGGCGACGCGCTGGATGCGGCCATCGGTGCTTACCTCCAGGCCAGAACGCCACGGCCGGAAGAGTCCGAGCCGCCGCCGAAGCCGGCTCTGCGGGCGATCGCGGTCGACGGCAAGACAGTCCGCGGCTCCCGCACCGCCACGACCACTGCGGTCCAGCTGCTGGCCGCGATGGACCACCACGGCGTGGTCCTGGCCCAGCGTCAGGTCGCCTCCAAGAGCAACGAGATTCCATCTTTCCAGCCACTTTTGGACACCATCAACGTGGAGAACACCGTGCTGACCGGCGACGCCCTGCACACCCAACACAGCCATGGTGCGTACCTCCGCCGACGACTACCTGGCCATCGTGAAGAAGAACCACCCCGGACTGTATGCGCAGGTCACCAAGCTGCCCTGGGCCGAGATCCCGCTGGACCACCGCACCCGGGACCGGGCCCACCACCGCGACGAGATCCGTCGGATCAAGGTCGTCGCCTTCCACCACCTCGGCTATCCCGGCGCCCGCCAGGCCATCCAGATCGTCCGGTGGCGGCGCGAGCTGAGCACCGGGAAACTGACCACCGAGCGCGTCTACGTGATCACCAGCCTCGACGTCTTCGACGCGACACCGGCCCAACTCGCCACCTGGATCAGAGGCCACTGGGGCATCGAGAACCGCCTGCACCACGTCCGCGACCGCACCTTTTGCGAGGACGACTCCAAGGTCCGCACCGGCCACCTGCCCCGCACCATGGCCGGCCTGCGCAACCTCGCCATCAGCGTCTTCCGCCAGAACGGCGAGACCAACATCGCCGCCGCCCTCCGCCGCACCAGCCGCGACTACCACCGGCCGCTGTCGACCCTCGGCCTCACGTGATCAACCCGGACAGATCGCGATCAGGCAACGGCCCTGGCTAACTACCCTCTAGCCTATTGGAGTTGACAAGCGAACCGAACAAGGACGAAATGTCATGATGCCACAGGAACGTCAAGAGCAGGAGATCCCCCGCGTCTCGATGACTGACGAGGAGATCGAAGCGGCGAACCTGAAGACGCCCCCCCTACTCAACAGCAACATCAAGCTGATGGAGTACACGCCGGAATGGGCCGCCGCGTTCGCGGAGGAGGCCCGCCGGATGAGCGACGAGCTGGGCGCGCTGCCACACCGGATCGAACACACAGGGTCCACCTCGGTACCCGGGTTGCCCGCCAAACCGGTCATCGACATCCTGCTGATCGTTCCCGACTCCGCCGACGAATCCGCCTACGTGCCCAGCCTGGCTCCCCTCGGTTACGCGCTCGCGGTCCGGGAGCCCGATTGGTATGAGCACCGCGTCCTGCGCAAGCCCGACCTCGCGCCCAGTGCCGAATCAGCCAATCTGCACGTGCTCTCCACCGGCTGCCCCGAGATTCAGCGCATGATCCTTTTCCGCGACTGGCTGCGCGCCCACACGAACGATCGCGACCTCTACGCCCGAACCAAAAGGGACCTCGCACAGCGGACATGGACGTACATGCAGCACTACGCCGACGCGAAGAGCGAAGTCATCGCGGACATCCTCGAACGTGCCATGAGAGCTGAACCTCCCAGCGCCCATGGCAGCTCATGAAAGGTGATCTCAGCCTGCTGCGGGAGCGGAATTTCCTCCTGTTCTTCCTCGCCCGCACATCGTCCCTGACGGGCAACGTCATCGCACCGCTGGGCCTCGCCTTCGCCGTGCTGGCCTTGCCTGACGGCTCCCCGTCCCAACTCGGACTACTGCTGGGGACCCGCACAGTCGCTCAGCTCGGTCTGATTCTGCTGGGCGGAGTCCTCGCGGACCGGTTCCCCCGCCAGCGTCTGATCATCGTGGGGGAGACCGCCGCCGGATGCTCCCAAGCGCTCACCGCCGCCCTGTTTCTGCACGGCAGCGTGCCGATGAACCTTCTGATCGTCCTCGCCGCCGTCAACGGCGCGTCCTCCGCTGTCAGCCAACCAGCCGCCACCGCGCTCGTACCCCAGCTCGTCGACGCCGAACGCATTCAGCCTGCGAATGCGTTGCTGCGCCTAGCGGCCAACCTCTCGCGTATCGGAGGCGTGTTCGCCGGCGGAGTACTCGTCGCGGCCGTCGCGCCTGGCTGGGCCTTGGCGGCCGACGCCGCCACCTACTTCCTGTCCGCCGTGCTGCTGATGTTCAGCCGCCCTCGTACGGCATCGCGGGCACTCACCGCGACAGAGGCGCCGACCAGTCTCCTCAGCGAACTGCGCAGCGGCTGGACAGAGTTCTCCTCCCTGCGCTGGATGTGGCCGGTCGTAGGCCAGTTCGCCATCGTCAACGCCTCCTTCGGAGGAGCCATCATGGTGTTGGGCCCGGCGGTGGCCAAGCAGGAGCTGGGCGGGGCGGTCGCCTGGTCGGTCGTTCTCGGCGCCCACTCGGCCGGTTTCGTCCTCGGCAGCCTGATCGCGATCCGCATCCGTCCCCGTTACCCCCTGCGTACGGGCGTTTTCGTCACCTTCGGCTTCTTCCCGGCCTACCTGTTCCTCGCCGGGGGCTCCCCAACCTGGCTGATCGCCACCAGCATGCTGGTGGCTGGCATCTGCATTGATGTGTTCGAGGTCCTGTGGAGAACCACGGTCCACACTCATGTTCCCGAGCAGTCCATGTCCCGGATCAGCTCATATGACTCGCTGGTCTCCTTTATCTGCACGCCCCTGGGCCTCGCCGTGGCAGGCCCGGTGGCTGCTCACATCGGCATAGCCGAAACACTCCTGCTCAGCGGTGTACTCGTCCTCCTGGCCAGCACCATCCCTCTCCTCCTCTCGGCCGTCCGCAACCTCCCGGCTCGTTGCACTGTCCCGGAGCATGTACCCGAATAAGAGCTCGCAGAGGATCAATATGCCTTGACCACCCCACAGCTGGTCATCAGCGACGCCGCTTCAGCCCACCCGAAACGGCGAGGTTAGCTGTGGTCGGCCAGGGCCCAGGTCGTTGCCTGATCGCCGACAACCACATGATCACCGGCACCGTGCCTGCTCTGCTTCCCGGGGGCATCTCAGACCAGGCCGGGACATGACGCCACGTCACGCATGAGGCAGACGAACCGGACCGATCGCGACTATGCAATGCCCCTGCGCCGTACGCCGAGGCCGTCTACCGCCTGCCCCGCTACCGAGACGCCGAGCACCCGCCCGAGGACCCCGGCGCCGACGATCGTTATCTAGGTCTGTCAACTATCCCTAGAAGTCAGGTCGTTGCTTGCTTGTCAGGCAAGTAAGGCAAGTTAGGTGTCCTCCCCGGCTAACTCGAAGGACATGGGGGTGAGCCCAACTGACGGACTGCGGCCCCGTAACCGTCTGCCAGCCTCGTAGTTACATCCGCTATGAACACCACACACCGCATCATCGGGGCCGTGGCCCTGTCCCTCGGCGCACTGGCCGCCACCGCACCCGCGCACGCTGACGACGGCTCCAACGGCCCTGCCTACCTGCGGATCGACGCGTCCGATGTAGCGGGCTACTGGGACGCCATCGTCGATTCGCCGCCGGAGTAGCAGAAAGGAATCTCCCGCACGATGGTCAACGACAACCCCCGCTGACTATCAACCGGTCAAAACCGTTCAGGCCCCCGCGCGAATCCGCCGGGGCCTGAGCCCTGTGCGCCGGGCGAGTAGCGTGGTTCCCATGCGACTGACGTTGCCCTTGCCGAAAACGTCATCCATTGAGGTCATGCGGCATGTCGGTACTCGTGGAGAATGCCGCCGAGGCGATCGCGGCGGCGTATGTCGAGGCGGGCGATCTCGTCCGGAACAGTGATCGGCGTGGGCAATGGATACAGCGGGCGGGCATTCGCGATGCCCTGATGCGGCCGATGGGAGTTGTAGAACTGTTCGATCGCGCGCAAGGCGTGGAGCGGCACTGTCACGTTGACTGACCGGCCTGGGATGATCTTCTGGTTGGTCGTGCTGGGAGGGGGCGTCCGTGGACAGCGCGCCGCCGTCGTACAGGGGGCACCGGTACCCGGTGGAGATCATTGCGCACTGCGTGTGGCTGTGCTTCCGTTTCCTGCTGTCGTTCCGCGAGGTCGAGGAGCTGATGCTCGAGCGCGGCGTGATCGTCTCCCACGAGACGGTCCGCCGCTGGTGTACGAAGTTCGGGCAGGCCTACGCCAACGGCCTGGGCCGCCGGCGTGTGCAGCCGGGCGACAAGTGGCACCTGGACGAGGTCTTCCTCAGGATCAACGGTGAGCTGAAGTACCTGTGGCGGGCCGTCGACGCCGATGGCAACGTGCTCGACATTTTGGTCCAGAACCGGCGGGACACCGCTGCGGCCAGGCGGTTCTTCCGCAAACTGCTCAAGAAGACCTGCTCGGTGCCGAGGGTGGTTGTCACCGACAAGCTGCGCTCCTACGGCGCGGCCCACCGCGAGGTCATGCCCTCCGTCGAGCATCGCTCCCACAAGGGTCTGAACAACCGGGCCGAGAACAGTCATCAGCCGACGAGGCAGCGCGAACGCGCGATGAAGGGCTTCCGCAGTACCGGCGGGGCCCAGCGGTTCCTGTCCGCGTTCAGCGGCATCTCACCGCACTTCCGACCACGCCGCCACCTGATGACCGCCACCGAATACCACACCGAGACGACCACCCGCTTCGCCATCTGGGACGAGATCACCGGCGCCACCGACCAGCCCATCGCAGCGTAAGCCAAGCCCCCCCACCCGACCCCTACACACCCTGACACGCCCTCAATCGATCAACACCGCACCAACGTGACAACGCCGGCGTCAATACCCGAACCAAGAAGATCATGCGGCAGATGCGCGGCCGAGCAGGATTCGACCTCCTCCGTCACCGCATCCTCCTGCAATAAGGAGAACGCACCGTCACCACCGACGAACAGAGCCGCTCGTTTGACAGACCCCTACCAAGCACGAAACTCGCGCGCCCTCTCACGAGGCCAGGGCAGGCTCGTCACCGCTGGCCGACTATCTGCTCAGCCTCTATCTGCACGACATCGGCGTGGTCCTGGACGAGGCTGTGCGAACACCTCAACTGCTTGCTGTCCGCGGTCGCGGGTACAGCCTGACTGCGTCTGGGGCGAATTTTCCGAGACCGACGACATTGCTTGCGTAGCTGATGGAGATCTGGATTCCCTCGATATGGCTCAGTGGAGTGATGTCAATCATGGAAGTTCGTGCCGAGCGACAGTTAATGAAGAAGCTTTCGAGATTTGGGAAGAGGTCCGGGACTAGATCCAGCTGTATTTCTGAATTTGGGAGAAGGCGGAGATAGGTGATGCTGGGCATTGGGGCGGCGTGGTTGAGGTCGTATTCTGAAATGCACAGCTCAGTCAGGCGGGGGAGCGTGGAAAGTTCTTGCCACTCTCCGCTGCTGGGTGCGGCGTTAATTACTAACTCCTGCAGTTGCTGCCACCTGGAGATGCCGGCCAAGCGTGTGCCGACCCAGCCGCCAAGCTCTAGCCGCGTCAGACCTTTGGGTGCTGGCAGTTCCGCCAGGGTTTCCCAGGGCAGACGCGTGTAGAGGGTAAGATTGGTTATTTTGGGCAGGGAATCCAATGCGTCAAAGGAGAATTCGTCCGGTAAGTGAAGGAGGCTCAAATTGAGCAACGGAAGTCCTGCAAGTTCTTCTATCTCTGTGATTTGGGTGCATTCGGAGATGGTTAGTTCCTTTAGGGCTGGCAATCCGCGAGCGAAATTTAAGTCTTGGAGTAATTGGCCGGAGTAGATCCGCAGAGTTTCGGTGTGTTCAGGTGAGAGGTGTTCGACGATCTCGCCTGCGGTGAACTTCCCTCGGAAGGCGACGTTGGTGATGGGTTTCAGGAGTCGCAGCGCGTTCAGCTGATCAGCGGTGTGTACTTCCAGAAACAGACGTTCCTGATCCGGAAGGGGGAGCAGTAAGTCGCGGGCGTATTGATCAGCCTCGAAGTGCTCCCAGCGCCGGAATAGCGCGGAGGGCGTTGCGTCAGAAGGCATGGACTGTACGAAGCGGTAGAGGAAGGCGTAGGCCTGGTCGCCGCCGATGGCGGCTGCAGTTTCGATGACGGGACCCACTTCATCGTCTTCCAGGCCTTGGGGCCCCGGCAGCAGCTCCAAGACGCCCGGCCCCAGCGCGGCAAGCGCCTCCGCCTCCTCCGCGGAGCGGGGAGGCATCAGGACACGCGCACGCTGTTCGACCAGTCTGCGAGTGTCGGGCTCGATTTCGGTCGCGTAGTACAGGCTGGCTGCCGCCAGGAGGTGGAGCCTGGGACGGTGCTGGTTCTCAGCATCACCGCGTTCGACGAGGCGCCGTAGCAGATCGGCGCTTTCGACTGGCCTGGCGTGGGTGGCAGCCATGCGTACGACGTCCTCCCACTGGTCATCGTGGGCGTTGTTGACCAGGAGTGGGAAGTCGTGGGCTTCGATGGCGGCCTTGGCCCCGAGGTAGTCCTGGAAAGTGCGGTGCACGAAGTCGATGGTGTCCATGGTGGGCTGGCGCAGGAGCCCGCTGCGTCCAACCAGGTGAGTCAGAACCTGGTCGGCAGTGCCTTGCTCGGCCACGGCCTGCATGGCCGGCAGCGCGTCACTGACTAGGGCCAGCGCGGTTGCCCGGCCCATCTCTGTCTGGCGGTTGCGGATGAGCCAGTAGGCCAGACGCTGAAGAAGCTGGACGTTCTGGTGCTCGGTGAGCTGAATGCCCTCTGGGACGTCGATGCTGCGCTCAAGGTCACGGCGCACGAGGAGCATCGACAGTGCTGCCTCGTAGAGCTCCATACGACTATGAGGCAGATGACCGCGGCGGTCCCGGTGCAGCGCACAGATAAGCGCACACATCAGGGGAGTGCTGGACAACTGTGCCAGGTCACGCTGAGCACGTACCGTCACCAGGAGCACTGCTTCGAGATCACGCAGCTGCGAGCGTTCGGTGTCGGTCGCCGCACTGTGCCGGGCAGCGGTATGCCACCGACCGACGAACATGCCCGTGTCAGCGGCACTCATGGGCCGTACGGACAATTCGGTGAAGCGCGACGAAGCCAGCCAACCTTCGGGAACCGCTGACGGCCGGGTGGTGACCACAAAGTATGCGTCCTTGTAGGCCGCCAAGAGCTGTTCAAGCCAGTCCCGTGTGGCAGCCCGATCCTCCTGGGGGACTTCGTCGATGCCGTCGACCAGGACCAGGGCCTCACCTCTGGCGAGCACGCCATCGGCCCATCCCTCAGGCTGGGAGCTGGCCAGAGGTGTTCCGACCGCAGAGAGGAACTCATGTGGCTCCGGAAGGGGCCCACGCCGCACCAGTGTGCGCAGCGGCAGGACGAACGGAATCTTCCCCCGCCAGTCCGCCAGTTCATCCGGCAGCTCATCGCGCGCTGTGGCGACAGCCAACCACTGCAGCAGCGTTGTCTTTCCGCTGCCGGCGAGCCCTCGCAGAAGTACCCGTCGACAGCTGGCCAACGCGTTCTCTGCACGCTTCACCACAACGGATGGCCGGTCCGCCTCCTCGCTACTCGAAGGCCAACTCTCTGGCTGCTCCGCCAGTTCCAAGCTCAAGTACGCCGCGTCCAGCGGCCAGTGTGCACGTTCTGGCCGGCTCAGGTCCAGCCCTACGACAGTCAGCCGGGAATGCCGCTCCGCGACGTAGCTGAGGTACCGCTCCTCGAACGAAGGCTGCACCGTCGGCCGCACCGACCTACGAAGCACTCTTCTCGGAGAGCCCTCCCCCACCTGCGGCATGCACGCGGCGGCGCGGCGTAAGGCCAGCAACGGGACTACCTCCGTACCCAGCGCCTTAGCCAAGATCACCAGCGTGGCCTCGGATGGCACCTTATGACCGCTCAGCGCTTGGCTGACCGTTGTTCGCCCTAGCCCTGTCCGCTGCTGCAGCCCAGCCATCTGCAGGCCTCGCTGTGTCTTAAGGGTGCGCAGCCGCAGCGCGAGCTCCGCCAACGGATCCTCGTGCACCTCCTCCATGTCCTGCTTCTCCTCTCTTGGGCGACCGTCTTCATTCATCTTTGTTCGGCCTGAACCCCTGTGAACACCAAAACCGCGAAGTTCATCGAAGTCGCCGTCGTCAACCACCTCGGGAAGAAGGCATGAACACCTCCACCAACCACCTGATGCTCCTGGTCCTCCTCCTCTCGGTCGTCGCGCTTTTCTGCACGCTCGTCGGAGCCGCAGCCGGCCTGCTCGCTCGCATCGACGGAGCCACCTACGCCACCGCCCTGTTGCGTGGTGCCGTGGCCTTCGCAGGCAGCGCCACCCTGTCCCTGGCGCTGCTGACCTTCGTCCTCACGGCGTTGTGAACCGAGTGCCAGGTTGACCGCCCACTTTGCATCTTGCGTCCGTTTCACAGGCCGCTCGTTCTCCTCGGCTGGTGTGATCTTGATGGTGTTTTCCAGGATCCGGTCCGTAAGGGCCGCCCGTGGTCTCTTCCCCTGGAGGACCGGGTGCTGCTCGTGGCGGCCCACTGCCGCACGAACTTGACGTTGCGTCAACTTGCTTCGCCTTTCGGCGTTCCGAAGTCCGCAGCCGACCGCATCAGCGACGACCTCGGCCCGTCACTCGCGCTGCATCCCCGCAAGCGGTTCGCGAAGGACACCGTGCTCATCGTGGACGGCACCCTGGTGCCCACCCGCGACCACGCGATCGCCGAGCAGTCCAAGACTCCTTGGTGAGGATCCGGTCGAGCGCCTCCACCGCCAGGGGCCGCAGATCCGCCGAGAGCGCGGGCAGGGGCTCCTTCGGGGCGTACGAGGTGGTCACCGGGTCACCCCCCGGGCGCTGCGCCGCGAGCAGCGCACTGACAACGGCCTGTCGGTGCCGTGTGCTTGGATCGCCGCCATGACGAAGGACGACGACATCCAGCAGGCCCCGGAGGGCTCCGCCGAGCTGTGGATCGGGGCGGTGCCCTCCCTCGGGCCCGGTGGGCGTGATGTGCTTCTGGGGCTCGGTTCGCACGCCGACGAGCCCGGAGCCCGGCTGGCGCGGCTTCTTCTCGACCGGGGGCACGAGGGTGAGGAGGGCGTTTTCTATCTGCTGCCGGAGGATCTGGCCGCCCGCTACGAGCGGACCGGTGACCGGCTCGCGGTGACGCTCCTCGCCCGCCGGGACGTCCTCGCTCACAGCCTCCGGGCGCGCCCGGAGGAGGGGCGCGTACTGTCCGGAGCACTGCCCTCCGATCCGCTCGACGCCGACCGGGTCGTCCTGCTCCGCCGCGAGCTGACCACCGGCTTCGTCCCCGTCGAGCAGGGCGGGGAGTTCCAGCCGGTCCTCCTCGTCGACCACACCGCCGGTCCGGATGCCGGGCCCGAGGAGCTGATCGCCTTGTTCGAGGAGGGCGAGGCGGGCATCGCCGTACTCAACGCGGAACTGCTGCCGGACCGGGCCTGACGTTCCAGTGCAGGACGGTTCGGTCGGGGCCGAAATGTCCCGTCGGTAGCGTGCCGAACGCAGCCCGCCGGCGGCGAACCGGCCCCGCCGGGAGCGGTCACCGGAGGATGTCGTGGCGGTCCCGGCGGAAAGTCGCACCGGACCGTCGACGGGCCCACGACGGCTTCAATGATCGAAGACATTGGCCAGCCGTCCTTCGATAGGAGCCCTGCCTCGGGAAACGGCACGGTCGGTGAGAAGGCATAGCTGTGCCGGGGTGAGTCCGGCAAGGTCGCGGAAGTCGCGGTTCATGTGTGCCTGGTCGTAGTAGCCACACACAGCCGCCCGGTCAGCCAGCGACCTGCAGGCACCAGTCGGTAAGGTGAGCGCCCGTTGAAACCGCAGTATTCGGCTGGCGGTTCGCGACGGCAGTCCGATCTGCTCGCGGAGCAGCACCTGGAGCCGCCGACTGCCGCGGCCCGTGGCAGCGGCCAATTCTTTGGCGGATACCTGTCCGTGGCCGGCGCGCAGCCGACTCCACACCTCGGCAACTGTGACGGAGCAGTGATGTTCAGGGGGTTGGGCTGCTTTGGTCTGGTGTTCCGTCTTTGGAGTGGGACTCGGGACGGCTGAAGTGGCTGTGTTCGGGTGTGATGGGTGTGGCCTGGGATCGCGTTCGGTTTGGTTGTTCGGGCGTTTGGCCTGCGGTCCGGTGGCTGTGTGGGAATGATCTTGGGTTTCCCGTTGATGTAGTGGTGCGTCTATAGGCGGCTGCGTTCTATCCGGGCTTCAAAGCGCGGTTTGGCTGGTCAGTGGTGTGTGTGGGTGAGGAAGATACGGAGGGGGTCGTTCGCGCTGGGGGTCAGGTGGGTGAGGTTCAACCGGTGAGCGATGAGGCCGAGGGCGTCGTTGGTGGTGCGGTGTGGCCGGTTCGGCAGGGTGGCGAGTGCGCGGGTGAGGGCGACGGTTTCCGGGTAGATCACCAGGTCGCGCGCGAGGAGTGCGGGGGAGGCGCTGCCCGTGGTGGCCAGGTGGGGGTTGCCCGCGCAGAGTCGGGTCAGGCGGGTGTGCCAGCGGTGGGTGAGATGTTGCTGGTGGTCGTACCAGCGGGTGGTGATGGCGCGTGCCGCGGTCCAGGCGGTAGCGGCGCCGGGATGTCGTAGCAGGCGCTGGTGGGCGTGGCGCGCGGCCGCGAGTTGGGGCACGGCCCACGTGTGGATGGGGGAGGCAAGCCGTGGGTCGGGGGCGGCTTGGTGGTGACGCGGGCACACCAGCCGGTGCGGCGGTGGGTGAACCCAGGCGGTGTCGGTGGTGCCGTGGCTGCGGTGGTGGGTGCACAGGGTGCAGGCGCGGACGGGCTGCTGTGCGGCGTTGAGCCGCTTCCAGCGTGCGGCGGCCTCGGCGCTGGGGGCGGTGTCGTTGAGGGCGGGGCGGGGCAAGGCACGCAGGAGGTTGGGGAGTGGGACCCGGGCGAGGGCAGCGAGGTGCCGGGCCGCGTTGTGGTTGAGGTGGAGTTCGGCTGCCGGCAGTGTGCCGTGGCCGTGGAGGGCGATACCAGCCCCGTCGAGGAGCTGGGGCAGAGTCAGCTGATAGGACATAGCGATACGTTGGGCGTACGAGGCGGTCGCTTCGCCGGGCAGCGGCCGTACTCGGAACACGCCCGGCGCGGCTGCCGGGACCTGCAGCCATGCCCTTGCGGTGACGGCGCTGCACTGTGGGGCGCCGGCCTCTGCTACGGCACGGTCCGTAACGTCTGTCCGGCTCACAGGGTGCTGGCGCTGCGGCTTCGGGGCCGGGTGTGGGGTCGGTAGTGCTGTTCGGCGAGGTGGTCCAGGCGGATGGCTTCGAGGCTGGTTCTGGTGATGCGTTCGGTGCCGTCGAGTAGGGCAGCGATGGCGGCCTGGCGGATGAGGCGGGCGAGGCTGCTGATACGGCCGGCGGTGCGTTCGTGCAGGTACGGGGCCAGTTGGGGGAGAGTTCCGGGCCGGTGGTGGCGCAGGTCGAGCGCGCCTTCCATGGCGGTAATGAGGTCGCGGAAGGGTTCGCTCTCACCGAGGCGGGCGGGAAAGGCGGCGCAGTCGATGAGGGAAGCGCGTCCGGCGAGCTGCGCACCGCGCACCCCGGTGAACAGAGGTGTGGTGGTGACGTCGATTCCGGCGTAGACGAAGGTGGCGCCGATGCGTTCGGTGAGGTCTTTGATCAGGTCGGCGCTCTGGGCGCCGGTGGTGGTGCGGGGGTTGAGCCGGTGGACCTCGTCGATCATCACCAGCTGGACGCCGGCAGCGGTGTAGGTGTGGCAGACCGCGTTGGTGATCTGGACCTGGGACATGCCGGCGGCGACGGGGATGCCGAGGTAGCGGGCGAACTCGGTGGCCAGGGTCTTGGCGCTGGCGGCGGGCGGGACCAGGACGTAGGCGACAGGCACCTGCCCGGCTGTGGCTGTGGGGCCGTGGCGTCGGGTGTGGGCGAGGTGGCAGGCACGACCGACCTGGAGCAGCGCGGTGGTCTTCCCGGCGCCGGCGGGGCCGGTGACGATCAGGGACGGCCGTGCGGTGACTGCCTGGTGTGAGTTCTCATTTTTGTTGTAGCGGAGGTATGCCTCTGACCTGGGGTGTTGCAGGCGGATGAGACATGTCGTGGTCCTGTTCTGTCACGTCGTAAGGGTGTTTGACCTGTACTGCTGCAAGTTGAGTGAGAAGCCTGCAGATATGTTGAGAAATCTGATGCACGACCACCCCTTTCCTCTGCTCGCTTGCACGTGCCGGTGCGGCTGGGTTGGTTCGAGGCGGATGATGCACGCCCGCCGCCCACCCGGTTCCGGCTTCGCTGTGGAGCCGCGGGTGTGCGTCCTCGTGATCGGCAGGGAGCGGTGTCTGGCAGGGGTCTTGCTGGAGGGCGTGACGGAAGCCACGGGAACGCTGCGGACGCGGGGCCCGGGGCGGCGTTCTGGCCGTCTGTCAGTGGTCGATGTCGTCGAAAAGACTGCGCTGTTCTGGGATCGGTTGGCTGTTCTGTGGGGTCTCTCGTCGGTAGGGAAGAGGATCGGGAGCCCAGTCGCGGTGTGCTTCGTCCGGATCCTCGCGGATCTGTTGGTAGATGTCTTGTGCGCGGTCGAACTCACCGGCGGTGTCATCGTCCAGCCGTCGCTCGAAGGCTTGGCTGTACCAGAACAGCGCGTCGTCGACGGGGTCGTTGTCTGGGTCGCCGTTGAACTCCGAGGCCCAGTCGTATACCCGTTGTTCGAGGCGGGGAACGAGTTCACGGCATACGTGCTCGAACAGGTTCTCGCGTTCCTCTTCCGTGAGGAGGACGTGCCAGGCATGGTGCAAGTCGTTGTCTTCAATCCACGAGGCGTCGGGTGCCATGACGGCTAGGTCCGTCATACGTGCGATCGCCTGCTGCCGGATGTCTTCGGGGAGCAAACCGGCGCGGTGGAGGCGGGCCAGTACCCGCGAGCGGATGTCGTCGTTGGCCGGCGTGCCGAAGTCCATGAGCACCGAGTGGAGATCGGGATCTTCCATGAGGTAGGCGCGTAGGAAGCCGTCGCTGCTGTCCCGCGACAAGTAGGAGAAGACGCTCTGTCGACGCTCGTACTCCTCCTGCCAATCCCTCAGAGGACTGCGGCGATGTCGGCGCAACGCGGAGATCCGTTTGGCCGTCGCCTGGTACAGAGGCGGCGGGATACGCAGGAGAGTGCCCTGGCGCTGTTCGCTGCCGGTGGGCAGGCAGTCCGTGCGGGAGAGCAGGGCCCGGTCGGTCATGCCGGTGAGGACGATGGGCAGCAAGTGGGCCTGGGTGGTCAGCCAGGTGGCGAAGCCCTCCCGGAGAGTGGGGTGGTGGAATGACCAGTACGCCTGCCCGTCAAGGGCGGTCGCCTCGGTGAGGAAGGTGCCGGTCAGCGTGGTCATGGCCCGGCTGGCGGCGCCGGGGGCGGCGCCAGCCCGATCGATGATGTCGCGCTGGGCCGGATCGAGGGCGAGGGGGCTGGGCAGCCCCTTGTCCTGACCTGTGGCGTACACGAGGGCGAGGGCTGCGTGGGCGTGTACGTCCAGTTGGTCGTAGACATCGATCAGGAGCTGCCGGGGCCGGGCCATGAAGGACGTAATGCTCTCGCGGGTCAGGGACAGCCCCGTGGTGAATGCCTGGAGTCCGAGGCGCCGTGCGGCTTCGGGGCGGAACGGCTCGGCGTCGGCTGCGGCTTCGAGGTGCGGTTTCATCCGGCTGAGCACGTCCGCCGGCTGATCGCCCGCAGCGAGATGGTTGTAGAGGATCTGCTGCCGCTCCGTGCGGGCGAGGTCGGCGACATCGACGGTGACCTGCTGTTCGTGCAGCAGGGGGTAGGCATACGGTTTCAGCAGGGGCCGGGCCTCGTTGTAGATGTAGTTGCGGGAGGTCAGCACGACCCGGGCCCCGTTCTTCACGGCGCTCATCACGTGCGGCAGGTCCCGTGCCCAGGCGTGGGTGAGGATCTCCTCATGGCGGACGGCGCCGAAGGCGTCATCGAGCCAGAAGAACTGGTCCTTCTCGTGCGGGTTCCAGCGCTGTACCAGTTCGTCGGAGGTGCGCGGCTTGATGGCCACGCAGCTCCAGTTGTCGGCGGCGCTGATGGCCAGCATCAGGGCGATGACGGATTTGCCCACGGCCGGGTCGCCGAGCAGCAGTACGAAGCCGTGGTCGCGCAGTGCGCGGGCGGCCTTGCGGTAGGCGCTGGTGACGACGAACGTGGAGACCTGTTCCGGCGCGGACTTCATCAGCACTGAGGCCTGGGTGTAGGCGCGTTCGTCGAGAATCTGTGACAGGTCACCGAGTCCATAGACACGGGGGACGAACATCCGCAGCTCTCGATGTGAGGCGATCATGTCGCTCAGCCACTGCCCGTCGAGGACCAGGGGGTGTGCCACCCCGCAGGCGCGTAGTCGCCGCTGGATCTTTTCCTCGGACAGGCCGCTGACCCGGGCGTTGGTCAGCAGCACATAGGTCGCGCATACCCCGCGCTTAACCAAGGCACGGACCTTGGCGAATTCGTCCTCGAGTTCCGACGGGGCGAGTGTGGCATCCGCCTTCTTGGTGTGCTTGCACTGCAGCGCAAAGGGGCCCGGCGGCACATCCTGCACGCCTCCGGGCTCGTCGGGCGGTTGCCAGGTGCCGTAGAAGGCGCCGTCTCTGCCCCCGTCGTTGGAGTCCGCGAACGCCTGTACGGACTGTCCCCACACCTCCCGCAGCACAGCTGCGCACAGGTCCTGAAAGGCGCGCCAGCCCAGGGTGTGCAGGGCGAAGCGAGGCGACCCGGGGGCGATGGTTTCGCTCGTCCCCGTCATACGTCGTCCTTGTGGCCGTCATCGGTTGAGCCGTCGCTGAGCGTGGTGAGCGCCTCCCACATCTCCTCGTCGTCGTAGTCCGGTTCAACCAGGTCTGGGGTCAGGATGTTGCTGTCGGGATCCAGCTCCTCGGACTGGGCAACGACCTCGACCAGGAACTTCTGCGCGGCCTTCATGAGACCGGGGTCCCGTGTCCACAGCCCGAACTCCAGGCTGCGGCGGGAGCTTTCCGTGCCGTTGGCACTTCCCAGCCACAGCCGGCTGGGCCGGAAGCCGATGACATCGGCCACCCCGCCCAACCCGTCTTCGTCGTGCCGCCACAGCTCACCCAGCAGCAACATTTTGGTGTGCAGGATCGGAACGAGATGATCACCGGCCTTGCGGTAACCGAGGCTGCGTAGCGCAGGCAGCTGGATGTCCGGTGACGCAGAGCCGGGACCGAGTACAGGCGCCGCGCCGTCCTCATGGAGGCTCAGTCCCTCCAGATTGGGCAGCGCCCGAGCGGGGAAGCCGGCCGCGCCCTTCACCGCGTTGGCCACCTTGCGCAGTCTCTCCAGGGACCGTGGGCCCCTTGACTGTTTACTGACCACCACGCATGCGGACGGGAACCCGGCTATCCGGCGCAGCAGTTCAGTGTCGTCCACCCACAAGAACGCCCCGAGCATCCCGGCCCCAAGGCTGCGTGAGCGCCGCTGTTGCTCCAACTCGTTCCGGAACGTGTCGATCCCGTCGACGAGGCCGGCCAGCACATTCGTCCCGAACCGGGCGGGACCACCTTCCGCTGCGACCGCCTGCACGTTGAACTGGTGAGAAAACGACAGACTCACGACCCCTCCTATAACAGGAGCATTATGGCGTGCCGTCACAGACGGGTCGTACGGTCACCCCCACCCTCCCGTCGAGGCGCCCGGCCAGGCGGCAGCATGCCGTCGTCGCAGCTGCAGGGACAGACGTGAATGGCCACGGGAGGCACCCTGCTCGTCGACGAGGCCAGCGGCGTGATCTTCGTCGGCGAGGCGACCAGCCCGCCCCCGGACTCTCCGCTGACCGAGGCCTACTTCCAGCACGGTGTCAGCGTCCACCTCGCCGCCGGACGGAAGACACCGGCAGCATCAGCCACTTCCTGGGCATGTGGCACACGCACCCGCACTCCCCGGCACAGCCCAGCGCCACCGGCCGCGCCGGTGCTGCGATGTCACGCCGATGAACCTCGCCACGCCTGCTGAACAGGACCTGCGTGCGGGGCTGTCGCCACGGATGGCGCCGACGCCGTCAGCCGAGAGGCAGGTCGAGGTAGCGGGCGGCGTCGTGCAGGACATCGCGGGTGAGGGTTTCGGTGCGGTCGAGGATGGAGAGTTGGGCGGCCATACCGATCAGCGGGGTGAGGTGTTCCATGAGTCCGTCGGTGATGCGGTAGAGCTCTTCCTCGTGGTCCAGGAGGCTGCCGAGTTTGTGGTGCCGTAGCCGCAGCAGGCTGTCGAGGGTGGCCAGGGTGCCGGCCCATTCGTCGGGGTGTTCCGTGCAGCGAGGCGGGAGCCGGTTGACCCAGAGTGTGGGGACTGAGCGTGGCCGGATGGGGGCGGTAGCCTCGGTGAGGCGTCTGAGGGCGGGGAAGCGGGCGGCGCGGGCCTCACGCAGGATGTCGCTGGAGCCGATGCCGCTCCAGAAGACGGTCAGGCCCAGTTCGTCGGCGAGGTAGTCGAACGTCGGCTGCAGGTCCTCGGGCCGCAGCCGGTCGATTCCGTCGATCAGGCAGACCTCCGTACGGGCATGGCGCATCACGTGGACCGCAGGCCCGGTGAAGTCCTTCATGCGCTGTACGGGCCGTTGCTCGGTGTCCGGGCGGTACAGATCCCAGCCGAGGAAGACGGCCAGGGCCGCGGACCAGTCGGCGGATGTGCCGGGTTCGGGCGGGGCGTTGACGCAGACGACGGGGATGCGGCTGTCGTCGATGCCGTGGCCGCCGTCCCCACCATCTGGCAGGGGCTGCTCGCCGAGGTCACCGCCAACCCGCGCGACCTCGCAAGAAGTACGGCGCCGAGGTGGTCGGCCGGGCGCAGGGATACGACGTCGCCGTTCTGAAGCTGAAGAACCCGCCGTCGGGGCTCGCTCCGCTGGCCCTCGGCAATTCGGACGAGGTCGCGGTCGGCGATTCCACGATTGCCATCGGCGCCCCGTTCGGCCTGTCCAACACGGTCACCACGGGCATCATCAGCGCGAAGAACCGCCCGGTCGCCTCCGGTGACGGCTCCGGCGGCAGCAACTCGTACATGAGCGCCCTGCAGACCGACGCCTCGATCAACCCGGGCAACTCCGGCGGCCCGTTGCTCGATGCGCGCGGTGCGGTCATCGGCATCAACTCGGCCATCCAGTCGACCGGCAGCAGCGTCGGCCAGACCCAGGCGGGCTCCATCGGCCTCGGCTTCGCGATTCCGATCAACCAGGCGACGAACGTCGCCCAGCAGTTGATCAAGACCGGCAAGCCGGTCTACCCGGTGATCGGAGCCACGGTCAGCATGGACGAGAAGACCGGCGGCGCGGTCATCTCCGACCAGGGGGCGGACGGTACGGCAGCCGTGTCGAAGGACGGCCCCGCGGACCGGGCCGGCCTCAGGGCGGGCGATGTCATCACGAAGTTCAACGACACCGTGATCGACAGCGGCCCGACCCTGATCGGCGAGATCTGGACCCACAAGCCCGGCGACCGGGTGACGCTGACCTACCAGCGCGACGGCCGGACGGCAACGGCCGAGGTCACCCTCGGGGACCCCGGTCCCGAGTACGCGGCGAACCGGCACAATGTCGGCTTCATGGTGGCCGATTCTCGCGGCGTCCCTGGTGGGCCAGCCCGATGTGGTGCAGCAGGGTGCGTTTGCCAGTACCGCGGCAGTCGCTGTCGATGGCGACGTGCTGGCAGGGGTGGCGGCGTTCGCCGTTGAGGCGCAGCATCCGCCGTGCGGTCTTCATGCCTGTGGCGATGTCGGTGGTTTCGACGAGGCTGAGCTGGGCGTGGTAACGCACCCGGGGGTCGTCCTCGTCGACGGGCACGGGGCCGTCGACCGGCGGGATCGGGGGAGGGGCCGGCTGGTGCCGTACGCGGGCGCGCCAGCCGTGCAGAGTGGTCGGTGACCCAGGAGACAGGGCCGGCGCCGACGCGGGCGGCGGGACACTTTGAGCGTCACGTACGGGGGGTTTCACCGGTCATCTCCCTGTCGCCCGTTGCCCGGTGGGGGAGGGCCGGTGCTGCTGTCACCTTGGGTGGTGTCTGGGGTGGGCCTGCAGTTGTTGTCGCCCACGGGCCCGGGATCGGTGGGGCCGGGCGGGTGGAGGCCGGGCAGGGAGGCCAGGAAGTCGTCCAGGCTCAGGCCCGCGCCACGGACGGGCTCGGGCGTGTCGAACAGCTCTCCGGAGGGACGGTCGAGGGAGCGGAAGGGGCGGACGGAGTCCGGGTCCAGGGGCGGCAGGCCGTCGGCGTAGGGCTTGGTGGTGGGCGTCGGCCGCGCGGGGCGGGGCACCGCGGCAGCCGCGCGGGGACCCGGCCTGGCCGCGGTAGGCGAGGGCCCGGCGGCCGCGGTGCGCAGCAGCTGAGCGGTGGCCCGGGTGACGGCGGCCTCGTCACGGCGGCTGCCGCCGGCGGCGAGGTGGATACGCAGGGCCTGGTCCCAGGTTTCCTCGGTCCACCGGTCCTTGAGCAGTCGGCGGTGGATGAAGGGCACCTCGACCCACGGGTCGGTGCCCGGCTCGGCCCGGTGGTTGAACAGCCAGGCGACTTCCGGGTGGTCGGGGGAGTAGTGGACCTCCCAGCGCCCCTGCTGCGCTGCGATGCCGGAGGGCCCACGGAAGAGGTCCAGCTTTCCCCGGTCGAGGTTGTAGGTGCGGTTGTTGATCTGGAAGCCCTTGCGGCTGACCCGGACCCACACCGTCGGCAGCAGCTTGCGGTTCTCCTGCGCGGTCAGCGTGGTGGACCGGTAGCCGCGCAGGGACACCAGGGCTGCGTACATCTGGTTGGGAGTCAGGCACAGCCCAGGAGTGAACGGACTACGAAGTGCTGCGTGAGGGGTCTGCTGCCAGCGGAGAACCACCCACTGCTCGAACAGTTCCTGGAGCTGGGGGATTGTCCACAGAGGCTGCTTGCGGACGCGTTTGCCACGCAGGTCCAGACGGTGATGGGTGTAGGAGGCCAGGTACTGGCTGAAGCCGGTTTTCACCGCCAGCATGGCGCGCTCCACGATGGCCTTGTCGACGGCGGTGCGCAGCCGTGCCTCGCGTACTTCGATGCCCATGCAGTGGCAGGCGCGGGTGAAGTCCGCGGAGATGAACGGCGAGCCGTGGTCGATGACGAGTGTTTCGGGTTTGATGACGGGCCTGGCGGCGGCGCCGGCGAAGCGGGGGTCGGCCGCCAGGAGGTCCTCGAAGGGGAGGTCGGATCCTTCCATGAAGGTTTCCGGTGCCCAGCCCGGGCGCGCGGGTAGCGGGGCCGTGGTCTGGGCGACGACCTGCATGGTGTCGAACGAGCGGGTGGCCCGCCCGGCGGTCCACCGTCCCGTCCCGCCTGTGCGGCCGGTGCGCTTGGGCACGAGCAGAGAGCCCACGATGCTGCGGGTGGCCACGTCGATGGCGATGGTGAGCTCCACAGAGATGCCCCGTCCGTCGTCGCCGAGGACGAGGACGTCCAGTCCGGTGGTGTCGATCTGCACCAGTTCCCCGGGCCAGCGGGCCCAGGTCGCCCGCCGGGCGACCGGCCGCTCTGCGGATGTGGCAGGTCCGGCCGCGTGGCGGGCCGCCGCGTCGTGCGCGTTCTGCGCGGTGATCCCGAGGCGCTCCAGTAGCCGGTAGAACGTCGCCGGACTGATCACCAGGCCCCGGGCGGTCTTCGGATCGGCCAGCAGCTGCGCGTAGCGGGTCCGGACCGTCTGCTGCACCCGGTCGATCAGCCGGGACAGGGTTCCCGGAGACAGGCCCTTGTCGCGTTCGTCGTCCAGGATCTCCCACACGAGGTCGACCACCCGCGCATCGACGCGCCCGTGCGGGGCCGTACTGCGCAGGCTGCGTTTGTCGACCAGGCCCATCAGGCCTTCTTTGCGCCAGGCCGCGCACTTCCGTTCGACAGTGGCCGCGGACACCGGTGTTCCTGCCTGCGACAACTGGCCGGCCTTGGCCTGGTAGCGCTAACGCAGGGTGCGCCGCTGCGGGTCGAAGGCCGGTCGGGGCTCGGTGGTGGCGGGAACGTTCGGGGCCTGCTGGTGCAGTACTTCCTTGACATGCCGCTCCCACGCGAGGGCGGCCTTGCGTACATCCTTCGGCAGCGCACGGAACTCGCCGAGGCGGCCGGGCAGCGAACTGCGCGGCGCCGCCCGGTTCAGCACGGCGAAGTCGGAGGCCGAGGTCACGGCCGTCTGCAGGATGATCAGCGGCTCCACAGGCTCTGCCGACTCTGCGGCGTCGAGGAAGAGACGCGGTCCGTGGAAGGCGGTCACGACCCAGGCCACGCCGCGGAAGCGGATAGTGTCCCCCACAGCCAGGGTGTCAGCAGCGGCGAGCGCCCCCGCACCTGCGGTGTGCCGCGAAGCCGAGGTCACACGGCCTCCCCTGAGCGGGCCCATGCCGTCGACGACGGGGTGAGCGGGACACCCATGTCGGTATGCAGCCGCTGCGCCCAGATCAGGTGATAGGCAAGGTCCACCCCCGCGTACGGGGGCAGGGCGGCGGCTCGTAGCCCAGAGCGGATGGTTCGAGGCGAGGTGAACTGCTGTGCCAGCAACTGGTCCTGCCCTGCCGTGAGCCATCGTGGGCTGCGGGCGGCGTAGAGAAGCTGGAGGTTGTCCAGTTCCACCCCGGTGGGAGGTTCCATCACCCGGATCTGCCAGCCTGCTGCTGCCGCAGCCACCGCCAGCACCGCCTGCTCGGATTGCCACCGGTCGGTGAACTGCTCCGGCTGCACGCAGATCACCTCGCGCCAGCCCGCCCGTAAGGCGACGAACGCTGGCCGCAGGCGGTGGCGGCGCCCCTGCTGGCTCCAGCGCAGCTCCATCGGCCCCGCGCTGCGCAGCCCGACCGCCAAGTCGCGGTCCAGGACCATGCCGCAGCGCTGCTGCCGCAGCGAGCCGCAGGCCAGCAACTGGTCGGTGGCCGAGGCCCACGCGTTGGTGACGAACGACTGCCGTCCCGGGTAGGGCACGGGCCGCTCCAGCGGTGCCAGTTCCTCGAACGGCACCTCGCCGGCCTCTGACACCGGGCACTCGCGCTGTCGTCCGAACCGGTCGAGGTAGCAGACGGTGATGTCGCATGCGCTGACCGGGGCCCCTGGCATGTCCGCCGCCCCCTTGGCTGTTGTCGTGGGCCGCACCGTGCGTGCCCCTGCTCCAGCATCCACGTACGGATGGGGCATGCGCAGCCGCACCCGGCTCCACCCCACGATCGAGGGAACAGGGCAGATACGTGTGCGAAACCAGACGGGGCGTGCCGCTGTGGGCGGGAGCTCATACGACGGTGAACGAGTCACTCCAGTCCCAGGGCAGGCAGCAGAGGTTCTCCAGCGGCGCCCGGTGCTCGTCGTCGCGGTGGATCAGCGCTGTGACCGGCCTCCGGCCACGGCGGCGCCCGCCGCACTCGTCATCCCTGGTGGCCGGCGCGCACCGCTGATGCCGGGCGAGCCACTCCGCCACCGGGACCTGCCACCTGCCCGGCGGCAGTTCGAGCGCATCCGCCAGCTGGGACAGCTCGGCCACCAGACGGGACTCGGCCGCAGCCCAGGGCCCGCCGGGCAGAGCGGCGCGTTGCTGCTCGTAGCGCAGCAGCGCCCGGGCTACCTGCAGCACCTCCGGATACACCAACAGCCATGCCGTCTCGACGACTTCGGGCTGCAGTCCCGCCCGCCCGGCCCGCCCGGTCCACCGCCGGGTGAGAGGGGCGCGGCGCCACCACCACCCAGTAAGGGCGAAGGCGTCCGAGACCAGGAACCCTCCGGCCGGCCCGAACCGCCGCTCAAGCCGGCCCCGCCGACGGTGGGCGTCGACCGACTCCGGCAGCGGCGCCAGATCCACTCCCGCCCCATTCCTCTGACGCACGTGCGTGAACCGGCCGTGCCGCTCGCAGATCCGCCACCGCTCCGGCCAGACGAGCCACACCCCACCAAGGCCGGCGCCCCGTGCCGCCGTACACAGTCCGCAAGCCGGCACGAGATAGTGCGCCAGCGGCTGCCACGGCCACTCCCACCGCGCCTGCCCACCCGGCAGAAGATGTGCCTCGCGCAGATGCGGCAGGGCCCACCGAAGCCGCGCGGACGGCACCCCGAGCATCTCCGCGAGCCGGTCTGCCGCCGCACCGCTGAGGAACACCTCGGCCAGATATGGCTGAAGGGCCTCCTGGCCCGGCGGCCCGTCGCCGAGTTCGGCGAGCAGGAAGCCGACCTCCACCCCCTGTGCCCCGGCCACCCGCCACAAGAACGAACAGTTCGACTCGTTGGCCACGAAGCGGACCGGCCGCCGCGGCAGACTTCTGCTCCACACCGTATTCCCCAACCCCTTTGCCCAGGCGGCCCGGCAACCGTCCAATCACGATGCTTGCCGCCCGCCGTACATCGCGCCTCCCGCACCGGCTGTCCTGCCCAGGACGCCACGCCCGCAATGAACCGGATCTCCACCGCACTCCGCTCCCTACCACGGTGAGGACCCAGAGGGCCCGGGGCGTTCACCCCAACGGGTGAGACAGGCCGGGGTGAGTGCCCTGCGCCGCGGGCTCGTCCGCATCCTGCCCCTTAGAAACCCGTCACCTGCCCTTGCGCCGGAGCCGTCTTGTGCTGCACGACCAGCCCGCCAAACGCCTGCCCAGCGAACTGTGGACACGCCAGCGCGCCGCGGCCGACTGCGTCCTCAACGCCTTCGCTATGGGATACGAACGCCAGCAGGTGATCATGCCGTGCGGCACCGGAAAGACCCACCTCGCCGTCCACATCGCCCACGAGCTCACCTCCGACAGCCGCAGCCTGACCGTGATGCCGACCCTGGAACTGCTCAACCAGACCGCCCGCGTCTGGCACACCTCCGGCCGGCCGGGCCACTTCCTGGGCCTGTGCTCCGACACACAGACCAGTGAGCCCATCCTGAGCGGCGTGCTCACCATGACCAGCGACCCCGCCCGGCTGGCTGCCGTCGTACGCGGTGCAGACGGTCCCGTCAGTGCCTTCGCCACCTACGCCTCGCTGCCCAAGCTCGTCGAAGCTCACCAGCGCCATCTGCTGCCGCGCTGGGACATCGCGGTCGTGGACGAAGCCCACCGTACCGCCGGCGCCCGCGGCAAACCGTGGGCCGTCATCCACGACAACGACGCCATCCCCGCCCGCCACCGCCTCTACCTCACCGCCACGCCCCGCATCTGGGACGTCAACCGAGACATCGTCACCGAACCGATCGCCTCCATGGACGACGTCTCCCTCTACGGACCTGTCGCCTACCGCTACTCGCTGGCCGAGGCCATCCATGAGGGACGCCTGGCCGACTACCGCATCGCCGCCCCCGAGATCCACGACCCGCACCTGCGCACCCTCTTGACCGCCGGCAAGGGGGCCAGCCGCACGCCCCAGACCGATGCCATGCGGGTAGCGGCGGCCCAGCTGGCCCTGCTCAGAGCGCGCGAGGAACACAGCATCCGCCGCACGGTCGTCTTCAGCCGCAGCATCGCGCAAAGCGATGCCTTCGCCGAAACCCTGCCCGAGACCGCCGCAGCCATCCCCGGCGGCCACGCCCACGGCCTATGGGTCGCCAGCATCCATTCCCGTAACAGCCGTTCAGAGCGGCGAGAGCACCTGACCCGGTTTGCCCAGCCTCCGCAAGACCAGCACGCCAGCACTCTCGCGGAGCTGAGCGTGCTGTGCAACGTCCGCCTATGTGTCGAAGGTGTCGACTTCCCGCTGGCCGACTCCGTGCTCTTCGCCGACCCCAAACAGTCCACCATCGACATCGTCCAGGCGATCGGCCGCGCTCTGCGCATCGGCCCTGGTATGAACAAGATCTCCACACTGGTCATCCCGGTGCTCTTCGGCCCCGGGCAGCGCCCCGAGGCAGCAACGTTCGGGACCCCGTACCACCTCCTGCACCAGGTCATGATCGCGCTCAAGGCGTACGACGAGCACTACTTCCACCGCCTGCCGATCAACGGCGCCCGGCTGCTACCGCCCGCACCGGCCCTCGCCATTCACCCGGCACGCGCAACGGAGATCGCCCCGCACCTGATGCTGCGGATCATGGAGCCCGAACCCGATGTCTGGGAGAACGGGATGGCCTGCGCGCAGGCATTCTTCGACACCCACGGCCATCTGAACGTGCCCAGCAACCACATCACCGATGACGGGTTCCACCTCGGCTGCTGGCTGGGGTACCAGCGCGCTCTCAAGGCCGCCGGACACCTCTCCGCAGCCCGAGTCGCCGCCCTGGTCACCTGCACCATGCCCTGGGCCCACACCGAAGACAGCACCGAAAACCTCCTCCCCGTTGCCCAGGACTACGCCCGTGCCCACGGCCATCTGCTCCCGGAACCGGATGAGACCTATCAGGGTCGACCACTGGGCGCCTGGCTTGCCGAGCAGCGCCGCCTGGCCGCCGACAGCACCCTGCCCGCCCCCTACGCCCGCGCCCTGAAGGACATCGACCGCTGGTGGAACCCCGCCTGGCACGCGGCGTGGCAGCGCATGTACACGCGTGCCCGCGAGGCCGACACGGACCTGTCTCTCTACCCGGGCCCGCTCCCCGCCGACGCGGACGACCTCACTCGCTGGCTAGACGAGCAGATCGATGCCTTCCCTACTCTCGCCAAAGCACAGCAGACACTCCTGGCCGCTCTGCCGCTGCAGCGCGGCCCCCTCACCCTTGCCCTGTGCCGTCCCCTCGGCAGCCAGAGCGCCACGCACGCCCACGGACTGCGCGCCGCCCGGCGCTTCTTCCGCCGCTACCAGCATCTGCGCGTCCCCGTTGACTACACCGACACCCACGGCAGTTCCTGCTTCCCGCTGGGTCAGTGGATCACCGACTTGCGCGACTTGGCCGGCGCGGCCCGCCTCAGCCGTGAAGAGACCGAATCCGTTGAGGCGCTCGGCATGGAATGGCTTCCTGGACTCCGGTGCGACGATGCCCCAGCCGCCCTGCCCAGGCCCCGCATTCCGTCGGCGGGGCAACATCGGAACCGACGCACCCACGGCGGAGCCGCCGGACGAGCACACTGATCCCATACACCCGGCCCGGTCCTGTGGATCGCCGGCAGTGACCAGCCGGCCAGCTTCTCTTCCGGCGCGGTGTGTTCGAGCAGTCGCAGCACCCGCCCGTGTGCAGCGCCCTCGACGACCTCGAACGTCTCGGTCCACCGCGGATCGATCTCGGGTTCCTCGTAGGCGATCATCAGATGCTCACTGGCACGAGAGGGGAACCACGGTGTCCGGGTTAGCTCACCATGCCCGCTGACCAGCGCCTCGATCTTCCCGGGTGTCCCTCGCCCGCCGCTCGTGCTGGGGTGACCGATCCCTCGATCACCCCAGCCTCATCGAGGTCAGGCGGCGATGTCCAGTTCCTCGAATCCATTGACGAAGCGGCGGCCGACGAGCTCCACCAGAACGTCGGGTCTGTCGGCGATCGCTCCAGGATGCAGGCGTGCCATCAGGCTGGGGCTGCGCAGAAGGCCACGGACCCACTGATCGAAGACTGACTCGAAGCGGGTGTGCGGCCTACCGAGCACCTTCTGCTCGAGCACCCCGGCTCCCCAGCCCACAACCCTGACCCAGGCCTTGATCCAGGGATGCAGTTCGGCCTCCTGCACACCGATGCCGTGCAGGAACGCCAGGTACGTGCGCACATCCCGGGGCACGTTGCGGGCTTTGACGATGAGGTGGGCCGTGCTGCGGGGAAGGGCCAGGCCCGCACGGTCCACCATTTCGTCCAGCGTCGGTCGTGCCGCCGCGTTGTACGCATCGCGCATCGCCTGCCCCAGTTCGGCCCGGGTGCACGCGAGGCCAGGCTTCGGCAGAACCGTGGAGCGCCTCGCCTCGCGCCTCGCCTCGGCCGCGGCCTTCTCGGCCCCGGCGAGAAGCTTCAGGGCGTGGCCGAGATCGCCGTCAGTGACCTCGACGAGCTCGATGACCACGACCTGCTTGGGAGGACGCGAGCCGCCCTTCACGGCCCGCTTCAGTGCCGACTCCGACGAGGTGGGGGTGATGCCGGCCAGGTCACGGAAGGTCATCCCGGACTGGCTGCGCAGGTCCCGGAGGTACTTGGCCAGCATGCCCACCTCCGGAACCGTGTAGTCGATCGGGTTCTCAGGTCGCGCCATGCCGCCTCAGCTCCCCGACCCGTTGTTCAGGACCGCGGTGACGATCCGGCGCAGGAAGTTCCCGCTTCGCCGCCGGTCACTGACACCTGCGGCGAGGAGAACAGCGACACCGATGGAACCGGCACCGCCGAGAAGTAGAAGGACGTCGTAGACGGTGTTCACGGGCATGTGCGCGGCCAGGCAGAGGACAACTGCCGCGGTCACAAAGGCGACCAGCACGATCGCCTGGGCCATCCCGAAACGGGAAGGCGTGATCACTGCGGGCGCGGACTGCGTCCGGCCGGACAGTACGACGGACGACATGGCCGCCTCGTCGGTACGCGGGGGCTTCACCGGGTGGGCTCCTCATGAGCTCGCGTACGGCGGCGGCGTACCGCCGCCGTACTTGCTGATGTCGGCTCACTGGGCCTTCGGTCCGAAGGCGTTGGCGACACCCCACGCGGACTTCAGGCTCAGCCGGATCGAGCCCCACCGGGAGTTGGCGCTCCCGCCTGCGCAGGACTCGATTCCACGCCCTACTCTGACAGGCGCAACGCCACCCACGCGGGCCCCAACTACATTGGTCCACCGCGTATCCAAGCCCGAGTTGACTCCTGTCCGGCCACTGGCCAGCAGGAATCCGGGGCGAGTCGACGTTGGGTCAGCTCCCGTCTCAGTTCAAGGCGTGCAAGGAGTCACCCAGACCTTCATGCTCGGGGTTGTTCGCAGGATCCTTACAGGACCAGGACCCTGCGTTTCACCGCATGAGTTTTGTCGGCTCACTGGTGAAGAAGACTGGCTAGTCATGCTTGGCGGCAGACTGGCCACTAGATAAATCAGGACTGGTGTGCCCTTTTCCTCTGGCAGGGACGAGGGCAACCGTCCGAAGCAGGCCGGCCAGAGGCCGAGCTGCAGGCCTGATGGCTCAGGCAGCGGCTGGCTCTGGTCCGACCTGCTGGAGCACCGGGAAAGCGTCCATGGACGACACCCTCTGATCCGAGAAGGCGCCTCCTCCCTTACGGGACGGAGGCGCCTGTCGTGGACGAAGACGCGACGGCTGACACCCTCTTCTGCCCCTCGGCCACATGTACACCGCCCGCGAACCAGCGCAGCGCCGAGAGGCAGCGGACACCGCCGTCGCCCTTGTCGCCGGACTTGAGCGCTACCGGACGGACTCTCTACCAGTTACCTGCCCCCCTGCCAGACCGCGCCCAGCGCCAAGAAACGATGTGCCAGGATCACCGTGTAAGGAGGTGCGGCCTGGTGAGTTCGCTGCAGGTAGACGTGCTGGCATACGAGGCGCCGTGCGAGCGGTGCTCCTTCTCCCTGTGGTGGGTGTTCGGGCTGCTGCCGTCATACAGCCCGCGCGGCGAGGAGTTCACCACCACGGACTTCCCCGAGGCCGTCGCCATGGCACGCCGCATCCTGGCGGCACCGGACGGCGACACGGCAGACATCGCGGCGCAACTGCACGACCGCCCCGCCTGGCAGCGGGGCCGCAGCTTCAACCCCAACCGGTGCAGTGCCTGCGGGCATCACGCCGACTGGCACGTCCTCGACACGCTCCTCAACCGCGTCTACCACCAAAAGGGCTGGATCTATGCCGCGGCCGGCCGGGTCCCCGTCCCTGAATGGCGTGCGATCAGAGGCCGCGGACAAGGAATCCACTGGCCGTACTGCTGACCACCGCCGCTCCAGCCTCAACGTCTCCTCCCGTGTCCTTGAGGAACCACTTGATGACCACCGACCCCAACTACGACGGCCCGCCCATCTCGGTTCGCCCCGAACGTCGTGTGCTGCGCCCAGATCAGCAGCAGGCGGTGGACAGCGCAGCCCGGCATCTGAAGCGCCCGGGTTCGCGTGGGCATATTGTCTCGGCGTGTGGGACGGGGAAGACCCTGACCGCGCTGCGCACTGCGGAAGCTCTCGATGTCTGGTATCTCCTGGTGGCGGTGCCGGGCCTGGATTTGATTGGTCAGTGGGCGGCCGCGGCCCGCGCGGAGGGGCGCCGTGAGCCGTTGATGGCGGTCTCTTCCTCCGATGCCCGTAAGCATCCTGTGCTGGCGGGTGCGGGGGCGGTGAGTACGGGTTCGGGGGAGTACCTGGCGTACTGGCTTGCTCAGTGCAGGAAACGGCGTGAGCGGGCGACGGTGTTCGTCACGTTCGATTCCCTCTCCAGGATCGAGGAGTCCCAGCACAGCGTCTTCGCTGCCCCTGTCTTCGACCTCCTGGTCGTGGACGAGGCGCACCGCACGGCGGGGAGCTGGGACAAGCAGTGGACGATGATCCACGACCACCAGCGTGTCCTGGCCGACCGCCGCCTCTACATGACCGCAACCCCGTACGAGTGGGAGGCTCCGCGCCTGACCGAGGCCCCCGATACACGGCCCCAGCCGAAGCGGACCGCGGCCACCGTCCCGGCCTGGGAGGCTCCCTCTCTGATCGCGTCGATGGACGATCCGAAGGTCTTCGGCCCGCGCCTGCACACCTACTCCCACGCGGACGCGATCGAGGACGGCGTCCTGGCCGACTACCAGCTCCTCGTGCCCACGATCACCAGCACCGACCTGCGCACCGTCCTCACCAACTCCGGCGACGCCCACACCGGGTTCGCGCCGAGTGCCCGTCGCACGACGGCGCTGCACCTGGCCGTCCTCAGGGCCATGACGGAGCACCACCTCAAGCATGTGATCGTGTACTTCCAGCAGGTCGCGGACGCCGCCGACTTCGCCCGCCAGTTTCCCCATACGCTGCGTGCCCTCCCTGGGAATCAACGCCCCGTATGGGCCGACGACCTTCTCGTGCAGTCGATCAACGGCACCCACACCCCCGACCAGCGCCACGCCATCCTCACCGGCTTCGCCGATGCCGACCGCGGCGTGCTGACCAATGCCCAGGTCCTGGGCGAGGGAGTGGACCTGCCGGCCGTGGACGCGGTCGTGTTCGCGGACCGTACGGCGAGCGTGCGCCGCATCGTCCAGGCGGCCTCGGCCGCGCTCTGCGTAAGCCCCCGACCATCGAGCGCAAGACGGCGAGCCTGGTCATCCCCGCCTACACCCCACCCGACGCCGACCCCACCGACCTCCTCTCCACCCCCTACGAGGCACTGTGGCTGGTCACCGCTGCGCTCCGGCATCATGACCAGTCGATTGCCGCCCGGGCCCCGCGCAAGAACGCCAAGCGCCGCCTGGACGCCAACACCCACACCCTGATCACACGCCGGTTCCGGTTCGACTTCACGCTCGACCCCGGGCATATCGCCCGGGCCATGGACCTGTTGGCCTGGCCCGCTGCTGGTGCGGTTCTGTCCGCACCCCGCCGCGCGGGACTCGCGGCCGCCGTCCGCTATCACACCGAGCACGGTCACCTGCGTGTCCCGGCCGACTACGAGGATGCCTACGGCTACCGGCTCGGCCAGTTCATCACCGGGCAACGCACCGCCTATCACCAGGGTTCTCTCGCCGAGGACTGGATTGCCGAGCTCGAAGACCTGGGCATGGTCTGGGACGACAGCGAAGCCGCCTGGCAGGGGCATATGGCCACCGTTGAGGCCTTCCACACCGAACACGGCCACCTCGCCATCCCTTCCCAGGAACCGGGCGGTCAGTTCCTCGTCGATCAGCGGTCCCTGGCCCGCAAAGGCCGTCTCGCCCCCAGCCGCGAAGCCCAGCTCACCGCCCTCGACCCGCACTGGACGCTCCCGCACGGCCCCGACTGGCACCGCAAATACCACCTGATCAAGCGCCATATCGAAGCCGGCCACGACCCGGCCACGCTGCGCCGCGACACGGTGATCGACGGCGTGAAGGCCGGCAGCTGGCTGCACCGTCAGTTCACCACCTGGCACGATCTCAA
Source organism: Streptomyces sp. NBC_01591 (assembly GCF_035918155.1). Classification (NCBI taxonomy): domain Bacteria; kingdom Bacillati; phylum Actinomycetota; class Actinomycetes; order Kitasatosporales; family Streptomycetaceae; genus Streptomyces; species Streptomyces sp. NBC_01591. Next base: position 1,272,064 of record NZ_CP109328.1, read on the forward strand.
CTCCGGCCAGCGCGACCTTCTCACCAGCCTCGGCCTGACCGCCGATCAAGTCCCGCTGAAGAAAACGCCGAGAACAACTGTCACATCCGGTACCAGGAAACGCCGTTCCTTCGAGCAGACAGCGCTGCTGCTGCGCGCCTTCGTAGAGCGTCACGGCCGCCCGCCAGGGGCCAGAGAATGGATCGAGGCCGACGGCGAAAGCGTCATGATCGGCCCGTGGCTGTGCAAGACCCGCACCAAACAGAAAGCAGGTCAACTACCCGAAGATCAAGGCAAGTTGATGGACGAGATCCTCCGAGAGGACCGGTCCGGAACCGCCCGCGACGTCTCCGAAGAGGGGCCCGCAGACATCTCGAAGATTCCATAGTTTTTCTGCTTCCATAAGACGGACTGATCTCTTCCCGAAACCGACCACGAGTCAGCGGAAAAGAGATGCCCCATCAAGCAGCCGAGCACACCCAGGCCCTGACGCCCGCACATGCAGCCAGCCCAGGGCCGTGCGGAGCACGGCCCGTCGCCCTGATCGCGGAGCGAACAGGGCCAGAGTCCAGCGGAGTTGGACTCAAGGGCCACGGAGTGGCCCGGATCCCCGGGACGAAGTCCCGGACCACACGGAGTGCGTGGTCGTCTTCCGTCGCGTAGCGACGGCGCGTCGTGTTCGCGGA